>DASRJP010000514.1:0-3330 GCA_035649415.1 Pirellulaceae bacterium | reverse complement strand
GTCCAGGTCAGCGGCGGCGGCGCCTTGTCAGGCCGCAGCAGTCGAACCGGGTGGGGATCGAACGTGAAGACGATCGACGGACCGCTTACCTCCTTCGCCTTGGCCAGCAGCCGCTGAATGATCCGCGCGTGCCCAACATGCACGCCGTCGAAATTGCCAATCGCCACTGCGCCCCCGCGGAGGCCGATTGGAAGATCGTCGAGGGAGCGGAAAAGCTGCATGGGTGGGGGATCAGCAAGGGTTCGCTCAAGCCAGTAATTGCAAATTGAACATTGCAAATTGCAAATTGCAAATTGCAGGCATGATCTCCAATTTGCAATTGGTGTTGATTTGAGTCAGCCAACGGTTTTCATTGCCCGAGGCAGAAATTGAATCAAATCCCGGGCGATCAGAGAGACCTGCCCAAGCTCCTTGGCCGCCAGATCGCCCGCCAGGCCGTGGACATGTGCCCCCAATATGGCGGCATCGAATGGCGAGAGCTCCTGGCAGATCAGCGCCGTGATGATTCCCGTCAGCACGTCGCCGCTGCCGCCCGTGGCCATGCCGGGGTTGCCGGTCGCGTTGATCGCCTCCTGGTTGCCGTCCGTGATGAACGTGCGATGTCCTTTGAGGAGGACGATGACGCCGTGTTCGGCAGCCAGCTTGCGGGCGGCATCGATCTGCTCGCGGCGCGAGCTCGTCGCAATGCCGCTGAGCCGGGAAAACTCACCGGGATGCGGCGTGAGCACCCGCGGACCGGCGGCATCCCTCAGTCCGGCAGGCGCATCGGCCAGGGCATTGAGCCCGTCAGCGTCAATCACCATTGGCATCGGCAGTTGGCGATAAAGCTCGCGGACGAGGTAGGTCAATTCCGCGGAGCGGCCGATGCCGGGGCCGCAGGCGACACAGGTCGCCGAACCGGCCAATTCCAGCAGGGCTGGCGCCGCATCGGCGCTAAACTTGCCCCCCTCGTCGCACGGCAGCGGCGTGGTCATGTAGCTCGGCTCAAAGCCGGCGACTGTTTCCAGTACGCAGTCGGGAATTGCCAGCTTCACCAGTCCTGCGCCGCTACGAAGGCAAGCCATGCCCGCCAGTGCCACAGCGCCGGCCATGCCGCGGGAACCGCCGACGATTAGCGCCCGACCAAAATCCCCCTTATGGCTGTCCGGCGCCCGCGGAAGAAGGCGGGGCAATCGCCGGGGGGCAGGCGTCTGTTGTGGCCGGTCTCCGGACCGAGCCGCCGAGGGGGACCGAGGGTCTCTTGTAACCGCCGATGAGACCTGGGGTCGGTCTTTTCGGCGGGGTCCGGAGACCCGCGCCGAACGCGGCGGCTTACTTCGCCTTGCTTTTGCCATGAGCGATCAGACCCGCGATGTAGCCGCCTTTGAAGCCCGCGTCGATGTTCACCACCGTCACATTGGCGGCACAGCTATTGAGCATCGTGAGCAGCGCCGCAATGCCGCCGAAGTTGGCTCCATAACCGACGCTGGTGGGGACGGCAATCACCGGGCAATCGACGTGCCCACCGACGACGCTGGGGAGCGCCCCTTCCATGCCGGCAACGACCACCACCGCATCGCTCCCCACGATCAAAGGTAGCTTGGCCAAAAGGCGCTGCGGGCCGGCAACGCCGACGTCGGTGATTGAAACGGTCTCGACCCCCATCCAGTCGAGCGTTTCGCGGGCTTCTTCGGCGACCGGAACATCGCTGGTACCGGCGGTGACGACGGCGACGCGGCCGGTTTTGGGGGCATGTTCGGCAGGCGAGACGCCTGCTCCACGGTTGAGGCGGAAGGTGCGGGCCACGGGGTTGTACTGAGCCGCCGGAAACCGCTGGCAGAGCGCTTCGGCTTTGTCGGCCGCGACTCGAGTCACAAAGACGCGAACCTGTTCCTGCACCAGCCTGTCCACAATCCGCAGCAGCGTTTCAGCGCTCTTGTTTTCTCCGAAGACCACTTCGGGAAAGCCACAGCGGCGAGCGCGGTCGAGGTCGAGCGTCGTGTCGGGCAGTTCGGCCGTGGACGGGGTCGGGAGTCGATTCGGGCTGATCGTTTCGGCCAGTGGAAAATCGCCGTCCCGAATCGACTCCCGACCCCATTCGCCGGCAATCGCCTGGAGAAACGCCGCGACGGACAACTCTCCGGACGTGAGTTGGCGCGCGAGCGATTCGAGTTGTACGCGGTCCATGCCCCAATCGTAACTCCCCCTTCTCAGCTCGGCGAGGGCGGACGAAAATCGGTTCCGTTTCGAGCATTCGATCTTTCCTGCTTCGGATTTGTTTCGAATTTGGTGCTTAGAGTTTGGTGCTTCGCCACCGGCCACGCCCGTTTCCAAGAAGGTCCCTGCGATGCCTAGCTGCGTCCTTGCCTATTCAGGCGGTCTCGATACGTCGGTCATTCTTGGTTGGCTTCAGGACGAGGGGTACGACGTTCACGCCGTCTACGTCGATCTCGGGCAGCCGTGTGAGGACCGGCAGGCCATTCTGAAGAAGGCCAAGGACTGCGGCGCCAAGAGCGCCCGGATCGTCGATGCCCAGGAGGAGCTGTGCCGCGACTTTGCGTTTCCGGTGCTCCAGTGGCAGGCCAAGTACGAGGGGGTCTATTTGCTGGGGACGAGCATCGCCCGGCCGCTGATCAGCAAGGTCTGTTTGCAAGTGGCCCGCGAAGTTGGCGCCGACGCGTATGCCCACGGAGCGACAGGCAAAGGGAACGATCAGTGCCGTTTTCAATTGGCGGCCGAGGCCCTCAATCCGCAAATCAAGATTATTGCCCCGTGGCGGATCGAAAAATTCCGCCAGCGGTTTCCCGGGCGGAGCGAGATGATCGCGTTTTGCAATCAAAAGAACATCCCAGTCAAGGCGTCGGTCAGCAAGCCGTACTCCAGCGACGAAAATTGCCTCCATATCAGCTACGAAGCGGGCCAGCTCGAGGACCTGAACGTCAACGGCGTCCAGCTCGTCGAGTTCGGCATGGTGACGCCGCCGCAGAAGGCCCACGATAAAGTCGAGAACGTCAAGATCCAGTTTGAGTCCGGCGTGCCGACTGCGGTCAACGGCAAAAAGCTCTCACCGCTGGAAATCGTCAAGACGCTCAACACGATCGGCGGCCGCAACGGCATTGGCCTCGTGGACATGGTCGAGAACCGGTTCGTCGGCATGAAGAGCCGCGGCGTTTACGAGGCACCCGGTATGACGATCCTCTACACGGCCCATCGCGTCGTCGAACAGCTCACGATGGACCGCGACCTGATGCATCTCCGCGACCAGCTCGCGCCAGTCGTCGCCGAGATGGTCTACTACGGCTTCTGGTATGCCGCCAAGCTCGACGCCCTGTTCGCCTTCATCCGCCAGGC
>DASRJP010000513.1:0-6814 GCA_035649415.1 Pirellulaceae bacterium | reverse complement strand
GGCGGTCCCGCCAAGGAGGCGGCATTCGATGGTCCCAAGGGAATCGCTCTCGGGCCGGATGGAAACGTCTACGTCATGGATACGGAAAACCATGCTGCACGTAAGATCGACCTGGCCAACGGGATCGTAACGACGGTCGCCGGCATGGGGCCCCAGCATGAAGGGGGCGGCGGCGACGGCGGACCGGCGACCAAAGCCAGCATGAACCGGCCCCACGGCATTTGCGTCGGCGCCGACGGCGCCATCTACATCGGCGACACGCTCAATCACCGGGTGAGGCGGGTGAAGTGACCTCGCCGGGCCGCCGCGGCCGGGGCTGGCGGAACTCCTCACCAGTCCGGCGGTAGGTGTTGTCGACCTTCCCGTCTTTGAAATAGACCAGGATGACGTCGCGCGTCTCCAGGTTGCGCGAAGGATCCGCGTGGAACTCTTCGAGGGTCATCCGCGGGTAGGTCCAAACGCCAGACGCGTGCGGCTGGTAGGTGTACGGATCGCCCAGCAGCTCGAGGACCGCTTCCTCGCTCATCCCGTTTTTAACCTGGTCAAATTTGGGATCGCGGCTCCTGCCTACGGGAAGGCAGCAGCACCCCGCCGTCACGCAGCTCACAGCCAGCACCGCCGCCGACGCGATAAGTCGCCAGGAGAAAAACATCGGCGTAGCTCCGGCACGAGAGAAGCTGGGGCCGCATCGACACCGCGAACCATTGCCAACAGGGCAATGTCACCTGAATGTCACTTGGCGACAATTCGTCACCGGGGGGCAATAATCTGCCTCGCGCGAGCGAATATAACTCAATCGGCGGCAAGTGCCGTTTGGGGGGTTCGGCTGCGCGCTCTTAGCTGGGCTCGTGAATCGCTTCACAGAGTGAGCTTGCCCAGCGGTGTCGGCCGCACGTGCACGCAACGCACGGCGGCTGCCATATTGACACGCTGCTGTACCGGTTTGAGACAACCCGCAGAAGGGTTCTCGGGTTTGTCCCGCTGAACTGGTGCGGCAATTGCCGCGTAGCAGTGGGAGAAACGCAGTTGCCGATTTGATGGAGCGTTCGGCACGGTTTTCGCTAGGACGAGAGGCGGCTTGAAGGCAACATCGGCTGTGGCGCGGACGAAGGTCCCCGCCCGCCAAAGGAGGAACTGTCCATGAAACGCAACGATTTCATTCGGAAGATGGAACAGCGGCTTGTCAATCGCCGGATGGCGATTCGCCGTGTGCTCGCGGGTGATGTCAACTCGCTGAGCTCGGTGAAGGACACTGGCGTCGGCGATGAAATTGACGCGACGGTTCTCAACGAGCAGGCGGAGATCGAAGGTCAACTGGCGGAAGTCGAAAGCCGCGAGCTTGGCCGCATCGACGCCGCACTGGAAAAGATCCGCCAAGGGCTTTACGGCCGCTGCGAGGCCTGCGGTCAGTCGATCAAGGTCGTGCGGCTCCAGGCGGTGCCCTATGCCACCGAGTGCATCCGCTGTGCTCGTTCGGCCGAGCGGCGCACGCAGCGATTTGGAACCCGCGGCGGCTGGGACCGGATCGATAGCGGCGAGACAAACTCAGAAGTGTCGCTGGAAGAGGCCGAAGCCCAGATCGAATCCAACTAACCCGCGGCGGGCACTACGCCCGACCCGATGATTTTACCTGGCCCGGCTGGATTCCAGCCGGGCTTTTTTCTGTAGTAGGCACACTCCATGTGCCGTTGAGGCCGATTGGCGCATTCGTCCGCTCCGCTCTACTTCTTCGCCGTCACCTGGAAGAGCAGCTTCCCCTCTTCGTCGTACACTGCCGCCAGCGGCGCATTGAGCTCGTTGGTGGCTAGCCGAACGCGGTTGCCCCGCTTGTCGTTCAAATGAATCACCGGCCCGTTTTGGGTCATTGCCAGCTCCAGATCGGAACGTGCCTCCCCGTCGCTCAGGTACAGCGTCCCCTTGTCCGGCACTTTGGGGACGCTGAGGCGAATCGCGCCCCGGCCGCGGGCATCGGTCAGCACCAGACTCGGGCCCCCCGCTTCCATCGCCAGCGTAGCCCGCGAGGTCCCTTCGTCGTCCACGAGCACAAACTTGCGGGCCTTCACTTCGCCGGGCTCGGGCCTGGCCTGACCCATGAAGACCACCAGCGCCAGTCCAGCGCCGGCCACAGTCGCTGCCAGCCGCCACCGGCGGTCGCCCCGTTCCAATCGCTCGATCCGGGTTTCCAGGTTCATTGCACTCGCTCCTGGCATACAATGGTCCGTAAACTAGTCCCTGGTTCTACTTGCCCCGCCGGTCGGCTGCCACTTGCATCCAGTGTCGCCAGCCAAACCGCGGCAGGCGATGGCGTCCGCCCCTACAGGAGAATCCATTATGCGTAGCTACCGACTATGCCGCTTTCTGGCCGCATCGATCATCCTGGCCCTGGGGGTGGGCACGGCCCGCGCCGACGAGCCGCAAGCGCCCAGCAAGGAAGAGCTGATCAAGAACCTCGAGAAGTCGCTCTCGGGCGCCAAGCTCACGGGCCGGTTCACCGTCAAGGCCAAGCCGGACATGGCGCCCGCTGCCGAAGAATACACGATCACCAGCGCCCGCAAGTTGATCGACGGCGACCAGTGGATGATCACCGCCCGCATCAAGTACGGCCAGACCGACAAGGTCTTTCCGGTTCCGATCGACGTGAAGTGGGCCGGCGACACGCCGATCCTCACGCTCGACAAGGTCACCATCCCCGGCCTGGGAACCTTCAGCACGCGCGTCGTCATTCACGGCGGCTTGTACGCCGGCACCTGGCAGCACGACGAGGTCGGCGGGCATCTGTTCGGCACGATCGACAAAGTTGACGAGGCGGAGGAGAAGAAGCCGCAGTAGCCGCTATCAGGCAATCGTCAGTCCTGCGCCTTCATGTTTAGTCCGTCCCAATTGGCGACGTACTTCGTCGTATCCGCGACCGCGGCCATGTTCTGCATCATCGCCATCTGGTCCGCCACCAGCCGCCGGCACTGGTTTCTGCGATTCACGTTGCCGCTTGCGGCGCTGGCAATACTGTTGCCGATCCAGGCCCACGAGCCGGTGATCTATTTCGCGCTGGTGATGGGTGAAATCGTTTTGGTTATCTTTGGCTCGAGGATTTGGAAAGCGCGACGTTCCAAGCAGATCCCCTTGGAACCAAGCAAAAACGGAGCCTTTCGCTTTGGCTTGGCTGACCTCATGCTGGCGATGATACCCGCCGCCATTGTGGCTTGGATTTTCTCGCAATTTGCCGGCGTTGGACTGTTGATCGATTGGCCGGATGCATTTTTCGCTTCGATTCTCCTATCGGTCATCGCGCTACTCGTCTGGGGCGGATTTGCTTCGCGGTGGAAATGGGCCGCATCGACGTTGGCCCTTATCGCCATAATCGTCGCCGCCTTGATCGATACGTTCCTGCTGGGCGACTGGCTTTCAACCGGCGAATTTTTCGGCTTTCCCAAGTCGCTCATGCCGTCCGGCTTTTTTCCCAGGTTCTCCTTCTTTCTTCTATTTCTATGGATTTACGCGCAGTCGGCCATGTTAATGCTGATTGGCCTGGCAATCGTCGCCATTTTCAGCTTGCGCGATCGACGAACCATATGGCGGGTGATTGTCGGAATTGCTGCGCTCCCGCCAGTGGCTTTGTTGGCCTGGGTCTACTGGCAAATGCTCGGTGTGTCAGAAATACCCGCCAATCCATATCTGCCAGGCAACGCCTACCCCCAAGTCCTCTCCTTGGCGAAACGCAATGAACGCGCCGGCCCGCTCGAAGCTGCCGATATTCGTCGCGAGCTGCTGGAATTGCTCGATCAACCGGCCGGTGTGACATTGGACTGGTCGCGAGCTGCATCCGACCCAGTTTCTGCAGATGATACGTCAGCGATCATGCTTTATCGGAATCTTTCGCGGTCGATCCAAGCGGAAGCCGAAAAACTGCACGCAGCTGGCCAGCACGACGAGGCAGCGCGCTATGAATTGGCGTTGCTCAGGCTGGGCACGACTCATCT
This sequence comes from Pirellulaceae bacterium, assembly GCA_035649415.1. GTDB lineage: Bacteria > Planctomycetota > Planctomycetia > Pirellulales > Pirellulaceae > DATKDU01. The sequence goes on along the minus strand of DASRJP010000513.1, from coordinate 2,837 downwards.
TCGAGGCGGACTGACGATCCATGCACTCACTGGCATCGCAGTCGACGGTGTCGCCATCGCATTGCTCGCCAGGCACCGGACGGAGTACTCGCCTTCGCAGTCGCAAAAGATCATGGCCGAGCTCGCCATGCTGGAGCGATTTCGAGAAACTCCGGCTGCCATCATGAAGCGCGATCGGGCTTTCCAAACGACAGCCTGGCGCTGGCGACCACGTTTCTACTGGGCGATAAACCGGCTGTTTTTCGGGGAATCGTTTGAGGGACTTGCGGCGCCAGCGAACAATATGTTGCGACACCTCTACTTGCGGCAACACACGGACGAGCAACTCCTCTTGGCCGACTTGGCTATTCGTCTGTTCCATCACGATCGCCGCCGCTGGCCGGTGTCGCTCGACGATCTCGTTCCCGACTATCTCCCCGACGTGCCGAAGGATCCCTATGCGGATGCACCATTGATTTATCGGCCGGGCGGCGACGGAGTCATCCTGTACAGCGTGGGTAAGGATGGCCGGGACGATGGTGGCGTATTTGGCACACGGCTCGAGTCAATGAAGCCAGGTTTTGACATCGATTTGGATCCCGCGGCCAGATAGCACGACAGTCATGTGGGGTACAATGCCGCCGCTAGCAATTCGCCCATAGATCGGTGCACATGGTCATGAGTCCCATACAGCGTATCGAAAAACTTCGCGAGGAAATCCGCCATCACGACTATCTGTATTACACCAAGGCCCAGCCCGAGATCACCGATCGGGAATACGACAAGCTCTATGACGAGCTGAAACAGCTCGAAAAAGCGCACCCGGAGCTGGTCACGCCCGACAGCCCCACTCAGCGGATTGGCGACGCGCCGGTGCCTGAGTTGAATCAGGTGCGGCATCGAGTGCCCATGCTGTCGATCGAGAACTCGTACAGCGAGCAGGAGGTCCGCGAGTTTGCCGCGCGGGCGGCCAAGGGGCTTGGCGGCGAGACGATCGAATGGGTCGTGGAAATGAAAGTGGACGGCGTGGCGGTCTCCGTGATCTACGAGGATGGCCTGCTGGCCCGGGCCGTGACCCGCGGCAACGGCGAGGTGGGGGACGACGTGACCCACAATGTGCGGACGATCGGCGACGTGCCTCTAAGGCTCCGCGGCAATGACCTGCCCAGCGTGCTGGAGCTGCGCGGCGAAGTCTACATGACCAATTCCGACCTGGTGAAGCTGAACGAGCGGCAAAAGGAGCTCAAGGCGTCGCTGTACGCCAACACGCGGAACTGTGCCGCCGGCAGCATTCGCCTGCTCGATCCGCGGATTTGTGCCGAGCGGAACCTGCGGTTCTTCGCTCACGGCGTGGGCTACTGCGAAGGATTGCAGGCTGCCAACCACGTCGAGTTCCTGAAAGCGATTGCGGCCTGGGGAGTGCCGCCGACTCCGGACGTGAAGTCGTTCCCGGACATCGGCGCGGCGCTGGCCCACTGCGACGAGCTGGTGGAGAAACTGCACGAGTTCGATTTCGAAGTGGACGGCCTGGTGCTGAAAATCAACGACTTTGCCCAGCGCGAAAAGCTGGGTGCCCGCAGCAAGAGCCCGCGCTGGCTGGTGGCCTACAAGTTCGAGAAGTACGAAGCGACGACCAAGGTCAACGAGATCTGGGTGAGCATCGGCAAATCGGGCCAGGTCACTCCGATTGCCGAGCTTGAGCCGGTGCAGATCGCGGGGACCGTCGTCAGCCGGGCCAGCCTGCACAATGCCGACGAGGTCCAGCGGAAGGACGTGCGGCAGGGGGACGTGGTGGTCGTGGAGAAGGCGGGGAAGATCATTCCGCATATCGTGCGGGTCGAGAAGCACGAGCGAAAAGGGGACCCGCCGCAGTTCCACTTCCCGACGCACTGTCCCGACTGCCGCACGAAGCTGGTGAAGGACGAAGGGGGCGTGTATATCCGCTGTCCCAATCCGGACTGCCCGACGCAGGCGAAGCAGCGGCTGCGCTATTTTGCCACGCGGAACGCGATGGACATCGAGGGCCTCGGGGACAAGCTGGTCGAACAACTCGTCGAGCACAAGCTGGTGACGCGGTACGGCGACCTCTACCGGCTCTCCGAGGCGCAGCTCGTCGAGCTCGAGCGGATGGGAAAAAAGTCGGCGGAGAACCTTTTGGCGGGAATCGAGGCCAGCAAGCAGCGGGGACTGGCGCGGCTGCTGAACGCTTTGGCCATCCGGCACGTCGGCCAGCGGGTGGCGCAAGTGCTGGCGGACCATTTTGGCTCGCTGGAAAAACTCCAGCAGGCCTCGCTGGAAGAGCTGAGCGAAGTGAACGAGATTGGCCAGATCATTGCCCAGAGCGTTTACGACTTTCTGCACAGCGAATACGGGCAGGAAACGATCGCGGACCTCAGGTCGCTGGGAATCGCCATGTCGGCGCCCAAGCGGGCCGCCCCAGCCGTCGGCGGGGCGCTCGCGGGCAAGACGATCGTCGTCACGGGCTCACTTCAGCACTACAAGCGCAACGAGATCGAGGAGCTGATCCAGCGGCAAGGAGGCCGCGCCGCCTCGAGCGTCAGCAAGAAAACCGATTTTTTAGTGGCCGGCGAAGAAGCCGGGAGCAAGCTCGACAAGGCCAAAGAGCTGGGAGTGAAGGTGATCAGCGAAGTGGAGTTTCGGAAGCTCATCGCAGAAACCTAGCCGGAGGCTAACAGCCTCCGGAGAAAGCGCCGCCCGGTGGCGACGTCAGGAAAAGGGTGCCACTGTCGGCTGCCGACAGTGGGAAGCTCGACTAAGCCATCCATCACCCACGGGCCGCAAGCTGCGTTCGGACAAGACGATGGCCCGGCAGCAAATGTAGTTTTCGGAGTGACTGG
>DASRJP010000512.1:0-2428 GCA_035649415.1 Pirellulaceae bacterium | reverse complement strand
ACACGCGGCGGGCGCACCCGTCGTACAAGGAGCCGATCCCCGCCTTCGACATGATCAAGGACAGCGTGACGATCATGCGGGGCTGTTTTGGCGGCTGCACGTTCTGCTCGATTACCACCCACCAGGGGCGGATCATCCAGTCCCGCTCGCCGCAGTCAGTGCTGTCGGAAATCCGCGACATGGGCCGCGACCCCAAGTTCAAGGGAACGGTCAGCGACATCGGCGGGCCGACCGCCAACATGTACCAGATGACGTGCACGAGACCCGAGGTCGAGGCGATCTGCCGCCGCCAGTCGTGCGTCCATCCCACGATCTGCAAGCTGCTGGGGACCGATCACGGGCCGCTCGTGAAGCTGATGAAAGAGGCTCGCCAGACCCCTGGCATCAAGAAGGTCCTCGTGGCCAGCGGCATTCGTATGGACCTGGCGCGCCGCGATCCAGAGTATATGCGCGAGCTCGTGCGGCACCACATTGGCGGACACTTGAAGGTCGCGCCGGAGCACACTGATCCGGAAGTGCTGATGAAGATGCGCAAGCCGGCCAATGACGACTTTGAGAAGTTTGCCGAAGTGTTTGACCGCGAATCGAAGCAGGCCGGCAAGAAGCAATACATTGTGCCGTACTATATCGCCAGCCATCCGGCCAGCGATCTGGATGCGATGATCCACCTGGCGGTGTTTCTCAAACAGAATGGTTACCGTCCCGACCAGGTGCAGGATTTCATTCCTGCGCCCTTCGATGTGGCCACGGCGATGTACTACACCGGCATCGACCCGTTCACCAAGAAGCCCGTCTACGTGGCCCAGCACCTCCGCGACCGCAAGCTCCAGCGGGCGCTGATGCAATTCTTCAAGCCTGAGAACTACTTCGAGGTGCGTGAGGCGCTGCAAAAGGCGAAGCGCACCGACTTGATCGGCGACGGCTGCGACTGCCTGATCCCGTCCAGGCCGCCTCCGGAGGCACTAGACAGGCGGCGGCAGGACGCCAACCGGCGGTTCGCGGGGGACTACGTGCACACCATCAAGAGCGGGCGCAAGAGCACGAGAAAAGAATCGCGCCATGCGCCGGGGCCCGGTTATCGGCCCGTCGCAAAGAAGTCGCGGCGTCCGCCGCGCGATGACTAGATGCTTCAGCCAGCAGCCTTACCTGGCTGCACAATCGGCATAAACCGCCGCGCTGGCAAATCCTTGATATAGTGCCGCGCTGCCTTTACGCCACAGAACCCAGTGCAGCGTAGAAAAAACTAGAGTTTCTCGATTCGCACCGGATTTCCGATCGAGAGACGCGGCGCATGTTCAGTTTCCTTCGTCGCCAGAAAACTGCCGGTTCGCCTTCACCTTCGCCGCTACTATATTACGCGCTGGCGGCGGTCCATCTGGCGGCTACGGGCACGTTGCTTGTCGTGGGCCGCATGTTGGTGGGGCTCGATACCAAGTTGGCGGCAGCCATCCCCGCCTGGCTGCCAAAGCAACTGAGCCCCTCGCAACTGGAATTGCTCGCGCTGGGCGTGGCGGGCGGCACCGCCGCGTTGGTGCTTCTGCTGGCCTGGTGCGGCCGCAGAGCGGCTCGCCGTATTGCCCAGAGGCATGTAGCAATCGAGGAAGAGAAGTCGGCACTCACCGAGCAGAATTCCCAGCTCGCACGGCACGCGGAGGAGTTGCGAAAGGCGTGCAAGCAAGCGGAAGAGGCCAGCCGGTCCAAGAGCGAGTTCCTGGCGACGATGAGCAACGAGATCCGCACGCCGCTAACGGCCATCCTGGGATTTGCCGACAACCTCCTCAGCCCCGATTTGTCCTCTGAAGATCAAATCCTGGCGGCTCAAACGATCCGCCGCAATAGCGAGCATTTGCTGGAGGTGATCGGCGACATTCTGGACCTGTCGAAAATCGAAGCGGGCCGGCTGGCGGTCCAACGTGTCCCGTGCTCGATCGTGCAGTTGCTGGCGGAGATGGCCTCGCAAATGCGCGTCCGGGCCGAGACCAAACGACTGGAACTACACGTCGATTACCGCGGTCCAGTTCCCGAGACGATCCTCTCCGATCCCGCCCGCCTGAAGCAGATTCTTTTGAATCTGATCGGCAACGCCATCAGGTTCACCAGCCGCGGGACGGTGCGCATCGTGACCCAGATGAACAACCGCCAGGCTGAATCGGCCGAGCTGCGGATCGACGTCATCGACACCGGCCTGGGAATGACGCCGCAGCAGATCGCTGGCCTGTTCCAACCGCTGTCACAGGCCGAGTCCTCGACCGCGCGGCAGTTCGGCGGCTCAGGCTTGAGCCTATCCATCTCCAAACGGCTCATCGAGATGCTGGGGGGCGCAATCGCCGTCGCCAGCCGGCAGGGGCAAGGGACGACATTCGCCACGACGATTCCCGTGCAGTTTGCGGCAGGAACCAACTGGATCGAGCGGCCGAGCGAGGCCGTC
>DASRJP010000511.1:0-13991 GCA_035649415.1 Pirellulaceae bacterium | reverse complement strand
CCCGTCGCCGCTGGTCATCAGGTAGTGTGTTAGCCCGTCTTCGAGCCTCCAAGTGCTCATCAGCACCCACAGGGCGTGCATCCGCTGCTTGTGCGGCGTCTCTTTGCCCTCAACCAGCAGTCGTATCTTGTGGCGAGTTTGGACCTGCTTGATTCCACCCCCGGACTTGATCTGCCGCTCAATGAGCAGCCGCTGCGCCGTCTGTCGGATAAAGTCGTTCCCAGCCCCGAGCCGCGCGATCAGCTCGTCGTCACTCTCCTTCGACAGATCGAAGCCGACAGCTCGCGGCGTCTCCTTGTACCGCACGCGATACAGTCGTCCCTTCAGCCGGTCGATGCCTTTCGGGTCGCGGTTGGCGTCCTGGTAGCAGTGATACCGGTCGTACCAGTCGAGGATGTACAGGCTCCCGTCCGGCCCGGTCTTCTGCACGACCGGCATGAACCAGGCGTCATTCGCCGTGAGGAAATCCGGCTCGCCGCTGCCGGCATATGTGCTGCCGTCGCGCGCGAGCTTATCTACGTTGATGCAATTGCCGTGGATGTTCCCCATGAACAGCCGCTGGCGGTACTTTTCCGGATAGGCGTCGCTGTCAAACCAGTGAATGCCGCAGTAGGCCGCCTTCTGGTGCTTGTGCGTGACGATCGAGTCGATCTTCCAGGTGAACGGCGGGTACGGTCCGCCTTGGCGGTGGTAGTAGCCGGTCTCGACCAGATGCCACAGGTGGTCGATCACGCAGGCCGAGACGAAGAACGAGCCTTCGCCGTCGATCGCGATTCCCCACGGGTTGCTAGTCCCTTCGCAAAAGACCTGGAACTCGCGCGTCACCGGATGGATGCGCCATAGTGCGCAGGTGAAGTCCCAGCCGGCGTGATCAGGTTTGTAGTTGCGATTGCTTTCGTGGTACTTCACCTGCGATCGATTGAACACGCCGTTGAGCCCGTACAGCCAGCCGTCCGGCCCCCAGGTGAACGAGTTGGGCAGCTCGTGGGTGTCGTCGCGGCCAAAGCCGGTGACGACGACCTCCTGCTTGTCCGCCTTTCCGTCGCCGTCGGTGTCCTGCATGAACAAGATATCGGGCGCATTGCCGACCCACACGCCGCCGTGGCCGACGGCAATCCCCGACGGAATGTTGAGTCCGTCGGCAAAAATCGAAAACTTGTCGGCCTTGCCGTCGCCGTCGGTGTCTTCAAGCACCTTGATCCGATCTTTTCCCGGCCCGGCATCGCGGCGGGGATATTCCAGGCTCTCGGTGATCCAAAACCGCCCTTTCTCATCGATCGCCATCGCCACCGGATTGACGATATCCGGCTCGCCGGCCACGAGTTCCACTTTGAACCCCTCCGGCACCTCCATCTTCTTAATCGCCTCGGCCGGCGTCAGTGCCGGCCCCGGCGGTTTGTCCTGGGCGTGGGGGATGACTTCCTTCCCCTCTTTGCCCTCTTGGGCACCAACCAATTGAGCCAACAGGCAGGCGAAGATTAGGGATGACAAAAAAGTAAGACGAAACCAGCGCATCGGGTTGCTCGTAATAGTTTGATTTCAGCGAATTGATAAACGGCTGATTATCGTCGGCGGGCCGTGAGTCAGCAAGAACTGAGAAGAGGCATCGTCCACGACTCAATTGGCGTCTCCCTTGGCGTTTGCAGGCGGCCGCATTGCCGCCACCTGCGCCTGCCGCGCCAGGTCGATTGCTTCGGCCAGGATGCGGGCCGACTCCTGCGGCGCGTGAAAGCCCAGCGAGTTTTCGGCGGCGACGAAATCGGCCCGCCACTGGGCCTGGCGGTGCAGCTTACGCGCGGCTTCGAGATCGTTGTCGCTCGCGCCCGCCTTTTTCGCCGCTTCGATTGCATGGATCGCTGCCAGCACGGCATCTTCCGCGCGGATGAGCAACCCCTTGGTCCGGTCCTGAATCGCCTCGGCGCGAGCCAGAATCTCGCTCTCAGGATAATTGTGGCACTGCTGGCAGGCCCGCGAAATGTTGAGCAGTGGGCTGCGGACGTGGTGGTCGCTGATCTTGATCGCCCCGTCGCGCTTGTAGGGCATATGGCAGTCGGCACAGGCCACGCCGCTGCGGGCGTGAATGCCCTGTGACCACATTTCAAACTCCGGATGCTGCGCCTTTAGGACCGGCGCGCCGGAAATCGCGTGCGTCCAGTCCTTCCAGCCTGCTTCGTCGTAGTACGCCTCGATCTGCTCGACCTTCAGCCCCTTGTGCCACGGATACGTCAGCAGCTTCCCCTCCCCCTTAAAGTAATACTCGACGTGGCACTGCCCGCAGGCCAGCGACCGCATCTCCTGCCGGCTCGCCTCCCGATTCGGATCATACGGCTCCTTCTTCGATCCCTCCCGCCAGCGCTGCACGCTCGGAAGGTGCGGCAGCGGATTGTCCGACTTTGCCAGCTCGGCAATGCCGCGAAGGAAGGCCGGGCGCGTGACGCGAAGCGCGAGCGTCTGAGGATCGTGGCAGTCGAGACAGGCGACGGGGTGCGTCACCAGCTTGCGGGCCTCGGCGTACGGCATGGCGCACACTTCTTCGAAGCCCTTTTGAATCGCCTCCCAGTGGTGGGCTTCGTCGTCGGGCACGCCGGCCTTCACCCCCGCGGCACGATATGCCGGCAGGACCGATGCGTGGCACTGGAGACAGGCCCCCGGCTGCGGCACTCGCTGCCGCTCGGTCTCCTCCTGGTCCTTGAGCATGAAGGCGTGGCCGCGCTCCTCGCGGTAGTCGATGCTGAAGGCGTAGCCCTTGAAAATGTCTCGCAGCCGCGGGTCGTCGTCGAGCTTCTGGAACGCGTCAGAGCCGCCGTGTCGGGTGCGCTGCGTATCGACCGTGCGGAGGTAGCTGTCGTATTGCCGCGGGAAATTCTTGCCCCACTCCCTAGGATCGACGGTCTCCTCGGTCAGCTTCGTCAGCTCGAAAGTGACCTGCTGCGCCTCCTTTTTGCGGAGCATGATGTTCTGGTACAGGGCCATGATGCCGTAGGCCGCCGCAGCAAAAACGAGCGTCAAGAACACGTACGTGACCCACGGTGTGCGGCGTCGCGGCTCGGCGGCATTCATGGACGTGCTCCGTGACCGATGTGGGCATGGCAGCGGGCGCAGTCGGCAAAATGGCCGTGGCCGGCCAGCTCGCTGACGAGTGATTCGTGGCAGCGGATGCAGTTGTGCTCGACAATGGCGAGGCTACTGGCCTTGATGCGAATCGGCTCGTGAAAGTTCTGGAAAGTGAAGCCCCAGGAATGGCGAAAGCCGTGCTCCATCTTGGTCAGGTACTTGCCAACCAGATCGTGTGGCACGTGGCAGTCGTTGCAGGTGGCGACTGCGTGGTGCGTGCTCTTCCGCCAGCCGTCGAACTGCTCCCGCATGATGTGGCAGTTGACGCAGGCCTGGGGATCATTGGAGAGATAACTCGTCCCCTCGGCATAGTTGAATGTGAATCCACCCATCCCCAGCAGAATGCCGAGGCCGGCGGCCACGAAAACGCCGAAGGCAGAGAGGCTGGTGTACGACATCCGTGGTCCCTTGATGGGGCAGGACAGAAGTCACCAGTCTATCGTCGTCGGCCGGCGCTTGCACTGCGTCAACTCAAGCAGCGCTCGTCGCCACACAGCCCATGACTCGGGCGCCGGTGGCACGAATGGTCTTGAGCGCCGCTGTGGCCGCCCGCGCGTCGGTCGCCCCCAGCCGGACGACGAGATAAGTCGCATCACAGAGCCGGGCCAGTGCCGGCAGGAGCGGACCGGTATGCATCCCGCCATCGACCATCACGAGAGAAAATCGCTCTTCGAGTTTGGCCAGGAGCTGAGCGACCCGATCGACGACGCCCAAATTGTCCGGCAGCGCTTTGCGCCCCGCCGGCAGCAGCGATACGTTCGGCAGCCGCGTGGGAAGTAGCAGTTCTTCGCCGCGCGAGCCGGCATCCGCGAGGTCTCCCAGACCGGTTTCCTTCATCGCGCCAAACCCCACCGTCATGGCCGCCCGCGCAAAGTCCGCATCGACGAGCAGCACCTCGGCATTGTCCTCCGCCAGCAGCGACGCCACGTGCGGCATCACGTCGTCGGCGTGGCTGGCGGGACCGACGCCGGCAAACAGCAAACAGCGGCCGGCCAGCAGACGCAGGTCCTGCCGCAAGCGATCGGCCAACTCGCGATAGGGGAGCGAGCGCGATGGATCGGTCTGGAAATCGAGCACGCGCTCTTCCAGAGGGGTCTTTACGCGGCTGATCATCCGCGGTGGCAGGACCAGCGGCACTGGAGGAGGCGATTGCTCCTCGCTCACCTCGCTTGACACACGCGGCCGCGGATCGGCCAGATGATCCAGCGGGGAGGGGGCGGGAGGTGCGGCAGCCGGAGCGACGAGTGAAGGTGCGAGCGCTATCGCGGGAGAGGGGGCGAGCGGGCGAAGGGGAGAAGGGACGAGGGGGAGTGCGCGAACTGCCTCTACGTCCAATGCCGACTTCTGATCTCCGACCTCCGCCTTCTGATCTCTGCTCTCTGACTTCTGCTCTCTGACCTCTGCTCTCTGACCTCTGCTCTCTGACCTCGTATCCCCGACCTCTGACCTCGCCCCTCCGACCTCTTCCAGCTTCGACACCAGATGCGTTACCGCTTCGAGCGCGGCGATGCCGACGGGTAGCGCTTCACGCGCCGGCGGCGGCGATTCCAGTTCCGCGCTGGGTGTGGCTGCGATCGGACTGGGCGCTGGGGGCGCTGGTTCCGGCTTGGTCGGCGGCTCAAGGGGCAAATCGAGTCGCGGCAGCTCTGCTGCACGGCGAAGCTCAACGAGTGCCGCATCCATCGGCACGGTCATGTTGCCGGCCGCCGCTGGCGTCGGCTGCAAGCTGGGAAAATCCGTCGCTGGCTGCGGCTCGTCTTCGGTCGTCGGGCGGCGGATGATCTCGGTCGGCGTGGGCGCCGCCAGGTGCCGCGCGAGCACTTGCTTCATCCGCTGCGTGCGGTTGAGCGGAGGCAATACGGGATCGGCGGCAGCGGCCGCAGGCTCCGCCGCCACGGGCGCTACTGCTACAGGCGCCGCCGCTTCCCGCGCGGCAGGAGTTGCCGGTTTCTCCTTGGTCTCGCTGGGCGTTGTCCGGGACGACAGGTTCTTCAGTGCCTGGAGCATCTTGCTCATGAACCGAATCCTTTCGTTCCGTTAACCCTTGCGGAGCGTGCTGAAGAGCTGGCGGTATCTGCGCCGCCGCTGGGCAGGCGCAGCCAGCCCGATTCGCCCTTCCGGCCGGCTCTCCTGAATGACGATCAAGTCGCGGTCGTCGCTCCCCGCCGCACTTGTGCCCAGCGTCTCATGCCGCGGGGCCTCCGCGGGTTCTGGCAGGACCGGGTCATCGGCCGGATTGAACGCAGCGCCCGTCGCCTCCTGCGCTGCGTTCCCCTCGTCGTCGCTGGGGGGTTCGATCACCCGCATTGCAGGCCAGGCTGCCGCTGGCTGCGGCGGCGCGCTGGCAACGGCTGGCGTCCGCTGGACTTCGTCGTGATGCCGCAAGGCCTCGCCCAGAATCTGACCCTCCACACTGGCGACGTGCGACCGCGGGGGCAGCGCGCGGGCATCCAGCGACGCATAGCGGTCGATGACCACTTCCTCCTCGACGAAGCCGCTGCCAAATGGATCGGCGCTGCCGCGCGACGGCGGCTCGGGAGAACCGGCGTCGATTGGCGCAAGCGCCTGCGGCTCGCTGGCTTGCACCAGCGGCGATTCGTCCTGCTCGGCAAGCGCTTGGATCGTGTCGTCGATCTGCGACAGTTCCCCCATCGTCTTATCGCCCAACGGATCGCCGCGTCGCAGGACCACCGTGGCGTTGACGTCCGCCGGCTCATCGCCGAGCTGCCCGAACTCGATCGCCGCTCCTTGTCCGGCGGCCTGTGGCCGGGCCGGCTCGTGCCACGGTGTGGGAAGCTGCTGCAAGTCAGCCCAGGCTTGTTCGATCCCCTTCACCGAGAGCTGTGGCTGAACGTCACAGGCCGCCAGGATGCATGCGTGATCGCAAAGCTGGTTAATCAAGCGGGCAATGCCGCCGGACGCGTCGTGGATCGCGCCCAGTACCCCTTCCGGCGTGACGACGTCCGGGTCTCCGCCGACGCGCTCGATCTGCTTCCGGACGTAGGCGAACGTTTCCTTGCGATTGAACGGTTGCAAATAGCAGCGAGCCGCGATCCGCTGCGACAGCGACTCGAGCTTGGGACTGGCCAGCCGCTCCTCCATTCCCGGCCCGCCAACCAGCAGCAGCCGCACCCGCGGCTGGCCGTCGCGAATGAAATTGCTGATCAGCCGGATTTCTTCGAGCAACCTCAGCGGCAGCGTGTGAGCCTCGTCCACGATCAGCACCAGGCCAGGCTGCGCGCTGCCGCGGGGCGTCAAATGGTCGATCAGCGACAGCCGCAGCTCCTCGTCGTCCATGCCGCGGTAAGGCAGATTCAGCTCGAAGAGAACGTTCTGGAGCAGCGACCGCCGCGTGTGCAGCCGGGCGCTGGCCATCAGCGCCACCTGGAATTGCCGCTGGCGAAAATGCTCGGCGACGAGTTGACAGAGCAAAGTCTTGCCCGTACCTGCCGGCCCGATGACCAGGCCCACACCTTCCGCGCGCTCGATGCAGCGTACCAGCGTCTGCCGCGCCTGCTCGATGCTACCCAGCGGCACGTAGCTGGCTGTCTGCGGGGCGGCGGCAAAAGGACGCTCGCGGAATTGAAACAGGCTTTCGTACATGTCGGGCCTGGCTCTCCGATCGGCAGTGGTCGGTGCTAGCAGCCTGGACGGGCGCGCGAGGAATCGGCGGCAGTTGCTGCCTACTTTCCATCGGCCCGTGCGCCAGGATGCCTGTAGAAGCCTCTGGCGCCGGTGCGGGTTTCAATTCTGGTATTTCCAAATGGCGGCGGCACGAGCCGCATGCTCGTCTCGACTGTGCGCCGCCGTCACACGAGTCGCCGCAGCAGGTCCCCCAGTGCCGCCAGCGGATCGAGCATCAGATCGGACAGCAGTCCCCGATCGAGCGCCGCTGCCGCGAGCAGGGTCAGGACAAAGGTCAACAGTACCACCTCGGCGCAGCGCGTGATCAGGTTCACGCCCCACTGAGCCTGCGTCGGCGCTTGTGGCTGGACCGATTCGTCATTGCTGCAAGTCAGCGTTCCCAGAATGGGGACGGAAATGGCCATCCCCAGTTCGGCGGCCGTCGTGAGCGGGCGGTCGCGTGCGGCCAGCCGCACCAGCCAGGCGACGCCGAGACCTCCTCCAACCGATGCGAGGAAAGCAGCAGCCAGCTGGGGGCGTGACTGGGTGTTTCCCCCGCTTTCAGTGATTCGCGCGGCCTGGATCGTCCAGCCGAGATTGCCGGCCGCTTCCAGCTCGCTTCGCTCTGCGGCCAGCGCCTGGGACTTCTGCTCCGCCTCCTGCCGCCGCTGCGTGGCAGCCAGCAGGTCGAGCTGTGCCTTTTGGATGGCCGCAGTCAGCTCGCCGGCGAGAGTGCCTGCTGCGGGCGGCGCTTCCTTCGCAGCAGCAGGGGCGGCCGTCGAATCCTGTCCGCGCTGCCACTTGAGCAGCGTTTGTTTGTCGCCTGACTGCTTGTCGGACTGCGGTGGATCGACGGCTCCGCCCTCTTCACCCTCCGGCGACGGCTTTCGCAGCGAGTCCTCCAAGTGGGTGATTTGCGCGATCAGCGACCGAATCTGGGGATGCGCCGGCAGGTAAACCTCCAGCAGCCGGTCGCGCTCGACCTTCAGCGAATTGAGCGTCTTCTGGAGTTCGCTCAGCGGATTGTTTGGCGCAGCGGCCGGCTGCGAGTCAGACTGCTGCGGGGCCTGTGCGGCCAGCGCGGCCGTCAACTGGGCATGGCGCAAGTTTTCGAGCTGGATTTCCAGCCGCTCCTGGGCGGATTGCGCTTCGCCGAGTTCGTGCTTGATCTGGCGTTCCTTTTCTTCAAAGCGGGCCCGGCGATCGTGCCGCTGCTGGGCGCCGAAGTGCTCCGCCAGTTGCCGGGACAGTTCGTCCGCGATCGCCAGCGCCGCCCGCGGCCGCGCAGCTCGGCAGCCGATCGCGAGCCTCGGCAGTTCGTCGGGCGAAGCCAGCGGAACCACTTGCAGCTCCTTGCGCAGCGCATCGACCGGATCGCCGGAACTGGCGTCACCCAGGACCCCGCCCAGCGTGCGCGGCTGATTGGTACGCAGGTTGGTTATCGCGGCGCGGAGCACCTCGTCCGATTTCAGCCACGAAATGGCGTCGCTTGCCGCGGGTGGCGGATCCAGTTGCGTGCGGGCCGCGGCGGTCGCCTCCGCCTGATAGGTGCGCGGTGGCTGCGGCCAGAGCAGCAGCACCAGCAGCCCGCAGGCGACGGCAGTGGCCAGCGGAGGATAGCAGCCGCGCAGCGCTTGCTGCCCCAGGCGGAAGACATCGTCGAGGCGGCCAATCATGTCAGCGTCCTTGCTGCCTGCATACCCGCTGGCGCAAGTACACGACTTGCGCAGCACGGGCGCGCTATCGGCAAATATCGACGCTGCCCAGGGCGGTCTTGAGACGCGAAGTGCTAGCGTGCTGCTGCAACGTGCGATTACTCGCCGGCAGGCGGCGCCGGCTCGGAACCGTTATTCGCGGGAGCCGGCGGAGGAGGCTGCGGCGTCACCGTGGGAATGCACACGTCCCCCACGGTAAATACCATTCTTCCAGCGACGGCCGAATAGTTCCGATAGGGATCGATCCAATTGGAAAACGCGCTGGCCGGCGGCTGGTAGCCGGCCGGCTTGTGACGGCCGAACATGTTGGCAAACAGCGAGCCGCTGACCATCGCCACCACCAGCCCCGCAATCGCGGCCACGGCTCGCACCAATCGCTGCCGCAGGGCGCGAATGCCGACGGGGCAGTCGCGAGTCAGCATCGTGCCGTCTGGCCGCCGGTAAAAACGCACGCACAGCCGCCCTTCGCGACTGCGGACCAAATCCTCCGCTTCCTCCCGCGGCATTTCCGACAGGTTGTAGACGTTCAGCCGGCAGAGGCTGCAAAATCGCACCCGCTCGTCACCGTCCATCTCCTCCCACGAAGCCGTGCACGGTGAAGCGACGTCGATCTGGTTGAGCAACGGCAATTCAGGATTCATGAAACGGTCTCCGGAACTAATTCCGTAGGACAGGTTTTCAACCTGTCTTTCGTAGGACAAGTTTTCAACCTGTCCTCTGAAATCTTTGAAAGGACAGGTTGAAAACCTGTCCTACGTGGCCGGGCAAGCCGCACGCCGGCCAGCCGCAAGGGCACAACGGACAAGCCGACGATCGCGGCCACGGTCGTCAAACCGATCGCCAGATTGACGCTAACGTCGCGAGCGCCGCCGGACAAATTCGCAAGATAGATCCCCAATAGTGGCAGGCAAACAGCAGCGACGATCAGCCGCAGCCACATGGCGCCGGGACGCAGAACGCACCACAAGGCGGCCAGAGAGGTGCCAGCCACCGCCGCGGCGAGCACATATTGCCGAATTGATATGTCGGAGAAGTAACCGGACAGGAAACCGGCCTCCAACCGCGAAGCCAACAACCTTTCGAGGTACATCGAGAGTTCTTGATCGTTTCGGAGCATCGGCCGCAGCGATTCAAGAATCCCGAGCACCACAGCGACCAGCGTGGTCAGGATGATGAGCATCCGGATCGAAAACTGCGGATGGCGAGGGGCCTTGGCGCTGTCTGGCCGACTGGCCGCCAGCCGCTGCCCGCAGCAGCGAATGCTAAGCGCCAGTGCGGCGGCTGCTATTCCCGCGGTCACCAGCCAATTGCCAGGCAGTTCCATCGCTCCGCCGCTGCCGACTGCCCAGCCCGCTGCCAACACCACCGCCAGTGCCGGCGCCGCAACCAGCCGCACCCACAGCCGGCCTGGTCCCAGAATGGTCCAGGCAATTAGCAGGATCAATTGTGCCGGCGGCAACAGCGGCTGAACGTCCACACCCAAGGGGATCGCCGCGACCAGCCATTGCGGCGCGAGCATGCCGCCGAGATGCAGCGCCAGCACCAAAGCCGCGGTAAACACAATCAGCAGGCGTTCGGCGGCGGTTGTGACGGCGAGCAGGCGGGTCATGGTTCGATAAATCCTCGACTCCTATTATCCAGACGGCCCAGCCCCGGCCGCCGTTTCCACCCGGCCTCGAACCCGTCCGGCCCGGCCCTATCTATAATCCGTTTGGAGGGCCGGTTTATTCCCCAAATGCCGGCCGCAGCGGGACTTTCATGTTCAAAATCAAGATCTGCGGCATTACGAGCCCCGAAGACGCTCTGCTGGCGGCGGAGGCGGGAGCGGATGCGATCGGGCTGAATTTTTATGAGCAGAGCCCGCGGTATGTGACGCCGGAGAGGGCTAAGCAGATTGTGCAGTCGCTCGATCCGCTCCGAGTCAAGCTGGCGACGGCGCAGCCTGGCGGATGGAACGGCTGGATCTTCGGAGTTTGCGTCAACAAGACGTTTGACGAGGCACGGCGGCACTCCGTACTGGCGGGCACCGCAAATTGGCAACTCCACGGCGACGAATCGCCACAGGTTGTCGCTGGACTGAGCAGAATTGCCAAACTAGTTGATGAGCAGGGTCAGTCGTATCGCACATTTCTGGAACGTCGCAATAATCCGTCGAGCAGTCTTTCCAAGTCATTTGCAATAATTCGAGCGTTCCGCTGTCGCGAGCCCAGAATGAACTTGATTCATTCGTATCTTGCGGAATGCAAAGACGCCGGTGCACTGCCTCATGCCGTCCTCCTCGACGCCTACGCCCCCGGCGCCTACGGCGGCACTGGCCAGGTCGTCGATTGGAACGTCGTCCGCAATGAGCGCGACCTGCTGATGGGACTGCCCGTGATTCTGGCCGGCGGCCTGACGCCGGACAACGTCGCCGAGGCGATTGCCACAGCCCGGCCCGATGCGGTCGATGTGGCCAGCGGAGTCGAGTCGTCGCCGGGAAAGAAGGATCCCGACAAGGTGCGGCGATTCATTGCCGAGGCCCGCCGGGCGTTTGCGGAACTAGAGCGCGGCTGACCGTCCAGCGGGGTCGGCGAGTCTTTTTCGGCCGGTGAGCCGTTTGGCCGATAGACGTTACCCGAAAAAGACTCCCGACCCCCTGACGCCCGAGCGCTGCTACATACGGCCGCGTCGCAGTGGGCTTGGCAATCGGCGGCCGCACTACGTATCGGCGCTACCAACCACAGGGGGTCGGGAGTCGTTTCGGGGCGGGAAAGGTCCATTGAGCAAAGTCTTCGGCCCGAAACGACTCGCCGACCCCGTCAGCGAGACTTTTGCGTCCTTGCCCGCCCGGCGGACGGACAACTAAACTGGTTAGTCGTTCTTGGGTTCTGCGGTTGAGCAGGGCTTGGACGCCTGCGCATCGTACAAATCAGCCGTTTTTTCTTGACAGGAGTTCCCGTGTCCACCGTTACCGAAAATCGTCTCCCTTACAAAGTCAAAGACCTCTCTCTGGCGGATCTCGGCCGCAAGCGGATCATGCTCGCAGAGAACGAGATGCCGGGGCTGATGTCGCTCCGCAAGAAGTACGGTCAGTCGAAGCCGCTGACCGGCGCCCGAATTGCCGGCTGCCTGCACATGACGACCGAGACTGCGGTCCTCATCGAGACGCTGATCGAATTGGGGGCCAAGGTGACATGGAGCAGTTGCAACATCTTCTCCACACAGGACGACGCGGCCGCCGCCATCGCCAAAGTCGGTGTGCCGGTTTACGCCTGGAAGGGGATGAACAATGAGGAGTTCGACTGGTGCATCGAGCAGACGCTGCACTTCCCCGATGGCGAGCCGCTGAACCTGATTCTCGATGACGGCGGCGACCTGACCAACATGGTCTTCGACAAGTACCCCGAGTTGGTCGGCGGCATTCGCGGCCTCTCCGAGGAGACGACGACCGGCGTGCATCGCCTCTATCAGCGACTCGAAGCCGGAACGCTCAAGCTACCGGCGATCAACGTCAACGACTCAGTGACCAAGAGCAAATTCGACAATTTGTATGGATGCCGCGAGTCCCTCGCTGACGGCATCAAGCGGGCCACCGACGTGATGATTGCCGGCAAGGTGGTCGTCGTGGCCGGCTATGGCGACGTCGGCAAAGGGTGCGCTCACAGCATGAAGAGCTATGGCGCCCGCGTGCTGATCACAGAGATCGATCCGATCAATGCGCTCCAGGCGGCGATGGAAGGCTTTGAAGTCACGACGATGGAGGACGCGGCCAAGGAAGGGAACATCTTTGTCACGACCACCGGCTGCTGCGACATCATTCGCAGCGAGCATATCCGCGCGATGAAGAACGACGCGATCATCTGCAACATCGGCCACTTCGACATCGAGATCGATGTGGCCTGGCTCGAAGCGCAGGCCAAGAGCGGCGCGGCCAAGAAAGTGAACATCAAGCCGAGCAATCTCGGAGCGGTCGATCGCTACACGTTCAAGGACACCGGCCGCAGCGTGATCCTCTTGGCCGAAGGGCGGCTGGTGAACCTCGGCTGCGCGACGGGGCATCCGTCCTACGTCATGAGCAACTCGTTCACCAACCAGGTTCTCGCCCAGCTCGAGCTGTGGCAGAACCACGAAAAGTATCCGATCGGCGTCTACCGCCTGCCCAAGAAGCTGGACGAAGAAGTTGCCCGCCTGCATCTGGATCAGCTCGGCGTGAAGCTGACAAAGCTCACTGGGAAGCAGTCCGAGTACCTCGGCATTCCGATCGATGGGCCGTATAAGCCGGAGCATTATCGGTACTAATCAAACTACAATGCTGGTAGTTGTTGGAGTTTAAGAACCGATGCAGACTGCCAATTTGAAGGACGAGGCCCGCCGCCTGGTCGATCGGCTTCCCGAAGACGCGACTTGGGAAGACCTGATGTATGAAATTTACGTGCGGCAGAAAATCGAAGCTGGACTGAAAGCAAGCGACGAAGATCGTGCGCTTGACGTGGAGGAAGTCCGCAAGCAATTCGGGCTAGAGCCGTGAGAGTCCGTTTCACTGATCCGGCGCAGCAGGACCTGGTCGGCATCTACGACTACATTGCTGCGGACTCGCCACGCTATGCGCGACAAATGATTGATCGAATCACTTCGCGAGCGAAACAGATTCGCACGCATCCACTGTCTGGCAGCATGGTTCCGGAACTTGAGCGACTCGCGGATTGACGTGCTCGCGGTTGTGCATGGAGTGCGTCTATTGCCGCGGAAACGGCTGGAGTGGTGACAGCGGTGGCGCCATGACCATCTGCTCCCGCACGCCCGAAGGGGAACCGCACCGCTGCGCGATCTGCGGCGGGTTGGTGGTCACGGAGCCGTCGGAGCCGCTGGGAGATTCG
Organism: Pirellulaceae bacterium; assembly: GCA_035649415.1. Taxonomy (GTDB): domain Bacteria; phylum Planctomycetota; class Planctomycetia; order Pirellulales; family Pirellulaceae; genus DATKDU01. The sequence continues at coordinate 682 of DASRJP010000511.1, read as the reverse complement.
GTGTGCCCGCGATGTGGGGCGCTGCTCACCTTTTTCCGTTATCAATTCGGTGTCAACCGGGAGAAAATCACCGCGAATACCAGCTTCAAGGACCTCGGAGCCGACTCGCTCGACACCGTCGAGCTGATCATGGAGTTGGAGAAGGAGTTCGACATCAACATCCCCGATGATGAGGCGGAGAAAATTCAAACCGTTGCCGACGCCATCCGCGCCATCCTTCGCCGCCGCAACCAATTCCCCGGCGACTGGAATCGCGAGGATCGATGACCCCCTACCGCCGCTATGAGCTGCTCCTGCCGCTTCGTTTCAATGACGGCAGCCCGGTGCCCGAGGCGCTCGTCGATCAGACCATCGAGGAGATCAAGGAGCGATTCGGGGCCATCTCCCTCGAATCGCAGAGCATCCTGGGCTCGTGGAAGACCGGCAGTGCCGAGCACCACGACGAGAACCTCCGGCTGTTTGCCGACGTTCCCGACACGCCGGAGCATCGGCAGTTTTTTGCCGACCTCAAGGAGCGACTGTGCGAGCGGTTCCAGCAATTGGAAATCTGGCTGGTGACGCACCCTGTCGAAGTTCTCTAACCGGGCGGCGCGAAGTTGTCCGGCTACAGCCACGTGCCAATCTCTTCGTAGAGATAATCGATGTCAGCCACGTCGGAAGTTGGCGATTGACCAGCAGCGGA
>DASRJP010000510.1:0-3263 GCA_035649415.1 Pirellulaceae bacterium | reverse complement strand
CCGCACCGCCGCCGGGCATCGACCCTAAGCCTGCCTCGATCATGTCCTCCAGAATCTCGCGCACGCTCTTGCCCGCGAGAAACTCAAACCAGTTGATCTCGACGCCGGTCCAGGCCTTGAGGTGCAGCTCCGGATACACCTCGTGCAGCAGGCGGATGATGTGGACGTACCACTCGTATTTCTTCTGGTGGTGCAGGCCGCCCACGATGTGCATCTCGGTGCAGCCGGCATCCACCGCCTCCTGCCCCCGCGCCAGGATCTGCTCGTCGCTCATCACGTAGCCTTTGGGGTCGCGGAGATCGGAGCGGAAGGCGCAGAACGTACAGCGGTAGACGCACACGTTCGTCGGATTCAGGTGCGTATTGATGTTGAAATAGCCGGCATTCCCGTTGATCCTCTCGCGGACGAGGTTGGCCAGCTCGCCCACCTCGTGCAGCGGCGTCGTCGGCTCGTAGAGGAACAGGCCGTCATCGAGCGACAAGCGCTGGCCGGATTCAACTTTCTTACGGATTGAGCTGAAACTGGACATACTAAGTCCAAAAGACATTGCAAATTGTTAATTGCAAATTTGCAATTGAAACTTTGCAATTTGCAATGCCGGCACGAGGCGGTCGCCGAGCCTTATGCTCCCAGGACCGTCAAATGGCTGGCAAGTTAACGACCAGTCTATCTTCCAGGACGCAATTTGGTCTATTTCCCAGCGAAATACGTGGAAATGCCGTCGTGCGGCGGAATATCGGCGCCGCCGACGGCGTCATAGGATGGGTCCTAGTCTCCTCGGGATTGTGAGGGTTCCATGTCTGCGGCAATTCACCGTCTCTCGTGGCTGCCGAATCTGCTCTTCGTCTTCGCGGCGAGTCTGGCCGCCGCAGACGAACCGGCTGCCAAGGATCATGTCCTTCGCGGGGTTGTGAAGGACCGCGAGGGCAAACCGGTGGCAGCAGCGAAAGTCTGGGCGCTCAGCTCACAGCTTTTTGGTGGCACCGACCAATACGACACCGATCAGACCGATGCCGATGGCTGCTTTACCCTGACCATTCCCGCTCGTTGGCTGGAGGGGATTGCGACTCAGCGCCAGGAGCTGGCAATCGTCGCCTACTGCCAAGGGCACGGCATAGGCGGACTGGTCTTTTATCGCGAGGCTTCGCTTCCCGACGAGCCGCTGGAAATCCTTCTGCCGCCGGTCGCCAATATGGCGCTCGAAATCCTCGCGCCAGATGGCAAGCCGTTGGCTGGCGCGATGGTCAAGCCCGCCACGTTCCAGTGCGACACCATCTACACCACGCTAACCGAGAGCCAAGCGAAGCAGCAGGCCAAGCAGTGGCGGATCGAGGCACGGCAGACTCCTTGGGGGATCGTCGCGTCCCGGTTTCCGGCGCCGCTGCCGCCGGAGATTTCCACGGCGTTGTCCGCGAAGACGGATGATCGGGGTCGAGCTACCCTTACGACCGTTTCGCCCGCTGACCTATATGGAATTGCCGTTGAGACCCAGTCGCATAGCACGCAGAACTTCAGCCGGCTTACTCCGTTTGCGTCCGCCGAACCGCTCAGTTCGATCAAGCTCCTGCCGCTGGCGGAGTTGACAGGAGAGCTAAAGGGCAGTCCGGAAGATGTCGGAGGGAGGAAGATTCGCTTGATCAGTTATCCCGCTGCGCCTGCCGGCACCAAAATCTACGGCAACATGCAGCAGACAGTGACGACCGACGCCGAGGGAAAATTCCGCACGGCGATCATGGAAGGAACGATTATTGCCCTCCCCGAGTGGGACATCAAATCGCCGCTGCGCCCCGTTCCCCCCGAGCAATTCGCCGCCAGGGCGGGGGCCAAGAACCATCTGGAGATTCCGATTGTCGATGCGGTCAAGGTCTATGGTTACGTGCGCGATGCGGCCACCGGCAAGGGAATTCCGGGGATTCACCTCGGCGTCGCCTCGTGGATTCAGAGCGAACCGCTCGTTACCGACGAAAACGGCCGCTACGAAACCATGTCGGCGCCGGGCACGAGCGCGGCTCTCCCCACGAATTCGACCGGTTGGATTCCCGCCAATAAGACGCCTACGCTGACCCAGGAAAAAATCTCCGGCAAGGAATTTGAACTGAAGCCGATTCTTCTCCACCGCGCCGTTGTGCTCACCGGGACGGTCGTGGACGAGGAAGGCCAATCGGTGCCCGATGCCAAGGTCCAGGCCGCCTGGCTGGGGTATAGCCATACCCTCTCCCGCGACGACTTGAATTCGGCTGCGGTCAAGACGGCTGCCAACGGGAGCTTCACGATCGGCGGCATCGATCCGGCCAGCGAGTGCCGCGTGACGGCGGAGAAGGGAACTGCGTTCACGAGCGCGGTGCAAATCGTCAAGGGTCAAGCACCGCCACTGACGCTTTCCGTCAGCGACAAAAACGGCGTGCGGCTGGAAGGGCGCGTCGTCGATGCGGCGGGAAAACCGGTGGCCGGTGCGAAACTTCAGCTTTGGCATCAGCCGTGGCGGCCGGATTATTACGATGCTGCGAGCGACCGCGCCAATGTGCCAGCGGGAGACGACTGGAAAACTGACAGTGCAGGACGATTTACATCGCCTGCCCTGCGCCCCGACGGCAAGTATCGGGTGTCGCTCGTCGATCCGCGCTACGAACCAAGTCAAACGGCATGGCTCGACGCAGCCAGCGGCAAAGTGCCGCCGCTGGACGATTTGTTGGCCCGCAAACTCGGCGAACACTTGGGGACTGTGGCGGACCGCGACGGTAAGCCGATTGCCGGCGCGAAAGTGGTCTTCCAAGGCGGTGGCAAGCGGATCGAAGGTGATGCTGACGATCAGGGAAAATTCAAGCTCTCGCCTGCGCCGGACGGGCCAGGAATGCTCTTTGTCTCCAAGGAGGGCTTCCGCTTTCACGGCCGGCGCTTGAATACCTTCGGTCAGCCACTTTCGATCAAGCTCGCGACCGTGGGCCAGCCGTATGGCGAAAAGCTGGAAGTCAAGCCGCCCACTATTTCCATCGAGAAGCGCCGCGAGCTGGCCTGCAAGCTGGCCGATGACCTGATCAAGCAGATCGGCCTGGACCTCTCCGGCGAGCAGCGAATGCAGGTGCTCATGGAGCTGGCCAAAGCCGATCCGCAGGCGGCACTCGATCGCGTGGAGAAGAAGCGGTTTCTAGTCCCGATGATGAACGACGCCGTTCGCTTCCAGGCTTCGCGAACGATGATGGCCGATTCACCAGAGGAGGCGCTGGAGCTCATCGACGGGCTGACCACTTTTCCCCACATGCAGG
>DASRJP010000509.1:0-5000 GCA_035649415.1 Pirellulaceae bacterium | reverse complement strand
TCTTTCGGCCCCTTTTCACTGACCTGCGGATGCCGGATAACAAGGAAGCGATGGATTGGTGGAATGAGCAAGGATCCTCTCGACATGTATGTCCTGGAAGCCAGGCAAGTCATCAAAAGGTTCGGCGAGGGCGAGGCGGCAGTCGAGGCCCTGCGGGGCGTTGATGTCGGCGTCAAGGCCGGCGAGATGCTCGCCATCATGGGCCGCTCCGGCTCGGGCAAGAGCACGCTGTTGACGCTGCTGGGCGGCGTCGATGTGCCCACCAGCGGGCAGATTCTGCTGGAAGGCACCGACCTGGCCACATTGTCCGACGACGGCCGGACGCTCATTCGCCGCCGGCGAATTGGATTTGTATTTCAGGCCTTCAACCTGCTGCCGATCCTGACCGCCGAGGAAAACGTCTCCCTGCCGCTGGAGCTGGACGGCCTGGCCGAAAAACCGGCCCGCGAGCGGGCCGCCAAGATGCTGGAGTTGGTTGGTCTGCAAGGCCGCAAGGAACACCTTCCGGGCAAGATGTCCGGCGGCGAGCAGCAGCGCGTGGCAATCGCCCGGGCGCTAGTCATTGAGCCAGCAATCCTGCTGGCCGACGAGCCGACGGGCAACCTGGACAGCGCCAACGGCAAGCGAATCACCCACGTACTGCGGGAACTGGTCGATCAGCACGGGCAGACGATCGTCATCGTGACCCACGATTCGGCCGTGGCCGATCAGGCCGACCGGGTGATTTACCTCTCGGACGGCCTGGTCGAGCGCGAGCAGCTCAACCACGTCGAGCCGATCATTCCGCGGCGGGTCACCACCGCGTGAATAGGCGAGCGGAGGGCGTTAGCCCTCCGCTGACTTCGGCCCCGCCCCGATTTTCCAACCATCGGGAGGCTTAGGCCTCCCGCTCACCATGAGTTTAAGGCACTACACCTGGCGGGCGATGCAACAGCGGCCTGGGCGTACGATCCTCACGCTGCTCAGCATCGTGATCGGCGTCACGGCTGCGGTCGCCGTCGGCCTGGGTACTGCCACGACGCGGAACGCCTACAAGGCGATGTTCGCCCTGGTCATGGGCAAGACCACGCTGGAGATCGACGGCAAAGGGGGCGGCGCGACGGTCTTTTCCGAGAAGCTGCTGGAAAAGGTCCGGGCCGTGCCGGGCGTGAAGGTGGCCGCGCCGGTCGTCGATCGCCCCGGCTCGATGTCGTACGGCGACGACCAGCGGATCCGGCTCCGCGTGCTGGGCGTCGATCCGCCGATCGATCCGCTAGTGCGGGACTACAAGATCGTCGCCGGCCGCAACATCGAGGACGGCTACGAGATCGCCCTCGACGAGGGCCTCGCGAAACACTTGGGCCTGGATGTCGGCAGTAAAGTCAAAATCCTCGGCTCGGGCCGCCTGGGCGGCAGCAAAGAGTTCGAGATCGTCGGCCTGTTTCGGATCGAGAGCGGCTTCTCGCCGGCCCAGCTGGGCATGGGGCTGATCCCCATCAAAACGGCCCAGGACCACTTCAACAACCGGCGGATCCCCAAGGACTCGATCGACCGGATTCAGATCGTCACCGCAGGAGATTTAGAGACTATCGAGCGTCAAGTGGCCGCGGACTTGCCCACCGAGCTGCAAGTACATCGCCCGTCCGAGAGCACGCAGCTCATGAAGGAAACGCTGACGTCGAGCGAACAGGGCCTGGAGCTGACGACCATCTTCATGCTGCTGATGGCGGCGTTCATCATCCTCAATACGTTCGCGATGAACATCAGCGAGCGGCGGCGGCACATCTCGATCATGCGGGCGATCGGGGCCAAGCGGACGCAAGTCATTCTCGCGCTCCTCGGCGAAGCGCTTCTGCTGGCAATCGTGGGCACCTTCGTCGGCATCGGGACGGGCTTTCTGCTGGCTTATATCGGCACAAACGTCATCGCCGCGGCGTTCGATGTGCAATTGCCGCGACTCTTCGAAGTCATCACGATCTGGCCCTTCGTCACTGGCGCTTTGTTCGGGATCATCGCCGCCTTGCTGGGCTCTTTTATCCCGAGCATCCTGGCCGGGCGGATTTCGCCGCTGGAGGGCATGAACCGGCTGGTGAAACAGCCCAGCCGCAACTTCACGACCCTGTTCGTTGTCGTGGGAACGATCTTCGTCGCCAGCTCGCTGGCGGTGATCTTCGCCTGCATTTATGGCCGGATTCCCATTGAAACGGCAACGTATGCCGCTCCGGTTCTGTTGATCGGGCTGGTGCTGCTCGACACGGTCCTGCTTCCGCCGCAGGTTGCGCTGGCCAGCGCAGTTTTGCGGCCGTTCTCCCGTGTAGAAGCCAACATGGCGGAGCGCCAGGTGCTGCGCAATCGCGGACGCCTGGCGATCACCGTCGCCGTGCTGTTCATCGCCGGCAGCACCGGCATCGGCATGTCCAATTCGATTCTGGACAACGTCAACAACGTGCATCAGTGGAAGAGCCGGGCGCTGGACGCTGACTTTTACCTGCGGGCGATGATGCCCGACATGGCGCGGGGGGACACGCCCGACTTGCCGGACGAAATCGCCGTTGATCTGGAGCAGATCCGCAAGGAGAAGACGCCGGACGGCAAAAGCCCTCTGGTGACGACGCTCGACGGCACGAACCTGTTTGAAATCAAAGTGCCGGTGGCGGGCCGGCCGGAAGACGAAGACCGGACCGCGATCGGCGTCAGCCGCGAATTCGCCGGGGAATTGAAGTTCGACCTGATCGCGGGCAGCCTGGACGGACTGGCCGAGCGGATGCAGGCCGCCGAAGTCGTCATCGGCAGCGTCCTGTCGCAAAAGACCGGCCTGACCGCCGGGCAGAAGCTGCCCATCCGAACCAAATCAGGCGTGCGCGACGTTCCCATCGCGGCAGTCGCCAACGACTATCTGGTCGGGGGCATGTCGATCTACATCCACCGCAAATACGCCGAAGAGTGGCTCAATGCCCACGGCGTGGACGGCTACATCATCAACGCGACCAAAGGGCAGTACGACGCGGTGCGGCCCAAGATCGAGGCCATCGCCAAGAAGTACGGCGTGCTGGTCATCACCCAGCCTGACATCCAGGTCGCCATTGACCGCTTCGTTAGCGGCGTGCAGTGGAGCCTGTGGCTATTGATCTTGATGGCGTTCGTGGTGGCCGCGTTCGGCATGGTGAATACGCTCACGATGAACGTGCTGGAGCAGACCCGCGAGCTCGGCCTCTTGCGGATCGTGGCGATGACCAAGGCCCAGGTCCGCCGCACGATCGTCATGCAGGCCCTGATCATCGGCGGCATCGGCCTGCCCCCCGGCATCGCCATCGGCGTGGGCATCGCCTACGTCCTCAACCTCACGATGTACAAGTCATTCGGGCACGTCGTGCACTTCAATTTCTATCCCTGGCTCCTCAGCGGGGCGCTCATCGGCGGCATCGTCATCGTCGTCGTCGCCGCCTGGTTCCCCGCCCGGCGTGCCACGCGGATCAACGTGGTCGAGGCGCTGCACTACGAATGATTCCTACGGCAGCTGGCCCACCACGCCGGTCAAGAACTTCGCCAGCCGATCTGACGCCTTGAGGGCGTCTTCGCGGAACTGCCAGAGATCTTTGGCGGCGCTGAATCGGTTGAGCACCGCGCCCGCGGCTGCGCCGAGCTTGCCGGCGAGCGTTTTCTGGTTCAGCAGCCGCTCGATCTCGGGTGGCAATTCGTCCTCGACCGCGTCGCTGATGATGCGGACCGAGAGCAGCCGCACGCCGGCCGCGGCGCAGGCCTGGGCCACGGCGAAGGTCTCCATGTCGCAGGCGACGGCACTGTGCTCGGCGGCCAGCTGCCGGCGCTCGGCGGTTCTTGTGATTAAGTGATCGACGGTCAGTAGCCGTCCGGTGTGCAATCCTTTGCCGGTGGATTGAGCATTCAGCTTCGTACCGACCACCAGCCGCTCGCCGCTGGGATTGGTCACTTCATCGGCCATCAGGATGTGTCCGCGATGCAGCTGCTCGTCGAGAGCGCCGGCAAATCCCGCCGAAATCACCCATCGCGGCTGATAGAACTTGATCGCCTCTGCCGTCGCCCGCGCCGCGGCCTTGCCTCCCACGCCCGATTCCACGATCACCGCTTCGCGGCCCGCGATCTTTCCGGCATGCTCGACGCCGTGCGGCTGCTTCGCCGTCGAAACGCCTTTCACCAGATCGACCAGTCCGCCGGCTTCGATGCCCAGGGCGAAGACGAGGGCGACGTCGGTGGGGAGGAAGTCGGGGGTCGGTGGTCGGGAGTCGGGAGTCGGTGAGTCAGTGGTCGGTCGGTCGGTGGTCGGCGTGACCGCGCTGCGCACGAAGTCGTGGACGACTTCGCGGACCTTGCCTTGCGCGCCGTCGTGGAGGTACTGATTGACGAGCCAGCGGAGGAGCATGGACTCATCCTACCATGGGCTGGCGATCAACTAAGATGGAGATCCGCCTGCCAGCGGCTGCGGGCAATCTATCATGCGACTCGATATCTTTCTCCCGTTCCTGAAGAAGCCCAAGAAGGGTGGCGGTCCCGCCGCTGATCCGCCGCACTTGAGCGCTGCGAGGCGCGTGCTGCCACGCGTCCTCTTCGCGGATAAGGCGACGGGCAAGCCGGGTCTGGCGCGGCGGGTGCTGAAGTGGCTGGGACCGTCGTGGCTCAGCTCGCCGGTGCGGCGCGTCGTGCAGGGGCTGTGCCTGCTCCTGTTCCTGTGGCTGTTCTTCTGGGTCTGCTATCCGTACAACGCGCGGCCGGCGCCGGTCTGGACCGGCTGGCAGCCGACGGGCGTCGGCGCAGACCGGACGATCGAATTCACCGGCAACACCGCCGCGGCGACCGGACTAGCGCCAAGTCGCACTCTGTATGCCGCGTCGAGCGGGACGGCACTGGGGCCAGTCGTTATCGCGGACGTTCGCGGCGAGAGAATGACTGTGCAGGCGGCCCCCGGATTCCCGGCGGGCAAGCTGGAGGAGATGCAGTTCGACCTGGGCGGCCCGTGGACTTTCTCGGCTGCGCCGAGCGGCGCG
>DASRJP010000508.1:0-3263 GCA_035649415.1 Pirellulaceae bacterium | reverse complement strand
TGTAGGCCAGGCACCAGCGGACAATGGCCGGCAGGATCAAATTGCAGATCACGAGCCACGTTGGCTGGTAATAAAAGCGATGTTCGATCAACTGCTGCGTTGAATTGCCGCAGCAAATGCAGACAGGCGGCAGACGCCCTTGCTTGGCGTCCATCAGGTCGACGCGAACGCTGGCCATGAATGCGGTCTCAACAGGTCAGGGCAAGCCATCCGATCAAATTAGAATGATCGTTTTCCCGGCTGCCAGCAAGTCGCTTTGTAATAAATCGCTGAACTCGTTCGGCACGGCCACCAGCAGAGTCGAACGCCACTAGTTCCGCTGATAAAGCGCGGGATTCTCGTCGACCATTTTGAAGTAGTAGTCGATGTCGTAAGGGAGCGCCTTTTTACAGGCCGCACGGAAACTGCCCGCTCGCTCGGTCAGGCCCTTCTGCACGTACAGCGCGTACAGATCGCGCGGTTCGGAGGAACTGTAATAGGTCGGCGCGTTTTCCAGTCCGCGCGATGGAATTTCGAGCGCATCTAGCACCTTGTCGAGTTCGCCGGCCTTCAACTTCTCACTTGTCTGCCGCTGCGCATAGCGAAAGAGGTTTTCCCAGCTCACTCCCCAGGGGACCCGGCCGCCCCACCAGTTCTTCGGCTGCCGGTTGTGGCGGATGATGTCGCTGAGCTGATCCACGTACGGCTGCGCGTCTTTCGTCGCCAGCGAGTTGACAAACAGGGGGCCATATTCCGCATGGCGGACGTTTTTCTCCAGGATGTCGCGATTGGACTCGAGCGAAAACGAGAGCAGGCTCATGGCCGCCGCCCGAGCGACATCCAAATCCGGGTCGTCGATCAACTTGGCAAGCAGCGGCACTTGCTGCTGGAACTGGCCGTAGCCAATTGCTTGGGCAGCGGCCGCACGGACGACGGCCTGCTTGTCGCCGGCTGCCGACTCGATCAGCCGCTTGTCCGCCTGCTGGGGAAAATCAGCCAGCAGAAAAACGGCCGACGCACGCACCGCCGGCTCCTTTTCCGTGGCCCAGCGCTCCAGGTGAGAAAGGAGCTGTGGCACTTCGGCGCGTCCCAGCGCCTTGATCGCCAGAGAGCGAATCTCGGCGGGCGCCTGGCCGTCGGCGATTGCGGCAAGCTTCTTCCAGTGAGTCTGGCCGCCAAGGTTGGTCTTGGATCGATCCCACTTGCCAAAACCGTGAACTTCTCCTGCGCCAATCGAGGCTAGCCAGAAGGGAGCATAGTCTGAGGATAAGTACGGATTTCGCGAGCCAATCGCGCGGATCGCCTCACGGACCACTTCCTGGCTGGAGTGATCGAGCAGGGGTGCAAACGCCTCCAAGACCTCGCGACGGTCAAAATCGTTCAGCTTCTGGTAGCCGCCGCCGCTGAGCGTGTCGAGATGCGATAGCCCATAGATCACCTCCTTGTCGTTTTTGCTCTTGAGGTGTCCGCTCAGCTCGCGCCAGATCACTTCCTTGATCGATTCACCCGTGTGCGGCTCTTTGCTGGCCGCCAGCACCACCCCCTGGTCCTCCTGGCTGCGGTGGCTCTTCCAGATTTGGCGAAAGATGCGCTCATTGGACGACGCCTTGGCAAACACGATGTAGCTTCGGCCCGCCTCGAATTCGTAACACTGCGGCATATAACCGGGGGCTCGAGCTTTGCCCCCCGCCGCGTAGTGATGGAAGAAAAACCGCTCGTGCTCGGACTTTCCTTGATACACGGAAATGATCTTCATCTCTGTCGCGTGAGGGAGAAATCCTGGCAGCTTATCGAACCACTCATCCTCCACGAGCTTCGTCCCGATCACCTCCACCTTGCAAATCAAGTCGGCGTGCCCCGTCAATTCGTCGATGCTGATGGCGGGCCCGACGGGATAGGCGGCGACGGAATGGATCACCGCGAGACCGAGAGAAACGGCGGTCAGCCAGCCAACGAGAGTCGAGAAATGCATTGGTTGTCGTCCTTTCCCGGTCGAAAGCGTAGGGTGAATCGAGCGCCGGCTTCGAGCGATTAGTATGACGGGACAGACGGCCGGATTGTTTCGTGTCCCCGCCCAGCCTCGTCGAAGTGTTCCGCGCGATCTACTTCTCCCGCCCCTCCTCCGCAAACTTCTTCGCCTCCGCCACGATTTCCTTCTGCTTCGTTGCGTTCAATTCCCCAGCCTTCAGCAGGTGCGCCGCTTTCACGGCCTTGCGATCCAGCAGCAGGATCGCCACGGCGGTCTCGTCGGTCAGGCCAACGCGCTTTAGCGTCGTCAGCGACGATTCGCGGGGAATGCCGGCGGTCCACGATTTTAGCGCTGATTTTTCACAGGCGGCAACCAGCTCTTGTCGGTTCGCTTTCGGCGCGACGAGAAATCCGAGCACGTGCTTGCCGTCGACGACTCCGTCGAGCGCCTTGGCCAGTTCGATCGCCCCGTCAGTGGGTGCGGAGGCGATCAGGATGATTCCGCGAGTCTCGTGATTGGAGATGATCACGCTGGGACATCCGCCGCCATCCTTGTGCTCGCCATGGCAGAAATCGACGACGAAAAACGGCGCCTGCTTGCCGGCGGCCAGGCCGATTGCCGACTCCTGGGCCGGTTCCTCCCCCGCAGACGGGAACGCGGCGACAAGCATTCCGAGGGCGACAGCGATGGGAGAAACGAAAGCGCGTCGAGTCATAGGATTGTCTCCAGAATAATTACGGCAAGTACGCCTCCAGTAGCACAGTTTCGTCTTCGAAATCGAGCGACGCCGTCAAAGCGGCTGGCAAAAGTGCCGTTTCCCCTTTGTGCAGCGATTGACCGGATGGATCGCCGACTAGTCGAATTCCGCCTTCCAGGACCGCAATGATGTGAAACCGGCCATCGCCGCCGATTGTAGGACGGGCTTCCAGCCCGTCTTCCTTTGCGACGGGCTGGAAGCCCATCCTACGGCTGAGTGTCCACCGATCGAGGACGAACTTGTCGCATTCCGCCAGCCGTTCGACATACGGCCGCTCCGTGGCTCTCGGCAATTGCGGAAAAACCGGCCCGGCGGAGTAGTCGATGACCTCCAAGGATTGTTCGACGTGCAATTGGCGCGGCTTGCCGTCGGGGCCGACGCGATTCCAGTCGTAGAGGCGATAGGTGGTATCGCTGGCCTGCTGAATCTCGGCCACGAGCAGGCCGGCGCCGAGCGCATGGACGGTGCCGGCCGGAATGAAGACGCAGTCGCCGACCTTGGGCACGAACTTATGAAGGCACAACTCGGTCGTGCCGCGGCGGACTTCGCGCTCCAGAG
>DASRJP010000507.1:0-42541 GCA_035649415.1 Pirellulaceae bacterium | reverse complement strand
CCCCCCACCAATGCCGCCAGAAACTGGCCCGTGCCCTCTGGCTGGGAGAAATTGGAAGACGCCGCCAACGGATTTCGCGCCGCATTTCCCGTCAAGCCGTTCAATCAGCCGCAGAGGATCGGCGTGCAGTACCTGGCTGAGCACGACAACATGGCCTTCTCCGTGCAGTCCTTTCCCGCCGAAACCGGCGGCGCCAGCGACGATGTGGCGCTGTCTCGCTACTGCCAGCAAACGTTCAATACGGGCGAGCATCGCCTGCTCACCGTCGGCACTCCCACCCACGATGGCAAGAAGTGGGCGCTATTGGCCGTGGCCCGCGACGAAGGGCAGATTTACACCATCCGCATGTACCTCAAGTCGGGGCGGCTGTTTACCGCCTTTGTGCTGACGGACGCCGGCGACGAACGCCAGCCGATCGTGCGGCAGTTCCTGGATGCATTCCAAGTTACGCAGTAGTAGGCTAGTTCGAGTCGATAACCTGCATCCTGTTTTCATCGGGCTCGCATGTACGAGTGGCTCGCCAGCGAAATTGCAGAGGTCAAGGAGCCGAAGTTCCACGTCGTGGACGGTCCGGCGGACAAGCGGCTTCGAAAAGCAGTCCAGACGACCAAGTTGGCCGCGCCAAAATCGTACAAGCAATTCGTGCTCGAGCTGGGCAACTGCAAGCTGTATCGCAAGGAAGGCGATATCGACGGATACCACATCGAAGTGCTGGCTTCGATGCGCGACAGCGAGTCGCCCGGCGGAGAGCAGTGGAGCTGGATTGGCTCGGGCTATTTCAAAACCGAGCTGCTGCGCGGGGAAAAGGAATCCCCGGTGTTTGAATACTTTTCCGGCCCGCAGGGCGGCTATTTTGTCGAAGCGGCCAAGGGATTTGACGCGTGGATCCGGACTCGCTGCGCCCGCGCCAAAAAGAAGTATCTCAAGCGCCGCTGGAAGCAGATTCTGGCCGGGCCGGAGCCGTTCACGGACAAAGAGCGGCGGATCGTCGAGGCCCGAAAGAAATTCAAGTGGCGTCTCGTGGGCATTGCCAAGAATGGCGATCTGCGATTCGAGGTTCGCAACGGATCGGACACGGTCATACCGTATTACTCGCTCTGCATCAGCACTCGCGAAGGGCCGTTCGGCGGCGTGTGCTTGAACGTGATCGACGTTTTGCCGGGCAAGACCGCGATCATCGAGACGGATTGCTACAAAACGCTCGTGGATCCCAAGGACGTCGTCCCCTCCGACTACCCGCCGATCGGCCCGGAGGACCGCGACCGGTTCTGGGAGATCAGCAAGGATGCGCCGCCTCCCAGACGACGCCGATTGAAGAAGAAGTAAACGCTACTCGTGCCGCAGCGCCTCGATCGGGTCCATCTTCGCAGCACGGATCGCCGGGTAGATGCCGAACACCACGCCCACCAGCACCGAGATGCCGAAGGCCAACGGCAGGGAGCCCAACACGATCTGCGGCTGGAGTCGCTGCACAACGTCGGGCAGGTCGGCCATGAGATTGGGGGCGTACATGTTGGCCGCGTTGCGAATGCCGATGATCACCGCGGGGCAGAGAAGTCCCGCGAGGATCCCTGTGATGCCGCCCACCACCGACAGCGAAACGGTCTCCACCAGGAACTGAAGCACGATGTGCCGCTGCGTAGCGCCCAGGGCGCGGCGAATACCGATCTCGCGCGTCCGCTCGGTGACGGTGGCCAGCATGATGTTCATGATGCCGATGCCGCCGACCAGGAGGGAGATGGCGGCAATCAGGCCCATGAAGAGCATGAACATGAGGCGCGTGACGCGGGCCTGCTCGAGCAGCTCGTAAGGGACGACCAGGGCGAGGTCTTGCCGCTTGGGAGCCAGCGTCTCGTGCTCGGCGGACTCCCCCGGAGTTGTCTTGCCATTCTCTTTGCCGGCCGACTCGATTGCGATGGCCTTGGGATCGTCGGGAATGTGGAGCGTCCTGCGAACCAGTGCGGCAGTCGCCGGCACCAGGTCCACCGATTCGACGCGAATCGTGATCTGGTCCAGCTCGACGATGTCGGAGCTCATCTGGCTTCCGCGGCGGGTGACGACGAAGTCGCCGATCTGCTGGCGGAGCGTGCTGATGGGAATGTAGAGGTCGCGGGAAAAATCCTGGGCGGCGAGCGACCCGCCGATCGCCGCGGTGGGGTTGCGGTACTTAAGGATGCCGACGACCTGGTAGTAGTCCCTGCTTTCCGATAGATAAACGCGGCGGCCGAGCGGATCCTGATACGGGAAAAGCAGCTCGGCCAGGCGCGAGGCGATCACGCAGAAATTCTTACGGCCGTCATTGTCCGCCTCGGTAAGCAGCCGCCCGCGGTCGAGCTCCAGACGCGTCACTTCGAAGTACTCGGGCGTGCATCCGACCAGGCGGCCATACTCCTCCCGCCCATCGAAGCTAAATGTGCGGCTGACCTCGCGAATTGGCAGCGCACTCTTCATCGTGGGGATGTTCTCGCCGAGCGTGTCGTAATCAAACCGCTTCAGTCCGTAAGGAACCGGCCCGCTGTACCCGGACGTCGCTTCGGCTGGCGGCTTGATGCTGCGGACAATGATGTTCTCAGCCCCCAGCCCTTCGATCTGCCTCTGGGCCTCGAGGCTGATTCCTTCGCCAATGGCCAGAAGCCAAATGACGCTGGCCACGCCGATGAAAATGCCCAGCACCGTCAGCAGCGAGCGCATCGGGTGCAGCAGCAGGCTTTTCAGACCGAGCTGGAAGGTGCGGATGAAGAACACGGGCAGTCAGAGGTCAGAGGTCAGAGGTCAGGAGGCAGGGGTCAGGGGGGAGGAGTCAGGAGTGAGATCAGCAACGGTTGCCTGGACGGGGCGCTCGGCCAAGCGAGCGCGGGCATCCACGCGGCGGGTGTTGGGCGTATCGGACTGGAGCAGGCCGTCGCGAAGACGCACGATCCGCTTGGCATGCGCCGACACGTCGTCTTCGTGCGTCACCATGATGATCGTCCGCCCTTCGTCGGTCAGCTTTTGAAACAGGGCCAGGATCTCCTCCGCCGTGGCCGAATCCAGGTTGCCAGTCGCCTCGTCCGCCAGGATGAAGTACGGGTCGTTGACCAGGCTACGGGCGATCGCCACGCGCTGCTGCTGGCCGCCAGAGAGCTGCGCCGGGCGATGCCCCAGACGATCCCCCAGTCCCACGAGGTCGGCCAGCTCGTGGCAGTGCCGCCGAGTGGCCGCGTTGACGCGCCCCTGGTAGTACAGCGGGACTTCGATGTTCTCGACGACCGTAAGCTGCTGGATCAGGTTGTACGACTGAAAGACAAAGCCGATGCGCGACGCCCGCACGTGCGACAACTGATCGTCCGACATGCGGGCCACGTCCTCGTCGCCGAGGAAGTACTTGCCTGACGTGGGCTTATCCAGACAGCCGAGCAGGTTGAGCAGCGTGCTCTTCCCAGAACCGGAAGGTCCCATGATCGCCACGTAATCTCCCTGCGGGATCTCGAAGCTGACGCCGCGCAGGGCGTGGACGGTCTCTCCCTTGAGGACGTAGTCCTTGGTGATGTTTTCCAGGCGGATCGCCACGCTCATGGACCGCCTCCGGGCACGCCGCCGCCGCCACCCCCCGGAGCGCCGCCCGGAGGACCGCCGCCAAAGCCGCCTCCGCCCTTGGATTTGAACTCCTCCATCCGTTTGCGAAATTCGGTGGCGATTGTGGTCAGCTCGGTCTTGTCCAAAAATCCATCGCTGTTTTTGTCCCCGCCTGAGTAGCTGGTTCGGAGAAACTCCGGCATCGCATCGATTTCCGCCGTCGAAAGTTTCTCGTCCTTGTCGCCGTCATACTGATCCAAGTTCATCTGGACCATCTGGGCCGGAGTCAGATTGGCAAATCCCTTGCCGCCGCGGCCCCCCCCCTTCCCTTTTCCTTTGCCGCCGCCAGCCCCACCTGGAGCGCCAGGTCCAGTTCCTTCGCCCGGTGCGCCGCCAGCCCCCTGGTTCAAGCTAGCCGGATTCACGGCGGGTCCACCAGGACCGCCCTTTCCCTTGGCCAGTTGAACGTCCCCTTTGACGATCGCCGGCTCTTCGATGTCCGGCAAATTCAGCAGTGATGTGCCCCGCGGGTTCATGACAAAACTCTCACCCAGCTCAAGTCCCTTCTCGATGACGGCAGTCTTGTCGTTGGTCGAACCGACGGTCACCTCGCGCGTCTCGTAGCCCTCCCCCTTGGTCACGACGACGAAAAACTTGCCGCGGTATTCGGCCAGCGCCTGCACCGGGACTTGCAGCGCTTCCTGCCGCCGCTCGATGTGAATCCGCACCTCGGCATTCATGCCGCTGCGCAGCGACGGCGGAGGCTCCTTGATCTTGATGAGGGTCGCGTACTTCTTCACATTGCCGCTCGACCAGCCGCCGGGCTCGGCATACTGATTGACCTTCATGACCTCGCCACGGATCAGCTCATCCTTGAGGGCATCGACGCGAATCGTCACCGGCTGGCCAGGACGAACGAGCGTGACGCGGGCCTCGTTCACAAGCGCTTTGATCTGCATGTCGCTGGAGCTGGGGAGGCGAATGATCGGCTGCTGCTCGCGCAGGGTCGCGCCGGCCTCGACGACGAATTCGGCCTGCGCGCCGCTGCGGCCGCGGTCGAACTTGTTGGCGTAGACCACCTGGCCATCGACGGGGGCCTTGATCGTGCATTTGGCGAGCTGGTCCTCAACTTCCTTGAGCTTCCCCTCTTCGATGGCGTGGCTGCTCTCTTCGGCCTTCACCTTCGCTTCCGCGGTGGCGATGTCACTGTCGAACTGCTTGAGCATCTTCTCCTTGGTGTACTTGTTGAGCACCTCCAGCTTGCCGTTGGCGTTGTCGAGCTCGTTTTGCGCCTTCTGGACTGCGAACTGGGCACCGTCCAATTGCAGCGGCGTGACCAGCCCCTTGGCCGCCAGGCGCTGCGACGATTCATACGACAACTGCGCCGTGCGCAGATTCTGCTCAGAGACGAAGACCTCGTTCTTGATCAGTCGCTCCTCATTGCGGAACGTCCCCTCGAGGTATTCCTTGCGCGCAATCTTGGCCGCCTCCAGGGTGTTCTGCGCCTGCACGACAAGGGCCTTGCTGGTGTTGACCACAATCGTCTGCTGCTTGAGTTCCTGTTCCAGCGCGCTGGAATCAAGTCGTACCAGCACGTCCCCCTTCTTGGCCAGGGTCCCTTCGGGAACGACCTCGAGAATGGAAATGCCACCGCCGGTTCCCCCCGCCCCGCGCGATTTCACTTCGCAGCGGAGCTCGATGGCGTTGGCGGCCTCCACTTCTCCCTGCTCGAGGACAACAAAGTCGTAGGGACCTTTGCTGACCGTATTGAGAATGGGGCCTGCCGCGGCGTCCGCCTTTTCCCGAAAGAAGACCCACCACACCGCACCGCCAATGCCGGCAGCCACGATAAGGAAAACGATCACCAGCAGCGTGGCATTGCCACGCCGGTGAGCATTGCCGGCAACTCGCGAGGAAGTACGACGGTTCATGACGGACTCCTTGAGGCGGGAAAGGATGAGTCCCAGGGGAGAGCAGTTCAGGTTACGTAAGGCGGGCCGCTGGCGGATCACTCGAACCGAAAAGAACCCCCAAAACTGATCCAATGAGGCCCATGCATTGTAGCTAACAGGCGGCCATGCTGTCACCCGGAAATGGGGCATGGCCAGACCAGCGCGCAGCACAGACTCTTACCTCTAACCCCGCTCCAGCGGCCAAGTTTCGCCGCCGGCCAAACTCGCCAATCCGGGTCTTTTGTCGCCTGGGAGTGCTTCCGCGTTCAGCAAAAATCCTGCGGTGCATGCTTTCTGACTCACTGCGGCGTTTCAAGCGGCGGCGCCGCTGGGCTGGCGGCGTTTTCCGAGGCGGGACCGGCTGCGGGGCTGGCTGCGGGGCTGGCTGCGGGGCTGGCTTGGACCGGGTCAGGTTTGGCGACAGCCTGAGGCTCGGGAGGGCCAACTAGCGGCGGGCGATATTTGGTCGCTTCCAGGCCGCGGGCCGGCTTCAGGCCGCCATACGACTGGATCGTTGGCAAAGCATCTGCCTCGGTGCCGCTGGCAGTTGCTTCGCTGGTAAAGGCAAACGGCCGAGTGCCCGGCAAGGCCCCTTGAGGCAGCGGCGCCGGCGGCGGTAGCTCTTCGCGCGGCGGGTTGTTTGGCAGCACAAAGTTGTTGTCCTGTCGGAGCCAGGGATCAATTTCGCCGTAGGCGGCATTGATCACGCCGGGATCAATCCACAGGCCTTCGGAGTCGATTTGCAGCGTGCCCATGGCGAAGTCGAGGCTGCGGCGGTCGGCTTCAAAGTTCGCCCAGATGCCCATGAAGGCGTTTTGCGCGTCCAGCAGGTCGGACAAGGCGGAAACGGCGTCTCGGGCGGCTGTGGCCCCGGTGGCCTGTCCCGACAATTCGCTTTCGATGCGAATGTCTTCATTGCGGTCGATTTGCCGCGCCGCTTCCAGCACGGCCAGCCGCTGGAGTTCAAAGAAGAGCTGGTTGTACAACATGACGCGCACGCGGATGCGAAGCTGCTGGGCGATCTGATCCTCAAACTGGTAGTAATTCCGCCGCGCCTGCTGATACTCGAGCAAAGCCTGGCGGTATGTATTGCGTTCCGCGAGCCTCGTGATTGGCGCGTCAAACTGGATGCCGGCCCGCAGTGTGCCGGTGCGCTGTCCGGTGTTGAACGGCGCGATGTCCTGCGCCCTGCGGACGTCGGTGACGTCGCCCGAAAAGACAATGTCCAGGGTGCTTTGAAGCTGGTCGGCATTGAACTGGATCAGACGCCACGAATCGACCAGATTAGCCCTGGCGTTCATCCAGTCCAGTCGGTAGCGGCGAGCGATCTCGAGGGCCTCATCGGCGCGAATATCGACCGGCGCCAGCTCGATGCTTTCCGTCCTGGCGCGTGCTTGCAGCAACTGCAAAGCCAGAATGTCGGCGGGGAGTACGACCAGAATGTCGGCAGGCTGCGCCACTCCGGCTTCGCCGACCCGTTTCTTGGGATAGAGGATGCCGTCGTACAACTCGTCAAACAGCTTTTCCGGCGTATAGGTCATCCCCTCCGCGATCACCTTGTCAATCCGGGCGTCGCGGTCGGCGAGACTGGTCTGGTAGCTCTCGGTAGCGGCGGTGTTCAGCTCGCCGAGCTGCTTGCGCAGCTCCTCGAGCAGCACCTCCAGCCGCTCGCTGTGGAAAATCTCGGAGTTGATGTAAGGCACCGGGAGCAGCGGGCAGGCTTCCTCCCGCGACTTGTCCAGGCCAGCTCGCAGACGAACGAGATATTCCTTCCGGCGAGGAATGGACTGCGCCAGCTTTTCCAGGTCGCGCGCCGTGCGGGGAAGATGTTCGTCTAAGAGCCGCTGGCGCACCGCGCGGATGGGTTCCAGCTTCTCTTTCAGCTCGCGCAGATCCTGCTCGAGCTCCGGATACCACTCGATGACGCGGACGTTCCGCGTACGCATCGGATCCGCTTCGTCCCGCACCGTTCTCACGATTATGTGTTCCGCAATCCGCAGCCGCACCGCGCCGAACTCGGCCACAACCCGTTCCAGTTCGATCTGGAGTTCGATGGTCTCCCGGTCAATCAGTTGGAACTGGTCGAGGAACGAATCCCGGACGTTCACGCACAGTTGCGGCGGAAGTCCCAGAGTGATTTTGAAGTTGTCCAGGGTGCCTTCGAAACCGTTGCGCGCTTGCAGGAGCGATGTTTCGGAGGCGAACAGCGCCTGGCGGGCCTGCGCTACCTGCAAGTCCTGCCGCAGAATGTTGGCGACCAACTGCGGCTCACCGGAGCGCGTCCGAAGCTCCCCAAGCGTTTCCTCAAGGCGATAGAGATTGGTCCGCAGACGATCGACATTGTCTTCCTGGTTGCGAATCTCCTGCATCGTTTGCAAGAGGCCCAGATAGCCGCCAACTTGGGCAGCGCCCGCTCCGCCGCCGAAACCACCGCCGCCTGTTCCACCAGTGCCGACGCGACCAAATCCGCCGCCGCCCACGCCGGTAAATCCTTCCAACCCCGCCCCACCAAAGAACCCGCCTCGGCGCTGAGGTCCACCTCCCGCAGCGCGCCCCGTCATAATCTCTACGTAGAAACCCTGGCGATACTGTTCCATTGCGCGGACGTTTGCTAGCAGCGTTCGCTCCGCCACCGTCAATCGCTCCATCACGCGGTCGCGGCCAGCGTTCCTGAGCAGTGGTTGAATGAGCGTCCAATCGAACAGCGTCGTGGTGACCCGGCTGTCCGCCCCCGCCGAGTTGAAGCTCCAGATGATCGAGTTTGCCAGACCGGCCACGAACGTGCCGCCGGCGGTAAATGACTTTCGCACCGTCACGTCCAGCGGAGTCAGCGAATACTGCGTCAGCGTGTTGCCGGCGCTAGTTCCAAGCGGCGAGTTGGTCGAGAAATTGAAGGCATTAGCCGAGAAGAATTGCGCGTCAAAGCGGAACCGCTCGAAGCTCACGTCGAGTGCCGACAGGTATAACTCTTCGAGGTTCTGCTGATACGTGCGAGAGTGCAGCAGAGCCAGCCGGACCGCGTCGTCGCTGTCCATCACCAACACACCACGGTCGTCCAACAGGAGATAGTCCATCCACATCGGGTTGTCGATCGTGGGATCCTGCCCATTGTCCCCCCAGAACGGATACCCGCGCTTACCATCCACGCATTGCATCAGCTCATTGGAATACGGATCATCCTGCGGCATCGGCGGACAGTCCGGGCTGTACTGGTAGTACATGCGCGACCGCGGATCGACGGCAATCGAAAAATCCTCCATCTCCCAGTGCGGATGGTTTCCCTTCTCGCGAACGAGCGCATAGGCCTCGGCGTCCGCCTGACGCCGATACCAGGCGCGGTTGCACCCGGCGGCAGACAGCAGGACCACAGTCAGGACGATCCATGTCCCCACTCGACAGCCAGCGGTAGTCCATCCCCGATTCATGAGCGGCCTCCTTCGGCACTGGCTACGTCGCTTTCGTCTGCTGCCGCGTCCGGTTCAAACGGTTTCAGGGCGGCGCTCCGCTCGGCGGCATCGACAAGCCGGTCGAAGAGCCGCGCGGCGGCCTCTTGCTCCTCGGGCGACACCATGGCGTCCAGGCGGTGAGCCACGTTTTCCAGGCCGGTCTTGATTCGGCTCAGCAGGTCCTCACCTTCCTGAAGCAAGTGCCACACTTGTCGCCGGCGGTCCATCGTCGAGCGTTTCATGTCGATCAGTCCCCGCTTGCGCAGCCGTTCCACCAGGCTGCTGGTCTGCGCCGGTGAGATCCCGGCTGCTTGCGCTAGTTCCCCCTGCACCCATCCTCCGTGCGCCGATTTTTGACGGCAGAGCCACAGCACGAAGAATTCCGTTTCCGCCAGTTCGAAACGCGCAAGGCGATCGGCCAGCCAGCGCCGCAGCCCGCGCCCGGCAGCGCTTGCGGTTTGGATCAGGTGCAAAAGTCGTTCGGCGTCGGCCCGGCGCGCAATTTGTGCGCGGGGCGGCGCCGATGAATGAGCGGCCTTCATGCCACACGTATTCCGTAGTCAGAATTGCCCGTCAGCGCGGCAGCACGTGGAGAAACCACGCTCTGCATCCCGGATAGAGGCCCACCCTTCCAGAGCGCCGACGGTTCGATACAGAAGCTTTCGGGAATAAACCGTTCGGACTTGAACGATTGTAGGGAGGCTGCGGCGCGTTTGCCGCCGCGGCGGAAAGGTCAGTGGTGACAGCACTTGCGACCGACCGTGAATCCCAGGCGCAGCTTGACGTCCCAGACTGCCCAAATTATCATCGTTTCATGGAATTTCCGCGGCTGCTCCCTGCGCCGCGATTGTGACACTCCACACACCGCACGGCAGTTGTCGCCATGGGCGATCTCGCACTGATCTTTCAGATTGTTGGCGGCCTGCTGGCGATCTTCTTCATTTTCATCACGGTGATGAACACCAAGACCTGGCAGTGGCTGCACGTCACTGCGCTGTTCCTGGTGTTTGCCGCAACGTGCGCTTTTGCGCCCTATGCCGCGATGGCGCTAAAAACCCGCTTTGCGTGGGTCAAAGCGCACGATCAATTGGTCAAGAAAGTCAGCGAACAAGAACAGACCTATCGCGATCTGGTTTACGGCAATCCTGCCGCGCCTGATGGCGGCCGCGAATCGCTGATAAACGTCAGAAACGAGCTGTCGCGTTTCATCCTGGATCGCGGGCGCGTGGTGCGTCAGAGCCGACCGACGTTGAATGCCGACGGCACGGTGACGCTGCAAGTCGCGGCGACTGCCGCGGCCGCGCCGGCTGGAGGCGCTCCGCCTGCTGGTGGCGCTCCACCCGCTGGAGGCGCTCCGCCAGCCGGTGGCGCTCCGCCCGCTGGAGGCGCTCCGCCTGCCGGTGGCGCTCCGACTGCTGGTGGCGCTGCGGCACCTGCCGCTGCGGCCGCCAAAGGGGGCTTCAAGGCGCAGGAAGTAGTCTTCGCGTTTGTCGAGGGTCCCGCGGATGCGACGAACACTATGCTGGTGCCGGTCTATTACCTGGGTCAATTCGAAGTGACGGCAGCTGCTGACGATTCCATCACGCTCAAACGCACCGTTCCTCCCAGTCCGGTCGTACAGCAGGAAGTGCAGTCCAGCTGGACCGTGTGCGAGAAGATTCCTCCGGACATGCACGAAGTCTTCGATTTTGCGGTGGAAAAGCGGGCCGAAGAGCTGGCGAAGCTCTTCCCTCCTGCCAATGCCGGCGTGACCCCGGAAGCCTACAACAAGATGTTGGCGGATTATCTGCGCGACGGGCAGCCGGCGGAAGACACCGATCCGCCGGAAAACGTGTGGATTATGGTGAAGTTCGAGCAGGACTACGAAGTGGTGGTGGACGCGGCGACGCTCGTTCCGACGATCAGTGCGGACGTTTACGACTCGGTCGGTCAGACGATGATCGCGCGATTGCAGCGCGGCGAGCCGGTAAAGTTCAAGAAGGGGGACACGGGGCTGTTCGACAAGCAGACCGCCGACGCTCTGATTGCCAACAAGACCGCCACGCTGGCCGAGGGTCAAGCGCGGATCTTCCGCCGCAGGCTCAACGACTACGAAAACGCCTTTGCCAACATCAACCGGCGAATCGGCGAGCTGCGCGCGGAAATCGCCCGGGCCGACCAGCACCTGGCCGACCTGAATGTGGCCATCGAAAAGGCGAACGAGCAGATCAAGACCCTGGAAGGGAAAAAGACGATGCTGGGAGAGGACCTGGTCAAAGTCCAGCACGAACGGGACGAGATCGGCAAGTACCGCGACAAGTTGAATAACCAGGTCACGGAAGTTCGCGCCGAGTTGAGCCGGCTGTACGGCTCCAACGTCCAGATGCACAAGGACCTCAAGGCGGCCAGCGACCGCCTCATCGAGGAAATTGACCGCCGCACGCGCGAGGCGACTGCCGCCTCGACTCCTTGATTTTCTCCGGCTGGGGGCAAACTCTCTTGAATTCTGCGGCTGGCTCGCAGGCAATTTCCCTCCCCAGGTTTGGCCCCGTGGCCTAGAATGACTGGCGGCGACGTGCGTTGTCGCCAAAGCGGCCGATTCGTCAAAACGGACGTTAGCGATGGGCTATCAGGAACGGGACTACTATCGCGAGGATACGGGCGAAGACGGCTTCCAGATCAAGAGCTGGACCGTCCGCTTGATCATCGCCAATTGCGCGGTCTTTCTGGCCAACGCGCTGACGATGAACAACGGCCAAAGCTGGCTCACGCCGCTTTTGGATTTGCACGGCAACGCCATCGTCGAGCCGAAGCTGTGGTACCAGTTCCTGACCTACGGCTTCGTTCACAACCCCGACAGCCTGTGGCACATCGTCGGCAACATGATCGGCCTGTGGGTTTTCGGCCGGGCCATCGAGGAACGCTATGGCGGCAAGGAATTCCTGCGGTATTACCTGATCGCCATTCTGCTCGGCGGCATCGTGTGGAGCGTCCGCCAGTACTTTGTCGTCGGCTCGTTTATGAAAGGTGGCGAGCCGGCCTGGGTGACCTGCGTGGGCGCATCCGGCGGCGTTACCGCCCTGATCGTCTTGTACTGCCTTTTGTACCCGCGCAACACGCTTCTCTTGTTCTTTGCCATCCCGACGCCGGCCTGGATGGTGGGCATCTTGATCGTTGCCAGCGACTTGACGGGGGCCTGGGGAGGGCAGGCCCTGCCGCCTGGGATGACCAGAGCAGCGATCGCGTTCGATGTCCATCTGACGGGAGCCGCGCTGGCCCTGGCTTATTGGGCGCTGGGGCTGAACTTCGGCCGGTTTCCCGGTTGGCGCGAGCTATCCGCCGGCTGGACCAGGATCAAATCGCTGCTGCGAGCCCGGCCGGCGGTCCGCATTCATGACGATGCGGACGACGATGACGACCTCGAGACGCAGGCCGATCGCCTGCTCGAAAAAATTGCCCGCCAGGGGGAATCGAGCCTGACCCCCCACGAACGCCGCGTGCTGGAGAATTACTCGCGACGGATCAGGGACAAGCAGCGGTGATTTCTATTCTTCTCCCTTCCACGCTTCCTCCCGCCCCACCGGCGGCTTGAGGTCGTAGCGGCGGATCTTGCGGTCCAGCGTCGAGCGCTCCACGCCGAGGATCACGGCGGTCCGGCTCTTGTTCCAGCTTGTCGCTTTGAGCGTGGCCAGGATGTGGCGTTTCTCGATCTCGTCCAGCGAGAGCGGCTGGTAAGTGCTCTTGGGCGCCGGCAGTTCGCTCGATTCGCTGGCAATGGCCAGGTTGGACAGGTTGAGGTCGTCGGCCTCGATGAAGTCGCCGCGGGCCAGCACGACGGCGCGCTCGACCACGTTCTTCAGCTCGCGGACGTTCCCCGGCCAGCGATACTGCTGCATCCGGAACAGGGCGTCCGGCGTGAAGCCGCGAATCTTGCGGCCGGTTTCGGCATTGAAACGGTCGAGGAAATAGTTGGCCAGCTCGACAATGTCTTCGGGTCGTTTGCGCAAAGGGGGGACATAAATCTCCACCACGTGCAGCCGGAAGTAGAGATCGCGGCGGAAGTGCCCTTCGGCCACGGCCTTTTCCAGATCGCGATTGGTGGAAGCGATGACTCGAACGTCGACCTTGATGGGCTGACTGCCGCCGACCCGTTCGAACGGATGTCCTTCCAGCGCGCGAAGGAATTTGGCCTGGATGGGCGAGCTCATTTCGCCGATTTCGTCAAGCATCAGCGTCCCCTGGTGGGCCGCTTCGAACTTGCCGATCTTCCGCTCGGTAGCGCCGGTGAATGCGCCTTTCTCATGGCCGAAAAGCTCGCTCTCCAGAAGCGTCTCCGAGAGGGCGGCGCAATTGAGGCAGACGAATGGCCCTTTTTTACGGGGGCTGGCATAGTGCATGGCCCGGGCGACCAGCTCCTTGCCGACGCCGCTTTCGCCGCGGATGAGCACGGTTGCGCGGCTGGGGGCCGCACGGGCAATCTGGTGCTGCACTGCTTCCAGCACGGGGCTGGCGCCGATCAGCGAGATTTCCGCGCCGAGTTGTTTGCGGAGCTGAAGGATTTCGTGCTGCGTCTGCGACAGGTTTTCGGCCAGCTCTTGCTGGCGGTGCAAGTTCCTCAGCGCCAGCGCCACGTTGTCGGCCACGGCCAGCGTGAACTCCAGATCGTCCGGATCGGGGATCCGCGAAGCCTGAGTGGAATAGGTGTGGATCAGGCCGACGACTTTTTTGTCTTGGCGAATCGGTGCGCAGATGACGCTGGTGGCCAGGATGTCCCCCTTGCTGTCGCGGCCGCCGAGGCTCGAGTCCCCTTCGATGTTGCGGGCCAGCACCGCCTCGCCATCCCGCAGTACGGTCGAAACGAGGAATTGCGACAGCTTGTGATAGCTCGGCTCGACGTCGGTCCGCGACGCGATCATCTGCAAGTCGGCCAGGTTCGACGAGCCTTCCTTGCCGCGCGGCAGCAGCCACACAGCGCCGGCATCCACCTGCGTGCTGTCGAAGATGCCGTTGATCGCCAGATGGGCCACCGAGGCAACGTCGGTCTGGCTGGCCAGTTCGAAGGCGATCTTGCACAGTTTGGTGGCCGCCTGGCCCACCTTGGGAAGCCCCAGCTCCGTCGGCATCGGCCCCAGAAAGCGTGTTTGACCGCGGCGATGCGTGATGTTCGCCGGCTCGCCGGTGGAGAGCACGCTCGAGTCGCCAATCTCGCCCGTCTCAGCAACCACGGCGCCGCCGATGACGGTCGCGTCTTCGTCGTTCGTGGTTAACACCGGCTGGCCAGCGGCCGCGGTGTCGGCAAACGCCTTGGAGAGATCTTCCACGAACGCCAGTTGGCAGTGGGCAATGCGGATCACGTCGCCGGGCGTCAGCGGGTAATCGCCGCGGATCTGCTTGGGGCCGACGAACGTACCGTTGCGGCTTTCCAGATCTCGCAGCGTCCACTGGCCGCGGGTCATGAACAGCTCGGCATGATTGCGACTGGCGCGCTCGTCCTTGATTACGATCTGGTTGGTGGCCGCGCGACCGATGGAGACCGTCCGCCCGGGAACAAGACGGAATACGTCCGTCCACTTCGTTCCCTCGCGAATGACCAGGTAGGCAAGCATGTGGGACTGCGAATCACTCCATTCCTTGGCCAGCGGCAAGCGTAACCCTCGCGGCCGGAGGCTGTTCCGAGACGAGAACTGTCGTTTGAACGAGAGCGCCTGGCAGAACCGGCGGCGACCCACCGACCCATGTAACACCTTATCTTGACGGGGTTAGCGCCTGCAAGAGTAAAGGAGAATCGGCCGCGGGCACGAGGTGACGGACCGCAGGGGTCAGAAGTCGTTTCGGACAGACAATGATCCATTTGCACAAGCGATCGGCCCGAAACGACTCCCGACTCCGACCGTAGGGCCATCACGGGCGCATCTTCCCCACCCCGGTTTGCCGGATTTTGTTGCAAAGCGGCGGTTGCGTAGTTATTCTGGAATGCTCAGGGGCGTGGGTGCCAGAATTCCTGAATCAAGCGCTGGTCGCGGGCGGTCCTCCGCGACGAGCGCCCAGACTGGTATCGTGCCTACAAAATCGTGAGGAATTCGGCGCACCCCGCAGGGCGACCGTCCCTGGAGTGACCCATCCGGCGGCGCTTCCTGGTTGCCTCGCACTGTCTACCTGGAGAGTTGTTTATGTCTAAGCGATCGAAGCTCATTCACGCCGCACCGAGATGGCTCTGGACCGCGGCTGTCCTCGCGCTGCTTTCCAGCGTGACGTGGGCCGGCAATAACCACGGCTTCGCCTTTCGCTCCGTCGGCGGCGTGCTGATCAATGCCGAGGGTGTCGTCGGCGAGCCGACTGCCACGGAGACGGCGCTGACCCGCAAAAGCGCACTGGAAAAGTTCAAGGAGCCGGCGGCCGACCTGGCGCAGCCGGTCGAACTACGGATGTTCTCGCTGCGGGCCGCGGAGGAAGCCATTGGGAAGGCCAATGCCGATCTGGCCTACGAACTCCCCGATGAAATCAAGTTCATGGCCGGCCTACAGCGGATTCAATACATCTTCGTCTATCCCGAGCAGAACGACATCGTCCTGGCCGGGCCCGGCGAAGGGTGGAAGATTGACGCCAAGGGGAATCACGTCGGCATCACGACCGGCCGCCCGGTCCTGCGCATCGAGGATTTCATTTTGGCGATGCGGACCGTGGACAACGCCCGGCAGGGGGGCATCAGCGTCTCGATCGATCCCTCGGCCGAAGGGCGGAAACGGCTCGATCAACTGCTGAGCGCTCACAAAACCTTTTCCGCAGACGTTCTCGACAAGATCGAGAAAGCTCTTGGCCCGCAGCAGGTCAGCATTCACGGCATTCCGACGACCAGCCGCTTCGCCCGCACGCTCGTGGCCAGCGATTACAAGATGAAGCGGATCGCGATGGACCTGCAGGAATCGCCGGTCAAGGGTCTGCCGAGCTACATCGACATGCTCAAGAGCCCGCCGGACAACATGATGCCGCGGTGGTGGATGGCCTGCCACTACGAGCCGATCGCCAAGGGGAAGGACGGTCTGTCGTGGGAGATTCGCGGCCAGGGAGTAAAGGTCCTTACCGAGGACGAGATCGTCGAGAAGGACGGCAGCGTCAAGGGGACCGGCAAGGCCAATCCGGTCGCCCAGAAATGGGCCGACCTGATGACCGAGAAGTACGATGAACTGTCGGTGAAGGAGCCAATCTTTGGCGAGCTGCGGAATCTGATGGACATGAGCGTGGCCGCCGCGCTGATTGCCAAAGAAGACCTGCTGGCCAAGGCCGGCTGCCAGCTGCCGCTGATCGCCGACTCCAGCAGCAAGCTGGGAGTGACGAGCTGGGTGGCCCCGCGGTTTGTGGACACGCAGTGCAGCGCCACCAAGCGCGGCCGGGAGTACATCATCACGGCTTCCGGCGGCGTGGAGATCGCGTCGTGGCAGGTGGCGGAGAAGACGGTCGAATCGGCCGACATGGAAGCGATCCGCAGCAACGCGGCTCCCAAGAGCGGGAGCTTGTACTGGTAAGGGTCCAGCGCGACGTTGTTCTGAAAAACGAGAAAGCCGGGCGCTTTTGACGCCCGGCTTTTTTTAGTTCTTACGATCGACGCCTGAGCGGCGATTTGTTAGTTGGTGCCCGCGGAAGCCGCCGACTTCTCCTGTGAAGCTTCACCTGTCTCGATTGTGCCGCGAATGACGCAGGTTGCCTTCCCACTGCCGGAAAGGTCCGTGGCAATCTCGATCTTCTGCTCGAATTCGCCCGCTTCTTTGCCAGCCGTAAAGGTCACGGGGACCAGGTGGACCGGCTTGCTTTCGGAGGAGGTTTTGAAGGTCAGGGCGTCCGTGTCGCCGTCGATCGACGTGATCTTGAATGGCTTTTTGGCCCGCACGACGAGCTGCTTGGTCACCGTCTGGCCCGGCTTGAGGACGCCGACGAACAGCGAGGCGGGGCTGACGGTCAGCGGCGAGACAACCTGCCCTTCGATAGAAACCGACACCGAGGGGAGCCGGCTGTCGTTGGTCACGAGCGTCAGCGAGTCGCCTAAATAGCCGGGGGGCGTCGAGTCCTTCAGCCGCACGAGCATCCGGTAGCTGACGCGGTCGGGTTGCTTGATCGGGTCGCCCAGCTCCACTTCCAGGCTCTGATTGGCGCTTTGCACGTCGCGAATCTGCCACGTGTTGCGGCCATAATAGGTGACCGTCAGCTCCTTCTCGGCGGCAGTCCCCTGATCGACGTTCCCGAACGAGACCGCACCGGGGGAGAACTCGATGTCGCTGTGGATGTTGACCGTGACGAGGAGCTGGACTTCGGCGTAATACGGCTTGTCGATGACGACGGTGATCGTGGCGTTGCGATGGCCGGAAAATGACTGCGTGTTCAGCGTGGCCAGGATTCCCCCTTTCTCCCAGCTCTTGAGCGTGTTCTTGGTGATCGTGGGGGTGGTGCAGCCGCAGCTCGTGCGGACGTCCGCGATGTGAACGTCCTCTTCGTAGAGGTTCGTGACCTCGAACAGAAATGAGGCCTTCGAGCCGTGAGCCACGTGGCCGAAGTCGTGGCGCGCGGTCTTGAACATCTTCTGCGCCCATTCCTTGGCGCTAACCCCGGGGGCAGTGGTCGCCAGCAGCAAGAGCGCTGTCACCAGGTGCCGAATCATGAACACTCCTCCCGCAGCCAGCCGATCCGTCATGGGCAACAACCTGTGGTGTGGCGGGCGAAAGTACGGGGCGCTTGCCGCCCCCCGCTAGCAGGCCGTCTGGTCCTTCGATTCTATGTCTGCATCGAGGCTCGGCAAAGCAACCGGGGCGATAAGCGAAGTATCTCCGCACCCCGTTCGCATTCCTGATATTTCGGCGGAACCGCGCGGCGGCTGAAAACCTTTTTGCTTTGGGCAGAAGCTAGGGAAGATTCCGAAAATGGGGGGACGCAGGCAGAAACCCGATTGGGAAAGTCATACTGGGCGCGCAAGTGGGGCGAACTTCGCACAGAGGCTGGCATTGGCCGAAATCGAGTTTCTTGTTCCCTTTTTCACAGTCCTGTTGTACGATGGCCTCTGTCGGCGGAAGTCGGCAACTGGCTTGACCTTGGAGACTGCAATCATGATGTTTGCCGCTCGCTTTAGGGGCTCCTGCGCCACTCTCTTCACGTCCGGGGCATGCTTGATCGGGCTGGTCAGTTGTTCGGACTATCAGGCGTCGCCGCCGGCCGCCGCCGTTGCCCAGGCGACCGAGCCCGATCCGAGAAACGCGGATTCAGGCCAGTCGGCCACGGATGCTCAACGGCAGGGGACCGACAGCAAGCTCGCGGCGGCCGAAGGCGATCCCCCCGTGACCGAGGTTGCAGCAGCCGGCCAGGAAGACGACGGGAAGGCGGCTGGCGAGACGGCCGACGAGGGGTCCAAGGGAGGGGAGAAGGAGGATCCCTTGCAGCCGGCCAATCCGTTCCGTCGCCGGATAGACATTCCGGAGCTTCCCGGCGAGCGGGACTGGATCAATAGCAAACCGCTTTCCAAAAAGGATCTGCGGGGAAAATTTGTCATCTTCGACTTCTGGACCTATTGCTGCATCAACTGCATGCACGTCCTGCCGGAACTCAAGAAGCTGGAGAAGCAATTCCCCCACGAGCTGGTGGTGATCGGCGTCCATTCGGCCAAGTTCGACGCCGAGAAGGACACCGAGAACATCCTGGCGGCAGTCCTCCGTCACGAGATCGAGCATCCCGTATTCAACGATGCTGATCACCTGTTTTGGGACACGCTCGCCGTTAGCAGTTGGCCGACGATTTACCTGATCGATCCCGAGGGAAAGGCGGTCTGGGGGCGGAGCGGCGAATTCAAGGCCGCCGAAGTCGCCGAAGTGCTCAACCTGGCAATCCCCTATTACCGCAAGCAAAACCTGCTCGACGAGCGGCCTTTCGTGCTGGAACTGGCTGCCGAGAAGCAGGCGAAGACTCCCCTCCGTTTTCCCGGCAAGGTGCTGGCCGACGAGACCGGCAATCGGCTGTTCATTGCCGACAGCAGCCACAACCGGATCGTGATCAGCAGCCTGGACGGCAAGCTGCTCGACGTCATCGGCAGCGGCGCCATCGGTCGCTCCGACGGCGACTACAAAACCGCGTCGTTCGATCACCCGCAGGGGATGGCGCTGCACCAGGATACGCTCTATGTCGCCGACACCGAGAATCACCTTCTGCGAAAGGTGGACTTGAAGGCCAAAGCGGTCACCACGATTGCCGGCCTGGGACTCCAGGCGCGTCACCCCTGGCCGGGACTTAATGAGTTCGGTCTGGAAAACGAGATTCCCACCCGCTTCGTCGGCAAACCACGCGCGACGGCACTCAACAGCCCCTGGGACCTGTGGATTCACGACGGCGATCTGTACATCGCTATGGCCGGGCCGCACCAGATTTGGAAAATGCCGCTGGATGAAGCGGAAATTGGCCCGTACGCGGGGAACGGGCGGGAGGACGTTGTGGACGGGCCGCTGCTGCCGCGGATGCCGTATGCCACAGGTTACGCCTCCTTCGCGCAGCCCAGCGGTCTGACGTCCGACGGGACGTGGCTGTACGTGGCCGACAGCGAAGGGAGTTCGATCCGCGCCGTGCCATTCGACTCGACGCAGGAGGTCAAAACGGTCGTCGGCACCGCCGAGTTGCCGCTCGGCCGGCTGTTCGCGTTTGGGGACGAGGACGGGCCGCGCGACAAGGCAAAGCTTCAGCACTGCCTGGGGGTGGCGTTTGCCGGCGGCAAGCTGTACGTCGCCGACACCTACAACAACAAGATCAAGGTGGTCGATCCTGAGTCAGGGGAGACCCGCACGCTGGCCGGCACCGGTAAGCCTGGCTGCGACGACGAGGCGGGCTCGTTCGACGAGCCCGCCGGCATTGCCCACGCCAAGGGGAAGCTCTACATCGCCGATACGAACAATCACCTCATCCGCACGATCGAGCTGGCCAGCGGCAAAGTGGCCACGTTGGCTATCGAAGGTCTAGCCCCCCCTGCGCCCAAGGGGGAGAAAAAGCCGGCGTTCAAAAACGCGGTGCAGGAGAAAGTTTCGCTGGCGACACTTAGGCCCTCGGACGGGCAGGTGAAGCTGAACGTTTCCTTGCAGGTCCCCGAAGGCTGGAAGATCAATTCTCTGGCGCCGATGTCGTACTGGCTCGACTCGACGAAGGAAACCGGCCCGGCTGACCGCACGAAATTCGGCAAGCGCAAGCTCGACAAACCGGTGGCTGAGTTTGAGGTGCCAGTTTCGGTAAGCGGGACCGGCGACGACGAGGTTCGGGTCTCGCTCAATTACTACTACTGCCAGGGCGGGGACGAGGGAGTTTGCAAAACGGGCTCCGTTGTATTCACCGTACCGCTGAAAATTGCCGCGGATGGCGACAATGCCGCGAAGCTGATGCACAAGATCGCGGAGTGACAACGTAGAACAGGTTTTCGACCCTGTCCTGGCTGGCGAAAGCACTGCTCAACTTAGCCACTCTCACGCCCATGCGATTTACCATCCGCGACTTGCTCTGGCTGACTTTGCTCGCCGCTGTGCTGGTAGTGTGGTGGATGGATCGGAGCCGGCTGGCGGTGGAGCTCGACAAGCTAAATCAGACATTCGGCCCTCTCGAAGGCGCGGGCGTACATCGCTATTCGCCGTCGCCCAATCCTTCAGAAGACGGCGACAAGCTGCCCAGCGATTAGCCAGGAGCACCAAGCGGTCACTTCCCCGCCTGGAGCGATACCACGCTTTTGCTGCGCCTTTCGATTATTCTGGACAGGTTGGAAACCTGTCCTACGGAATTGCGGAGGCGCCGTGGCCGACGTCAACAACACCTCCAAGAAAATCATCGCCAACGTCGAGAAGGCGATCGTCGGCAAGCGGCAGCAGATCATCCTGGCGATGGTCTCGTGGCTCTGCGAAGGGCACCTCCTCCTCGAGGACGTCCCCGGCGTGGCCAAGACCATGCTGGCCCGGGCGCTGGCCCGCAGCGTCGGCTGCTCGTTCAAGCGCATCCAGTGCACGCCCGATCTGCTCCCCACTGACGTCACGGGGGTCTCGATATTTAACCAGAAGACGTCGGAGTTCGAGTTTCGCCCCGGGCCGGTCTTTGCCCAGGTGCTGCTGGCGGATGAGATCAACCGCACCACGCCTCGCACGCAGGCGGCCCTCCTGGAAGCGATGGCCGAAAGCCACGTGACTGTGGACGGCATCACGCACCGGCTCGGTCCGCCGTTTTTGGTGATCGCGACGCAGAACCCGATCGATCACGAAGGGACGTTCTCGCTCCCCGAAGCGCAGCTCGACCGCTTCTTGATGCGATTCAGCCTCGGCTATCCTTCGATGGAAGAAGAGCTGGAAATGTTGGCGCTGCTCCAGCACAAGCACCCGATCGATACCATCGAGCCCGTGGTCAGCGTGGAGGAGCTGGTGACTTGCCAGGAGGCGGTCCGCAGTGTCTACATCGACGACAAGGTGCGGCGATACCTGATGCAGATTGTTCACGACACGCGCGAGCACGACGATATTGCACTGGGGGGGAGCCCGCGGGCTTCGATCGCCCTGTTTCGCACTTCGCAGGCGATGGCCGCCCTGCGGGGACGCAATTACGTTCTGCCTGACGACGTGAAGCGCGTCGCCGGCGCAGTCCTCACGCACCGCATCATTCTCAAGCCCGAGAGCCGCCTGAGGAAGGTTACCGCGGCCGCCGTGGTGGACGACATCGTCGCCGAAATTGCCGTGCCGGCGCTGAGCGAGACGGGGACATGATCTGGATTGCTGCGGCCGCTGTGATCCTCGTCCTGGCCCTTGTCTTCGGGATGAGCCTGTTGGCGTATGCGATGTACGCCTTGCTCGCCGTGATTCTGATCAGCCGCTACGTCACGCGCCGCTGGGCCGGCGACCTGTCGGCGACGCGCGAGGCCAGCCGGCTGTCGGCCAGCGTGGGGGACACGGTCGCGGTCGTTGTCACGATCGAGAACCAGGGAAAGCTTCCCGTGGCGTGGGTCCTGCTCGAGGATTTGCTGCCGCGGGACGCGATCATGTTTGACCCGCCCTGCCTGAAGGTGACTGGCCGGCGGGTGCAGCTTTCGATGCTCGCGCCACGGGCGAAAAAGCAGCTCCTGTATCAGCTCACCTGTAATCGCCGCGGCTATTTTCAGCTTGGCCCCGTGGTCCTGGAGACGGGCGACTTGTTCGGCCTGCACCGCCGCTTTCGCGTCGCTGCCGAGCCGCACTTTCTGATGGTGCTGCCGAAAGTCATTCCGCTGGCCGGCTACGAGCTGTCGAGCAAGCGTCCGATCGGCGAAGTGCGGATGAGCTATCGGCTGTACGAGGACCCAACGCGGATTGCGGGTGTGCGAGCCTATCAGCGGGGCGACGCCATGAACCGCATCCATTGGCGGGCTTCTGCCCGCACCGGCGAGCTGCACAGCAAGATCTACGAGCCCTCCACGGTGGCCGGCGCGACCATCCTGATGGACTTCCACCGCGATTCGCACCCCAGGCGCGACGAACCGTTCCGTAGCGAGCTGGCGATCACGGCTGCCGCTTCGATCGCCAACGCGGTCTACCTTATGGACCAGCAGATTGGCCTGGTCACAAATGGGCGCGATGCGGCTGACCGCATACGCACTGAAGGTTGGGCCCACGACTACCGCTCTCGGGACGCCGCCAAACGAGCTGCGGAAATGCAGTCCAAAAGTGACCGTCTCCGGCCCCTGTTGGTCCCCACGCGCCGCGGCCCCGATCAGTTCGTCGCGATTTTGGAAACCCTCGCCCGCATGGAACTTACCGACGGCCTGCCGCTGCCCCAGCTCATCGAGGAGACGGCCAGCCGAATGCCGCGGGACGCCACGGTAGTCGCCATTCTGGCCCGCGGCGACGAAACGAGCGCCATTGCGCTATCCAATCTCCGCCGCCGCGGCTTTGCGATCACGGTCGTGCTCAACCTGTTCGACCGATATGAGTACTCGCGTGTCGCGGGCTACTTTCAGGCCGAGGGGATCGAAACGCGGCACTTAAAGGACGAGGATTCGATCGTGGATATCTGCCGGCAATATGCCCTGCGGTAGCGAAGCCTGAATAGTTCGTACCCGGACCATATCCAAAAAACGTCGCTGTGGGCCGGCCGCTACGTGAAATTTTTTCCACCTTTTTAGAGAACGGCTTGTAATCCGCTGTCGGGTTGGATAGCATCTTTCGCGATCTCTATTGGGGCGAAGCGGCGAACCCGAATGGCAGGTTTCGGGTCGCTGGCGTCTGACCATTGATTGGTATCGCCCGTGCTTTTCATGTCCCCGAACCTTGGGGCAACAGGGTTCTACCCCCCCCTCGCGCACTTGAACTGCGCGCCCAAGATCGGTCGGACAATTCCTTCACGATGTAGGAGCAACCCATGAGTCTTGTGCGGTCTTTCGGTCGTAGCGGTGGGCGTCAGCGGCATTTTTCCGCCCGGCGGCTGTTTTTGGAGCAATTGGAAGACCGCGCTCTGTTGCACGCGGCGGCTGGCACCGACGCTGCAGACGCAGGCGCGATTGGACACATCAATTGGCACGGCCAAAGCGCCCACGTCGTGAAGGGGGAATGGATCGCGCGGTTCGATGGCGTATCCGGAACACCCACAGCTCAGGTGGCGACGTTGAACCGCCAACTCGCCGGATCGTCGATTCACATCCAGGCCAGCCGTCATTTAGGTCTCGACGGCATGGTGCTGATCAAGGCGCCAAGCGCGCTGAGCTATCACGACCTGGCAGGTGTCCTCGACGACGTGCCCGGTTTTCGTTACGTCCAGCCCAACTTCGCCGAAGCGCAGTTGACGAGCGCGCCGGAAGATCCCTTGTTTGGCGAGCTCTACGGTCTGCACAACACTGGGCAAGACATCCTGGGAGTCCCCGGGATCAACGATGCCGACATCGACGCGCCGGAGGCGTGGGACATCACGACCGGATCCAACGACGTCATCGTGGGGGTCATCGATACGGGCGTCGATTACAACCATCCGGACCTGGCCGCGAACATTTGGACGAACGCCCTTGAGGCGGCCGGTGCCGCTGGCGTCGACGACGATGGCAACGGGTTCACGGACGACATCCATGGGTACGACTTCATCAACGGCGATGGCGATCCGATGGATGGGCACAGCCACGGCACGCACGTCTCGGGCACCATCGGCGCCGTCGGCGACAACGACGTGGGGGTCGCCGGCGTGAATTGGAAAGTCAAGATCATGGCGCTCAAGATTTTTGATGACGGCGGCTTTACCACCGATGACGCCATCGTCTCGGCCATCAACTATGCGGCGATGATGCGCAACAGGGGATTCAACCTGAAGCTGACCAGCAATAGTTGGGGAGGCGGGCCTCCCACCGACGCCATTCGGGACGCCATCCAGGCCAACCGGGACGCGGGACTCTTGTTCATTGCGGCCGCGGGCAACTATTCCCAAGACAACGACTTTAGTCCGTTCTACCCGGCCAGCTACGACACGGCCGGCGACGGCACCCCGCTGGACAATGTGATTTCCGTTGCTGCCACCGACAATCAGGACAACCTGGCCTGGTTTTCGAGCTATGGGCACAGTTCCGTGGACCTCGGCGCACCGGGCGTAAGCACTCTCAGCACCGTGCCGGGCGGCGGGTACGACTATTTCGACGGCACTTCGATGGCCACGCCGCACGTCTCCGGCGTGGCGGCACTGGCCTATAGCATCGCCGGCACCGCGAGCTATTCGCAGATTCGCGATTGCCTGTTTAACGGCACCGATCCCATCCCTTCTTTGGACGGCATTACGGTCACCGGCGGCCGGCTCAACGCTCTGGGCACTCTGACCTGCGTGGGCATGGCAGTGTCGGGAAGCTCTCCCGCGGCTGGCGAGATCGTCTCGTCGCCGCCGACGGTGTTTACGATCGATTTCTCGCATCCGTACGACACCAGCACCGACGATCCGGGCGATCTGACGGTTAACGGCCTGGCGGCGAACTCAGTGACCGAGATCGGTTCCAATACTCTCCAGTTCACCTTCACCACTTCACCGGTGACGACCCAGGGAATCCAGACGATGCACATGGATGGCGGCGCCGTTTCCGCATCGCCTGGCAGCGGGCTGCTTGACCCGCTGCTCAAGCCATGGACCGCGACGTTCAGCTACGATGCTCTGCCGATGGAGGTTGTCGCGACCGATCCGGCCGACGGCAGCCCGGTCCAATTGTCCATGAACTCGCTGGCGGTATTGCTCAACGAAGCCGTGGGCGCTGGATCGGTGCAAGCCAGTGACTTGCAGTTGAGTCAGGGAAGCGCAACCGACGTGTCGATCTCCGGCGACGGCAAGACGCTGACCTTCACCCTCAACGGCATTACGCAGGAAGGGACGCTCTCGGCCTCGATTGCCGCTGGCGCGCTGACTGATGCCTTCGGCAATCCCAATCTGGCGTACTCGTCCAGCTACATTCTGGACATTGGGACGCTCGAGTATCCGACGCCGCTGTTCCCCATCGCCCCCAAGGGAAGCCTGATTTATGACCCGGCCGCGTCGGCATTCATCAATCCCGCCGATGACGCGGACAGCTTTACGATCAACGTCGATGCCGGCCAGACAATCACCGTGCTGGTAACGCCGGATAGCGGTCTGCGACCACAGGTCACCCTGAAAAAATCGGGAGTGCCCGACGTCGTCGCCTTGGCGCCCGCCGCGGGCCAGGAGGCCGTGCTCCAGACGGCAGGGCCAACTACGGCCGGGACGTATACGATCGTCGTCGAAAGCGTGGCCGATGCGACCACCGGACATTTCACGGTGCAAGTGTTCTTGAATTCAGCGCTGGAGCTGGAATCGCACGGCGGACCATCGAACAGCAGCCGAGCGACGGCGGAAAACATCGACAGCTCGTTTGTTCCACTGCTGAAAACGGCCACTCGCGGCGCCGTTCTCGGTCAGACCGATGCCACGACGAGCGAAGTTTGGTATTCGCAAAACTTCGAAGGCAGTAGCCACGGCTTTACAGTGGATAATTCGCTCAGCGGCCTGTGGCACGTCACGACGGCCCGCGGCACAGACGGCGGCCACTCCGCTACCCATAGCTTCTACTACGGCAAGGAAGCAACAGGCGGCAAAGGGAAACCCAGCGCGGCCAACTATATCGTCAAAAGCAAAGGGAAAGCCGGAGGCAGTATACGTAATGCAGGCTCGTTGATTTCGCCCTCGCTGACGCTCCCCACTGACGGAGCGCTGACGTTAGACTTCAATTACTGGCTCAAGACGCAGGGTTCCGCGACCCTCGACATGGCGCGGCTCCAGGTTCGGCCGTCAGGCTCATCCTCGTGGGCCACGCTTGCTACGTACAACAGTGTCGCCGAACATTCGTTCTGGGCCCCCTCGGCCCCCGTCGATGTCAGCGCCTTTGCGGGCCAGACGGTTCAATTCCGCTGGTTCTTCGATACGATCAACGGCGACGCCAATAACTTCGAAGGTTGGTTAGTCGATGACGTCCGGATCGTCAAGTCGGCGCCCCACGACATGTACTCATTTACGGCTACTGTCGGACAGCGCGTCACCGTCGCTCTGCAAGCACTGGGGGGCGGCAGTATCAACGTGCAGCTCCTCAGTCCGGCCGGAGCGACGCTCGCCAGCGGCCAGACCGGTCAGACGAACGTGGACCGGATGATCTATGACTTTGGGCCGCTGGCCGAGGGAACCCACTACCTGGCGATCACCGGCGATACGAACACGCCTTACAGTCTGCTGGTGACCAAAAACGCCGTCTTCGATCGTGAATCGAACGATACGCTGGCCACGGCGCAGCCCTTTGGCAGCAACCAGGTTGCCTTGGGATACATCAGCCCCTCGGTCGGCGACATCTTGTGGGTCGGCCCTCACTCCCTGGGCTGGAATGACGGTTCGTTCGACATCACGCAAATTACGGTCGATCAGTTCGCCACTCAGAGCCTCAGCGGCTACGACATCCTGTATGTCGATGCCTCCGCGGAAGGCTTATCGATTCTCCATAGCCGCGCTGCCGACGTGGCGGCATTCGTCAATGCCGGCGGCGGCCTGATCACCGACGACGGCGGCAGTTTCAACACTCCCGATTTCGGTTGGACGCCGCATGGCGCAAGCCTGGCGTGGGTCGCGGAACATCAGGAGGTTATTTTGCTGACCGCCGCGGGCATGGTGCACCCGGTCACGGCCGGTTTGACGAACGACGGCCTCTCCTTCTGGGGAAATTCGCAGCACAGCTTCTTCACCGCCACCGCCGGGCTGGCCGAGCTGGCGACCAATCCCACGGGAGACCCCAATATCCTGGCCGGCTCCTTCGGCGCGGGACGCGTCGTCTACTTCGGGCTCGACCCGTCCTTCCATCAGCCGGTGGGCGAAACCGTGCAACTATTGCGTCAGGCGGCGGCCTGGGTTGGCGATCCAGCGCCGGAAGCGGACGTCTATTCGTTCACCTCGCTGGGCGGCCTAATCCACTTGTTCACGAGCACACCTGGCGACGGCGGTGGCCAGTTTGTCAATACGCTCAACCCCTCGCTGCGGCTGTACAATTCCGCCGGCGTGGAAGTCGGCGAAGTGACGCCGCTGGGAGACGGCCGCAACGAAGAGGTCAATTACCCCGGCGCGCCGGCCGGGACGTACTACGTGCGCGTGTCGGCGGAAAGCGGAATTGGGGAATACATCCTCGATCCGGTCACCTCGGTGGCGCCAGCGCCATCGTCCGCGAGCCTGGCCTTGCTCGCCAATGCACCGGCGGGCAAAGCAGGATCATCGTCGCTGACCCTTTCGGGCAACCGCAAGACCGTTGCCACGTCGCGATCCGCGGCAGCTCGCCTGTCGCTGACGTCAGCCGGTCGAAGGGGAATCGAAGCGAGCGATCCGTCTGGCGAGCTGAGTGCAGCCGTCCGTTCGGCCGCACTGGACGTCACACTGACCGATGCCGTGTTCGCCGAAGGCTCGTGGCTAAGCCGCTCCGGCCGCCGGCGGCGGTAGGACCGAGACGGTAATTGGCTGTGGCACGCCGGTTCCTGCGATCGATTGCGGCGGTGGATCGGCGGCAGATGGCTGCGCTGGCGGTGACAATTCGAGCAATCCCAGCAGTGCCACCCATTGCGGTTCAGCGGCTTGCCGATCCTTGAGCATCGCCCGCCAAATTGGAAAATGTTTGTGTTCCTCGAGTGCCTTGCGTAGATAATCTTTCACGCCCTCACTGCCGGTGGCCAGCGCACGCGCGACATGCACAAGCGCGTTAACGACTTCTCTTTCCTTAGCGGGAAAGTCCAACGACGTTAAATGCACGTAAGCGCCGATCCTATTATCCTCAAGTCGAATCGCGGATCGTTGCTTATCAATCGCTTGGGCTTGCCTTACAAATGTCATGCCCTTGTCCACCTGTCCGGTCAACAAATAGGCCGCCCCCAATCGGTACCAGTGCTCCGGGACGTGGGGTTGCAGATCCGCCAGGCGGTGAAAATAGGCGCAGAGCCGTTCACCCTCGTATCGCTTGTCGTCATCAAAATGAATTCTAAGCGGATCGAGCTCTTGGTGCGCCAGCCAGTCGCTGAGGAATCCGACCAGCCACGCGCGTGGTGAAATGGCGAAGGCATCCTCAGTTACTGGTTCGGACACCTGGACAATCACGTCCTCCAAAAGATGTCCAACGATTGCGCCTTCCTGATTCGACCGCAGTTTGAGTCGATCTCCATAATCGCGAAGTGAGGATGGAAATATGTACCAGAAATTTGAATGTTGCCGCGATTCCAGAACGCGAACGATCGCCATGACCGCGAAAATATAAGGGTCCAGACCGTTGTCAAGCGGCAACACGACGGAGGCCTGCGTGCGAACGATCGGATCGTACGGATGCCGGCCCATCGCTCCGATTTGATCTGTCGTTTCATCGACACGTTGCAGAGTTTCATCTTCGAAATTCATCCACAACGTAGGAGGGGTCAAACGATCAAAGCTACCCCAAAGCAACAAATCGGCATTTAGCCATCTGCGAAGCAACATCGCGGAGCGCAAATCGCGCGGTGCGTACGAGGGGGGTAAGGACAGGAACTGAATGTACTTGCCCGCGGCAAGCGATCTCATCCGGATGCGAAGACGATTGAACGCATGAGCAAGGAACTGCCGCTTTGCCCTGCTGGCTTGCTCATCCTCGGCGTAAGAATGCGCATATAACGGCGCAAGGCAGATCGCGGCTGCCGACATTTCCTCTCTCATCCAGCCAATCAGAAGTTCGCCGACCGCTGCCAACATGAAATCAGGCTGGCGCGTGCGTTCACGCTGACGATACGTTGCGATCTGCACGTCAAGCGACTCTTGATCCAGCACTTTGCGCTGGGCATCGTTCAGCGTCTTCTTCCATTTTTCGAACTGCGCCTTCTCTTGCCGCCGCAAGAGCCACTCTATGGGAAGGTGAACGATCGCGATAATGATGAACAGTATTTGAACGATAATAAATAGTGGAGGACGAATCAGCCGTAGTGCCGGGCGGACGAAAAATACCGTGTGCCCGCTGGTAAAGCACCATAATATGAATACCGCAATGGAACCTGGAAAAACCAGGTAAGTCAGCGGCATCTCCGCGTATTCCCAGTTCCAAAGGTTCGCAGGAAATCGCCCCACCGGAATAGGCAGGAGAACGCCAGGCGGCTTGTCTGACGGTCCAAGTCCGGCCACCAGGCCGAGCACGAGCAGAAAGCCCACTTCAGACAGCAGAAGCCCCGCGAATGTGTCGCCAAGTCTGAGGAAGAGTCGCCAAAACTCGTATACCTGTTTTGCCCAACCTTCGCTGCTCTTGTCGTTTTCGCTCATTGGCGTTGTGCGGCACAGTGTCTGGATGGCCACCATCCTACTGTCCGCTCGCTACGGATCAAGCGCCTAGTATTCCGCGCGTCCATGCCGATGGTCGGCGGGCATTTGTCCGTGCCGCTGCGTAGCGGAAGAGACCTCGGCCTATTCCACGTCCCCCAGCTCCTGCCGCAGGCGGTGCAGCACGCGGCATTTGGCGACCCGTACCGTCCCGGGCCGCATGCCGAGCTCGGCGGCGACGTCCGCCACCGATTTTTCATCAACCACCACGCGCCAAAAGGCCTGCCAGGTCCGCGGTTCGAACTGGTGGCGGATCGTTTCCAGTCCGCGGAAAAAGAGAGCGCGTTCAGCCGATTCTTCCGCGTCGTCCGGCTCTTCGTCCGGCTCGGCCGCGACTTGTTCCAGCCGCCGCTGCATGTCGCTGCCGCCGGGCGCGCCGGGCGTTTTGCCGCGGGAGCGAAAATAGTCGCAGAGCTTGCTGCGGGTCACGGTCCGCAGCCAGCCGCGGAAGGTGTCGCAGGGCCGCTCCTTGCGGAAGGTGTCGATGCCGACGACTACCGAGCGAAAGACCTCCTGCACGACGTCCGGGATGTCCTGCTCGGCGACGTGGCCGCGGCGGCACCAGAAATAGGCCAGCGGCGCGTACAGCTCGACAAGTTTTTCCCAGGCGCCGTCGTCGCGCCGCCGCGCTCGGGCCAGCAGGCTCCGCGACGTGGCAAGCACGTCGCTGGCGGACGGATCGGCTTGCTGGCTGGCGGTCATGCTATAGCCGAACTCTGAGAGTTCGAAACGTCCGAATTCTGACGAATTCGGCTAAGGTTTAGCAACCTACGTCCTCCGTCTGCTCCATGCGGCGGCAATCACCACTCCTCCCACGACGACGACAAATGCCGCCGCCATCATCACGAAGGCGCTGCGCAAGCCCGATTGTGTGCGGGCAATGTCGCGATCCAGGGGGCGGGTGATGAGCAGGACGCCGGCCAGATCGCCCGGCTCCCACTTGGTCTTGGGGCTTTTGGGATGGCCGTTATGGCACTTGACGCAGCTCTCCTTCATGATCTGCCCGCGGGCATAGCTCAAGAACGGCCGGCCCTCGATCGTCACGAAGCGATGATGTTCCAGGTACTTGCCGGTGCGCGGCTGGCGCGAAAGCTTTGTCAGCACGTCGAGGGCCTCGCGTTCCTCGGGGGTTTGGGGCCCGCCGTTACGCCGGAACGGGTAGTTGCTGTACAGCCGGAATTTGAGCCCCGTGTCGCTCTGGCTCAGCCGCTGGGCGGCGTCGATGGTAAACGTCGCCGGCAGCGGCAATGCATTTTGTGTCATCAAGTACTCATGTGTGATCGTGACTTCGCGCGTCTTCAGCCGATCGAGCACGTCGCTGTAGTACTCATTGACACGCTCCAGCATGTCGGCCTCGAGCCGCGCGCTGTCGAGCGCTGTTTCCTGCACGAAATAGGAGGAGACGTTCGTCAGGTAAACAAAGCCCGCCACCGAGCCTAGCGTCACGGCGGCAAACAGCACCGCCGCCGCCGGATACCGCCGGCACCACCGCCACAGCCGCTCGACGTATCCCGCCGGACGGGCGGCAATCGGCTCGCCGCGCTCGAAGCGTCGCAGATCATCCGCCAGCAGTGCCGCCGACTGATAGCGGCGGCTCGGCTCCTTGGCCATTGCCTTGAGGCAGATCGTCTCCAGATCTTTGGGAATTCGAGACTCGAGCTTCCGCGGCGGCCGCGGCTCGTCCTCCAGCACCTGGAGCAAGAGCAGCCGATGCGTCCCTTGAAACGGCCGCTCGCCAGTGAGTAGTT
Source organism: Pirellulaceae bacterium (assembly GCA_035649415.1). Lineage (GTDB taxonomy): Bacteria > Planctomycetota > Planctomycetia > Pirellulales > Pirellulaceae > DATKDU01. The sequence goes on along the minus strand of DASRJP010000507.1, from coordinate 11,014 downwards.
CGTAGAGCATCACGCCCAGGCTGTAGACGTCGGTCCGCGCGTCGGCCTCGTCCCCCTTGCCGGCGGCCTGCTCGGGAGACATGTAGGCGGGTGTTCCCATGACGCGGCCGTTGGAGGTCATGGGGGGATCGGCCCCGCCGGCCCGCTTGGCCAGGCCGAAGTCGGTGATGTGCGGGTGCGCGGCCGTATCGAGCATGATGTTCGACGGCTTGAGATCGCGGTGGACGACGCCGTGCTCGTGGGCGAAGTGGACTGCGGTGGCGAGCTGGGCGACGAGCTCCGCTGCGGCCGCCGGCTCCAGCCGTCCGCGCTTCAGCCGCTGCTCGAGCGTTTCACCCTCCACATACTCGGTGACGAGAAAGCAAACGCCGTCGTCGGTGTGCCCCGTGTCGTACAGGGCGACGATGGCCGGATGCGTCAGCGATGCCGCGCTCCGCGCTTCGCGCAGGAAGCGGCCCGCATCCTCCTGCGTGGCAAAGGCGCCGGCCCGCTGCACCTTGATCGCCACCGTGCGGTCGAGTTCCAGGTCGCGGGCGCGGAACACGTAACCGAACGAGCCCATCCCCAGCTCGGCCACGAGCTCAAACCGCCCCAATCGGCAGGGGCCCTCGGCCAGCAGGCGGGCGAAATGCCGGCCCGAGTCGAGCGTCAGCTCGGCCCTGCGGGTGCTGGCCAGATCGAGAACGGCCGCCCGCGCGCTGGCCAGCACCAGCTCGGGAATCTCCAGCGCCTGGCCAGCGTGAACCTGCGTCAGGTCTTCGACCAGGCCGTCGCGATATGAATCGAACGCTTGCAGCGCCCCCTGGCAGTGCTCGCAGTCCGTCAGGTGCTCTTCGATCCGCTGCACACGCTCCGCGGAAAGGTCGCCGACGGCAAACGACTTCAGTTGGCTTTCGGAAGGGCAGCTTGATGTCATGTCGATGCCCCGCAAGAGAGAGCCGCCGCGCGGGCCGGCCGGCCCAGGCGCGCAGCATGACTGCATCTAGGATAAACGGTTTGCCGTTACAGAGCGAACTACGACGACCGCTTCAGCTGCGAATTACACCGACCGCTCGATTGCCGGCACCGGAGCTTCCACCGGCTCAGAGACAGGCACCGGCCGCGTCGGCAATGCCGTGGTGCCGGGGACGACCAGCGGTCCGCGCGAGTTCTCCTCGATGATTCGCTTCAGCTCTTCGGAGTCGATCGACTCGACTTCGATCAGCCGGCGAGTGAGCGACTGGAGCGCTTCGCGGCGGACTTCGAGGATGTGCTTGACCCGCTCGATCCCCTCGTCGATGATCCGCCGCACTTCCTCGTCGATCTCGCGGGCGGTCTGCTCGCTGTGCGTGCGGGCCTTTTCCTCTCCGCCCGAAATGGCCAGAAACGGCGAGCGGTTCGTCTCGCGATAGTTGACGCGCCCCAGCCGGCTCATGCCGTACTCCATTACCATGCTGCGGGCGATCTCGGTGGCCCGCTCCAGATCGTTCTGCGCCCCGGTCGAGACGTCGGTGAAGATCATTTCTTCCGCCATCGTCCCGGCTAACAGCACTTGGATGCGGCTTTCCAGCTCCGACTGCGTCATCAGGAATCGATCCCCCTCGGGACGCTGCATCGTATAGCCCAGTGCCGCCAGGCCGCGGGGAATGATCGAGACCTTGTGGACGGGGTCAGTGTTGGGCAGGCTGTAAGCGACCAGCGCGTGGCCGCTTTCGTGGTAGGCGACGCGGAGCTTTTCGTCTTCGTTCATCACCCGCTGTTTCTTTTCCAACCCGGCGGTGACGCGCTCCACCCCTTCGTTGAACTCCTTCATGCCGACGGAGTTGTTGTTTCCGCGCGCCGCCAGCAGTGCCGCCTCGTTGACCAGGTTGGCCAGATCGGCGCCAACGAAGCCGGGGGTGATCCCCGCAATCTCCTTGAGATCGACGCTCGGATCGAGCTTCACGTTCTTGACGTGGACCTTGAGGATATCTTCGCGCCCCTTGATGTCGGGACGATCGACCAGCACGTGGCGGTCGAAGCGACCGGGGCGAAGCAGGGCCTGGTCGAGCGTTTCCGGCCGGTTGGTGGCGGCCATCACGATCACGCCGCTGTTGGAGCCGAATCCGTCCATCTCGACCAGCAGCGCGTTGAGCGTCTGCTCGCGCTCGTCGTGGCCGCCGACGATGCTGGTACCGCGGGTCTTGCCCAGGGCGTCGAGCTCGTCGATGAAGATGATGCACGGCGCCTTGCTCTCGGCCTGCTGGAACATGTCGCGAACGCGCGCCGCGCCGACGCCGACGAACATTTCCACGAAGTCAGATCCCGAGAGGCTGAAAAACGGCACGCCCGCCTCGCCGGCAATCGCCTTGGCCAGCAGGGTCTTGCCCGTGCCGGGCGGGCCAACCAGCAGCACCCCCTTGGGAATGCGGCCGCCCAGCCGCTGGTACTTTTCCGGCGAACGGAGGAAATCCACGACCTCGCGGACTTCTTCCACCGCTTCATCGATGCCGGCGACGTCGGCAAACGTCACGCCAAGATCTTCCTGGGCATAGAGCCGCCCGCGGCTGCGGCCGAACGCCATGGGGGAGCCCAGCCCCGACAGACGCCGCGCCAGGATGTAAAGCGTCGCGCCGATGAGCAGGATGATCAGGATCGTCGGCGCGTAGCTGTCCCAGGGTCCGGGGCTGCGTGCGAAGGACAGGCCAATCTTGCTGTCGCGAATGTCCTGCACCAGTTCGTTGCGGTAGTTGGTGGCTTCCTTGTCGATGTTGGTCCGAAAACTGGATTGCTTCTTGTACGTGGAGGCATCTTCCTGGTCCCACGTCTTGCCCCCATCCTTGGACTTGAGTTCGACGACGTCCACATTGCCCGTGATCGACGTCTCGCCGACGACCAGATTCTTCAGGTTCTTGTAGCGGAACTTCCGCGCCGGCTTGGTATCGTCGCGGAGGACGTCGACGTACGTCAGCTCGCCGGTCGCGTCACTCGAATTGGCCTGTGCACCCTGTTTGACCACCAGCGCCCGCAGGTCCTCCGGCTTGATCTCGATCTGGAGCCAGTGCGAGACGGCATAAAAACCGAGCACGACGCACAGGCTGGTCAAAGCGATCCAGATCACCACGCTAAACGCGGTCGGCCCGCGTCCTTCGCCATCCTGATTGCGGCGCGACTCTTGATCCTGATTCATGGAGTGCTATCCGGGATTCGTAGGCGGCGAGGGCGGATGCCGCTAGGAAAAGAAGCGACGAGACGACAAAGGCGGGGACTTACACAGGAAACGATCGGCGCGAAACTCCGAGGAGCCCCAGCGAGCATCCGGGGGCACGCCCAGGTTTCCAAGGTGGGATCAGCCAGCTATCGATACGATGAACGAATTATACCCTGTGCCGCGGCGGGAACGGCCGGCCCGCGTTTCCCGGTTGTCGGTTTTTTTGCGAAAACCTAGAATGCTTGCGACGGAAGTTGAATCTGCGCCTTTATTTACGCCCTCTCCCTGAACTCCCGCAGCGGCCCAGGTGGTTCTCATCTCGTCGGTCATGACCATGAGTGGTCTCTCCCGCACTATTACGCTCCTGGGCTCGACCGGCAGCATCGGTCGCAGCACGCTGGAAGTGGTGCGGCACTCGCCAGACACGTTTGGGGTTGCAGCATTAACGGCGCATCGCAATTTCGAACTATTGTGCCAGCAAGCGCGGGAATTCCGGCCGCGATTTGTCGTGGCCACCGACGGCCCCGAAGCCGACCGGTTCGACTGGTCGTGCCTTCCGCCAGGGACCGAGCTATTGCGTGGCCGCGAGGGCGTCGCTCAGGTGGTTGGGCTGCGTGAGGTCGATTTGGTCGTGGCCGCAGTCGTGGGGAGCGCGGGACTCCAGGGCACGTGGGCTGCGCTGGACGCGGGAAAAACGGTCGCTTTGGCCAACAAAGAGACGCTGGTGATGGCTGGTCCCTTGGTCATGCGGCTGGCCGCAGAGCGGGGAGCACAAATCCTTCCCGTAGACAGCGAACATTCCGCGATTTTTCAGGCGCTGGCGGCCGGAAAGCGCAGCGACGTCAAGCGGATTATCCTTACCGCCAGCGGCGGTCCATTCCGCTCGTTCAGCCGCGAGCGGATGGAAAAAGTCACCGTGGCCGATGCTCTGGCTCATCCGACATGGCAAATGGGCCCAAAAATCACGATCGATTCTGCCACCATGATGAACAAGGCCCTGGAGATCATCGAGGCTCGCTGGCTGTTCGATCTGGCCCCCCAGCAAATTGACGTAGTGGTTCACCCGCAGTCAGTCGTTCACTCGATGGTAGAATACGTGGATGGGTCGGTGCTTGCCCAGTTGAGTCCCCCGGACATGAAGCTGCCGATCCAGTACGCTTTGACGTGGCCACAGCGGCACGAAGGTCCGGCACGGAAGCTCGACTTGTCGCAGGCCTTGCGGCTCGATTTTGAGCCGCCCGACGAGCAGCGGTTCCCCGCCTTGCGGCTGGGCCGATCCGTGGCCCAGTCTGGCGGCACCGCCGGAGCGGTGCTGAATGCCGCCAACGAGGCGGCAGTCACGGCTTTTTTGGAAGGCAAGCTGGCGTTTGTGGAGATTGTGCCGGCTTGCCGGTCGGTAGTGGAAAATCACCCCTTTGATCCCGCGCCGTCGTTGGAGGAATTGCTCCGGCTGGATGGATGGGCGCGGCAGGAGGTTGTGCAGTGGATGCGTTTGTGATGTTCGCGGCAACCAGCGAGCCGACATTCTGGACGGAGACCGTCGGCTGGACCTGGAGCATTTGCAGCGTCGCCATCGGCCTGGGCTTCGTGATCTTCGTCCACGAGCTGGGGCACTTCCTGGTTGCCAAGGCTTGCGGCGTCAAGTGCGAGAAATTCTACATCGGCTTCGACCTCTTCAACCTCCGCTTCTGCCGCTTCCAATGGGGCGAAACCGAATACGGCATTGGAGCGCTGCCGCTGGGGGGCTACGTGAAGATGCTCGGCCAGGACGACGACCCGCGGCATGCGATGGCGGAGGCGGAGCGGGTCAAGGTGCTCAAGGAAGGAACCGCTGCTGAAGGATTGACGCCCGGGGAAACGGTCGAGCAACCGCAGAAGTACGAGCTTGACCCCCGCAGCTATCCCGCCAAGCCGGTGCTGGCACGGATGGCGATCATTTCGGCGGGGGTGACGATGAATGTGATTTTCGGGGCCGTGCTCGGAGCCTGGGCGTTTTGGCTCGGCGTCGAAGAAATGCCGGCGCTCGTGGGCTCGACGGTTCCCGGCGGCCCGGCCTGGACGGCCAATCTGCGTCCCGGAATGAAGTTCGTTCAAATCGGCAGCGGCGCGGAATACGAACACTATCGCTTCATCGACATCAAGCAGCACATCATCCTCAACGGCGATGATCGCAAGTTGAGCTTTACCGTTCGCACCCGCGACGGTGAAGAAAAGCATTTCGCCTTGCAACCGACGTCGCGCGCCGTCGCGGAAACGAAGTTTCCCACCATCGGTTATCTCCAGCCTGAGTCGTCGGTGATCATGGAACGTGTGGAGCATCTGAAACCCGACAGCAGCATTCCGCTGGAGGCCGGCGACCGAATCGTCGAAATCAACGGGGTTCCGCTGAAAACCGGCAAGGAAGGACATGAGGAGTTTGACTACCGACTGAATGCGGAGCTGGCGCGGACGGCGTCCGAACAGATTCGCGTCGTTATCGAGCGGAAGGCCAAAGATGACAAGGGCAAGGACCTGCCTGCCGAGCGGCACGAGGTCACGATCGAGCCCAAGCCGCAGCGGGTCGTCGGTCTGGTCATGGAAATCGGCCCGATTGTGGCGGTCCGCGAAGGCTCTCCCGCACAGAAGGCCGGTTTTCAAGCGGGGGACCTCATTCAGGAAGTCAACGGCCAACCGGTCGGCGATCCGCTGTCGCTGGGACAGCGGCTAATTCCCAAAGACGACGCGGAATCATGGACGTTCGTCGTCGCGCGCCAGGGGGCTGATGGGGCCGTGACCACCCGGTCCATCACGGTGACGCCCGAAGTGCCCGATCAATACTTCGAAGACTATCGCACCGGCGGGCCGGCGAGCATCGAATCGATCGGGGTCGCCGTTCAGGTCACGAACAAGGTCGCCGCCGTTGAACCGGGGAGTTCCGCCGAGAAGGAAGGATTCCGCCCCGGGGACGTACTCACCAAAGTGAAGTTCGTCCCGGCCGACGCTGCCGACGAAGAGAAGGAAAAGGAGCTGCTCGCCAAAGAGGCTCACGACGAAATCGTGCTAGATAACGATGTCCACAGTTGGACGCGGATCCACTTTCGCATGCAACTTGTCCTGCCGAAAACGCGGCTGCAAGTCACCGCCCAGCGCGGCAAAACGGAAGTGGTCAAGACGCTGACTGCCGACGCAGCGGATTCGTTCTATTCGGAAAGCCGCGGGCTGGTATTCGGCCCGGTGACGGTGACGCACACGGCTGGCTCGCCCGGCGAGGCACTATACCTGGGAGTGCGCGAGATCAAGGAGGGAATGACCCATGTCGTGTTCACGGTCTCTGCACTGCTCACGGGGCGAGTATCGGCAGAAAACATGTCGGGACCGATTGGCATTTTGGGGGCCGCGGGCAGGATCGCGCGTTCCGGCTTGCCGGAACTGCTCATCTTCCTGACGTTCCTCAGCGCCAATCTGGCGGTGCTCAACATCCTGCCGATCCCCGTCCTCGATGGAGGTCATCTGCTATTCCTGGCGTGGGAAGGAATTACCCGCAAGCCGGTAAACCCAAACGTGCAAGGGTACCTGAGTCTGGTGGGGCTCCTGCTGCTGCTCTTGCTGATGATCTACGCCACGAAAAACGACATCGTGCGCTGGGTCTCGTAGGCGACCTCGCGAGGGTTCGGCTGCGTGCTCTCCGAAGTCTGACGACTTCCGCTACGAGCGCCGCGGCAGCGTCACGCGAAAGGTGGAGCCCTTCTTGAGCGCGCTCGCAACGCCCACGGTCCCGCCGAACGATTGGGCCAGATGCTTGACGATGGACAGGCCCAGCCCAGTGCCCCCCAATTCGCGCGAGCGGGCTTTGTCCACGCGATAGAACCGCTCGAAGATCCGCGCCTGCTCCTTCTCGGCAATGCCGATGCCCGTGTCCTGAACTTCGATCGTCACGGTCGGCTCGTCGGCAATTGCCCGCACCGTCACGCGTCCCTGAGGCGGCGTGTATTTGATGGCGTTGTCCACGAGGTTCGTGAGGATGGTGCGAATCCCCTCCTCGTCGCAGCGTGCCGTCAGCTCCCCAGGCGGCAGCTCCATGTGGAGCACGATCTGCCGGGCCGCGGCAGCGCCGGCAAACTGGGCCGCGCAATCCTCGAAAACGTCGAGCAGGCGGACGTCGCCGATCTCAAATGTCTCCTGCCCCGACTCCACGCGGGCGATTTGCAGGATGTCCAGGATCAGTTGATGCAGCCGCTCCGTCTGCTCCTCGATGCGCTGCACGAAGGCCAGGTTGTGGGTCGGGTCATTCACTGCCCCCATCCGCAGGGTCTCGGCATAGGCCTTGATCGCGGCCAGCGGCGTCTTCAGCTCGTGCGAAACGTTGGCCACCAGTTCGCGGCGGAGATTTTCCAGCCGCCGCAGCTCCGTGACGTCGTGCAGCACCACCATCACGCCCGGGCAGGGGTCGCCGGGAAGCCGCGTCGCCCGCAGCGATAATGTCTTGCGGCTGGAACCGGGTGACTGGAATTCTTTCTCAACCGGCGCCGATTGGGCAAACGCCTCCAGCACGGCTTCATAGACGGGGCGGGCCCGCGTGACGGCTAAGAGCGGCTTGCCGACCGGCTGTGGCGTCGTGAAGTCGAGCATCGCCCGACCGGCGTCGTTGGCCAGCAGAATTTGCTGGTCAGTCCCCACCGCCAGCACCCCTTCGATCATGCTCTCGAGCACCGTTTGCAGCCGCTGGCTGTTTTCCTGGGCCTGGCCCACGCGCTGCGACAGGTCCCGCTGCATGCGGTTGAGGATGGTGGCCAGCACGCCCAGGTCGTCGGCATCATCCAGATCGCCGTTGCTCCCTGCCACTTGCCGCGCCTCCCGCGATAGCTCCTCCAGCGGCATGAATATCTGCCGCAGCGAAAACCACATCGCCACGGCGCTGGCCACCACGCCAGCTCCCGCCGCTGTCCATTGCGTCCAGGGCGGCTGACCGGTCGAGGCCAGGGCGATCACTACGGCGGTCACGGCAGCCACGAGGGCAGATTGCAGCCCCAGCAATCGCCAGTAGTAGTTCGACAGCCTCATGACGCCAGCACCATGAGCCGTAGGGTAGAACGCAGTCGCTGCCGCGCAAAGAGGCGGCCTGGTGAAGAATGAAGGAAGGATCGGCTATGAGTCATGACGGGCACGCGCGGGCCAAAGACGGCTTTGCTAGCGGCAAATCGGTACGTGCCAGCCGGCTGCATGCAACCGATCTTGAGCATTTTGGGAGATCTGTCGTAAAAGCCTCAAGCGCGAAGCGCAATGGTCCGACCAACGAGACATCTGTATTTGCCTCGCGCCAGGTCCTTTGCCGATGGTTCCAGCCCCATCGCCCGTTTGTCTTGACACGTGCCTGGTGGGCCGCACGCGACGGTTCGTCTATGCCTATGTGCCCAAGGCCGCCTGCACGAGCCTGAAGCTGTGGATGGCGACGGTGGAAGGGCTGGTGCCGCCCGGTTCAACGCCGCAGGTGAGGGGGGGCGTTCACGCGCTGCTCAAACCTCGGGCCGCACTCGACTCGCTGCCGAGCCACGAAGCAGAATCCATCCTCCGCAGTCCCGACTGGTTCAAATTCACGTTCGTTCGGCATCCGCTGGCGCGGCTCGTGTCGGCGTATCTGGACAAGGTGGTTCCTGCCAAAGCCACGGCAGCGCGTCTCATCCGCAGCTACCAGATGCACGACCCGAGCGCCGCCTGGTGGCAGCGTCTGCTGGCGCGGGTGCGGATCGATGCCCGGCGGAGCCTCACGTTCCGTCAGCTTGTGAAGCAGCTCGCCTGCGAGACGCCGCAGGAACTGGACGAACATTTCCGCCCGCAGTCGCTGCTGGTGGCCGGACTGCCGCTGGATTTCGTGGGACGGGTGGAGCGGATGGAGGAAGATTTCGCCTTCGTGCAGCGGCGGCTGGATACCAACGTGCCGCTGTCGCATAAGAAGAGGCAGTCGTATACGGTCGAGGCGGGGGATTTTGTCGCCGACTGGCCGGCCGAAGCGTTTCGCACGGATGCGCCACATCCCCACTGGCGCCGCTTCTATCCGCCCGCGGTCCTGGCAGGCGCGGCCCAAATCTATCGCGATGACTTTGCCCGCTACGGCTATCGCCACCAGGATGAATCGGTGCCAGGGTGGTCGCATCTGCGGGCCGCGTGATCGGACCGATCCAGGCGGGGTCGGGAGTCGATTTCGGCCACACTCGCTTGCTGGTTGAAAGGTCATCGGCCGAAATCGACTCCCGACCCCTTCAGCCTGCCGTTGAAGACAGTTGCCATCCCTCCCGTTGGCGCTTAAGAATGACGCCACCAGGGAGGACCGCTCATGACCAGGCGTCTGCTAAAGGGGCTAGTGACCGCATGGCTGGCGATCTTGTCGCGCCCGCTATCGGCGGTCGAGACGACGGTTTCTGTCGATCTGTCCAAGTATGACCGCGACTGTCAGGTCACCGTCCGCCACAAGGAGGAGCGGCTGCAAATCGACTGGCCCATGGAGGCGGGCCAGCTCGGCCGCCTGGTTCTCGATCTTCGCCCTGGTCAGCCGCTGATCGAGTCGCTGGCCGTGGCCAGCGACGCCGCAAACGACTCGACTCCGCTTCTGCAACACGTCGATCCGGTGACATTCCTCACCGTCGGCATTCGCAGTGCGCCGGAAGGCCGCCCGTCGGAAATGCCGATCTGGAACGTCTTCTTCGACAAACCGGCCAGCCGCCCTTATCAAACGCATCGCTCGCAGCTTGACCTCAGGCGCGTCGCCGTGGCCAGCCGCGGCGGCCGGGCGAGCGTGACGATCGGCGATCTGTCGATTGGGCCGTTTGCCGGCGAGCTGGTGATCTCGCTTTATGTCGGGACGCCGCTGGTGCACGTGGAGGCGGTCGTGTCCACGAGCGAGGACAAGCGGGCGATTCTGTACGACGCGGGGCTGGCCGGCAGCGGCGCGGGCTGGAAGCGGATCGTCTGGAAAGATGCGCGTGACCGACTGGAGCATGAAGATGTCGATGATGATTCCGCGGCGCATCCGCAAGCCGTCCGCTATCGAGCGCTAATTGCCGAGAATGATCGCGGCTCCGTCGCCTGCTTCCCACCGCCGCATCAATATCAGTTTCCTCGCGACTGGACCGACAATCTCAAATTCACCTGGTTCGGCCGCGGATACGGCGGCGGCGATTCGCCATTTGGCTTCGGCATTCGCCAGGTGGCCGATGGTGGGCGTGCATTTGAGCCGTGGTTCAACGCCCCGCCGGGCACAAAGCAGCGGCTGGGCGTTTTCTACCTGCTGTCGCGCGGCGACGCGGCCAAAGCGCTCAAAGAAACACTCCGCTATACCCGCGGCGACAAGTTCTTGCCGCTGCCGGGGCACATCACGTTCACCAGCCACTACCACATGGCGGTGGCGGTCACAGCCCAGGAGCGGCAGCGGGACATCGAGCCGGAGTTCAAGCGGGTCTTCAAGGAGATGGGCGTTCAGGCCGTTCATCTGGGCGATTTTCACGGCGACGGCCATCCCAAAGACACGGGCCAACTGCGGCTGTCGGAGATGCAGTGGATGTTCCGCGAATGCGAGCGGTTGTCGGATGACGATTTTCTGCTTCTGCCCGGCGAGGAGATCAATGAATATCTGGGACTGCCGCAGCCGGGGAAGCATCCGGGGCACTGGATGAGCTTCTTTCCCAAGCCGGTCTATTGGTTCCAGAAGAGGAATGCCGACCAGCCGTTTGTGGAGGATCTCCCCGGCTATGGCCGCATCTATCGCGTCGGCAGCCGCGAGGAAATGGTCAAGCTCATCGCGGCCGAGAAGGCCCTCGTCTGGTCGGCCCATCCGCGGATCAAGGCCTCGAGCTGGACCCCCGACATTTTCCG
>DASRJP010000506.1:0-21224 GCA_035649415.1 Pirellulaceae bacterium | reverse complement strand
GATCTGTCGTTGCCTCTTGTCGCGGAACGTAATGATACGATTCCGACGGCCACAGCGACGGGGCTGTCGTCCGCTTCGCCGGGAACCTACATCGCCCGCGGCGTGATCGGCGACAACAAGAAGGTCCTTGATACGCTCGACGTGGACCTTTTCCAACTGCAGCTCAATGCGGGTGACCGGCTGACGGTTGACATCGACACGTTCGAGTTCGGCTCCGAGTTGTCCGCCATGCTGCGCGTGTTCGACGCGTCGGGCGTCATGCTCTTGGCCCACGACGGCGGCGGCCCGGCGGGACCTCACGGCGAATTCGTCGCCAAGACCAGTGGCCAGTACTACCTTGGCGTAGGCGCCTTTGCCAACGGCCTGTACAACCCGTTCGTCGAAGGGAGCGGCATCCCATTGGTTGTCACCGAAGGCGACTACACGATCGAAATCACTGTCGGCCCGCGGCCCGGCGCCGAGCCGGTGGCAGTCACCATTGCGGGCAACGAGCATGTCACCGGCATCGACCTGGCCGCGTCGCAGCTGGCGTCGATCGTCGGGCAGATGTACGACGACACCAACGGCAACGGCATCCAGGACGCTGGCGAACCGGGCCTGGACAACGAAGTGCTCTTGATACGGAGCCTGGCACAGTTTTCGGTCACGCGCAGCATCGACCTGGACGGCAACGGCACAATCGATCCGGCGACCGAGTCGGGCTGGTATTCCTTCAACGATCTGCGCCCCGGCGTTTACTTCGTGGACTCCCTGACTTCGGCCGGATTCTTTTTCGGACTGACCGGCCGCATTCAAACCTCGCCGCCGATCGATCGGCCCAAACCGGAGGTCATCGGCGAAGTCACCAGCGGCCCCAGCGAGCCGCCGTCGCCGGGCCTGGCCCCCGATCTGACGCTCGATATCGTCCGCGGGCTCGGCGACTGGTTCGTCACCGGCAGCATTCTCCACTTCGGCCAAGGGACGCCGAACATTGGCCTGGGGCCGATGGAGATCATCGCCGGCGAGGACCAGGGGAATGGCACGCGGCTCGTCTACCAGCGGATCTACAACGAGCCGGAGCTGCTGACCTACACCGACTACGAAGCCGGCACGGTCAGCTTCCATCCCGAGCACAACCACACCCACTTCGACGACTATGCCGAGTTCAGCGTGCTGGAAACGCTGCCCGATGCCAATGCCGACGGCATTCCGGAAGTGGGGGAGCAATTGATTGAGGGACAGAAGCGGAGCTTCTGCCTCGTCGATTCCGATCCGTACGATCTGACGCTCCCAGGCGCGCCGCAGGAGCCGACCTTCTTCGGCTGCGTGGATCGGCAGCGGATCTCGGTCGGCTGGATGGACCTCTATGATCCGATGACGCCGGGACAGCAGATCGACGTCAGCGGCCTGGCGCCAGGTCAATACTGGCTCCAGGGGGAGGTAGATCCAATAAATCATCTCCGCGAGACCAACGAGAACAACAACGTCGGCCGCGTGCTGATTACCATCGGCTTGGGGGAAGCCAGCGCTCCGGCGGGTGCACACGGCGTGCAGCTGGCCAGCGGCGAAACGGCCGCCGACAAGGATTTTGGCAATTTCCAGTCGGTCCGCATTAGCGGTCACGTCTTTAGCGACCACGATGCCGACGGCACAAAGGACTCCAAGGACAACGGCCTGGAAGGGTGGGTGATTTTCCTCGATCTCAATGGCGACGGTGTGCTGAACAATCCGGTCGAAGGGGACAACGTCGCCTCGCCGTTTGCCGAGGAGCCGTGGGCGATCACGGACAAGCATGGAAATTACCTCTTCGATGGCGTTGGTCCGGGCGAATATGCCGTGCGGCAGATCATCCCCGCGGGCTGGTCGCAGACGACGTTCGATCCCGACCCGTTCTTCACCGCCAGCGGCCAGAACGTCGGCGGCATCGACTTTGGCAACGTGCTGGGCCTGCTGGGTGACCTGGACTGGATGAATGAAACCTCGCTTGCGCGTTGGCGGCGACGTTAGGGAATCGTCATTGGTCCGCGAGCGGAAGCCCCGGCGGCCGCTCTTGACGACCGGCTGTCCCGGCACACCACGGCCGGGGCGGCGGGTCGGCGCGGCTGCGGCGCGGCGAGAGGGCGCGGGCGGAGAGCGGGCTTGATGAGTCCGCCTGCTGAGTCGGTTTTTGAGTCGGTTTGGTGCGACCCTGGCGGCGGGCGATCTGCGCTCCAAGTCCTTGTTGTATACATACTTACACTTCCGAGTCGGGGCGAATCGCGGTGCCAGATGAGTCGGCTGTGAGTCGGGTGATTTGAGGCGGCGGTTGCGAGCCGCCGCCGCTGTGGGAATCGCCACCTCCTGGCAGGTGATTTTGGGCCGGGACGGCTGATTGTTGCCGGCCAGGTTTCCGCCAGCCCGCCGGCACTCGATGTCGGAAAGTCGGGCGTACTGGCCAGCAAAACAGATCTGCTCTTGGGGGGTGAATTCGCAGGCAACCTCTTTGTCTGGCGAGGCTTGCGAAAAATCGGGCGGACGCAACCCATCTTCCCCAAACTGCCAGGTCAGATCGACTTTCCGCCCGTTTTGGGCGTTTTTCGAAGCGGGCAGAAAGTCCTTGGACGCTGAAAACGGCGCTGCCTGAAAATTTGGGCCTCGGTAGTTTCGCTGGTGCGACATGGCGTGTTCTCCGGCGAGAAGGGGCACGAGCGGACTTTTCAGCTTAAGCGCTCAATAGTACACATTGTACTCATTTGTATACAACCGTAAACTATCAGGGTAGAATGGGAGTCGTCCCGACCGGAGCGGGCGCACGCATCGCAGGCGCAGGTGGTGGTACAGTTTCGATTTTCGGGGTGCCTAGGGATTAGGCAGATATTCGTCCGGCAACCCCATCGACTTCGACGACAAGATGAGATGAATTACACGCGGCTCTGGCGTCGTCCGCTTGTGAATCTCGACTGCCACCCACGCTATCAGAGGCGGCAAAGTGGCCAGCAGGATCAACATCGTTCGGAGACTGAATCTCATCCCGCCCATTCTAGCCGCTGGGCGGGGCGTCACGAAGAATTAGAAAACAGAATGGCGAGAGTTGCTAAAGCTCCGATTACTTCGGCAAGTAATGTTGACGGGTGACTGCTGATGATAGCATTTGGTTTTATTGCCTATTCGCTGGGCGTGTTTTGGACGGGTGCAGGATCGAGCAAGCGCTGATCACGAGGCGGAGACGCCAAAAGACGTTTGCCTTCCAAGTCGATTTTCCATCCCTCGTGCCGCAAGGCATCTTCCAAAAATCTCGCTTTTGTCATCCATGTTATGTTATTTTCAAAAGTGTTCTCGTAATGCCGAATTAACGCGCTCCTATCCAGCCACCACCCGACGCTCAGCGCCACCACCACCGTCAGCCAGAGCAAGTCGCGAATGGTGAATTTCATGGGTGGCGGTCGGAGCGAAGGCGCGGGGCGAAGGTAGAGAGAATCAACACGGGGAGCCACGTCGCCACGAAAAACGAAATGATCACCAGCAGAATCACGGCGCCAATCGGCTCGAGCGAACGTACGAAGAGGTAAATCCCGGCCAAAACCGGGGGAGTGATCGTGGCCGTGGCAAGCAATGAGCGGAGCGTGAACTTGAACACGGGCGGGCTCCAATTGCCAACATTGTACCGCGGGGACGGGCACCTTCGGGTAGAATCGGCGGCATGGACGATCATCGCGAGCCTCCGTGGTACCTGGATAGCTTCATGATGCTGGTCGGTCCCCTCGCGCTCGTGTTGATCCCGTTGCTAATTTACTGGCTGTTCTGCGCTCCGATTGGCTATCGCGAGTGAATAATTTCTTGGCACCCCGCCCGGCGGATTTTTTCCAGACGGTATCACTACCCGAAATCAAGTTTGCTGCCGTGGCACTTAAGCGTCAAAATACGGCCTACGGCCCTCGGCGATGGACGCCGAATTCACAATTCCCACTGTCGGCGGCCGACAGTGCGACCCTTTCGATCCCGACATCGCCATCCGCCCGATGACACGTCCCGTGGCCGACAAGCTTAGCCGACGCCCAGTGCTTTCAGATGAAGAGTGGCTGAGGCAGTATCGTTCGTCGCGGACCGCGAATCAAAGCCAAATCGCACTAGCGGTGATAAGCGTCATCGCTGGTTCACTTGGAGTGCATCCGACACAGATACTTCCAACAGATCTAGTTTACGAAGACTACGGCTTTGCAAAATTGAATTGGCTGCAATGTCTGTTGCCCAACGATGCATGGGAAATATTTACTACCGACCTTGCGACATTGGTCATTACATTACGGAAACGAGATTTAACTACCGCCGAGTCTGTTCGAGTCTTCCAGTGGCGCACAGTGCAAGATGTCATCGATGACATCACGGAAATGTGTTTGGAGGGACGGAAGATGCCGTGACAAGTGGCGTATCGCCGGGTGGCACACTTTCAATCCCAATGTCGCCACCCGCCGTTGCGGACTGATTTCAATTTTCTGCCAATGTCGCGTCGATCCGCCTGGTGAGTTCCGCCAGCGAAATGCCGCGGATCAGGAAGCGCTTGTGCGGCTGAAGGTGGCCGGCGAGCAGTTCGATCTGGGAGCGGGCCAGGCCGAGACCTTCGGCCAGGGCGGCGATCAGCGCCTCGTTGGCCTTCCCTTTCTCTGCGGCCTGCGTCACCGCGACCTTGAGCATGCCGCCGTGCTCGCCGCGAATGCCGCCGCGGCTGGCGCCGGGCTGGGCCTTCACCGGGAGGATGACCCCTTGCGGATGCTCGGCCAGCGCGATCGTCACGTCGTCACTCCCTCGAAGAGCGCGGAGCCGACGCGGACCATCGTCGCCCCTTCCGCGATCGCCTGCTCGAAGTCGCCGCTCATTCCCATCGACAGCTCCGCCAGGCTGATTGCCGGCGGGCAGTCGGCCAGGAGCCTGTCCCGCAGCAATCGCAGGCTGGCAAACTGGCGGCGGGCCTCGTCGGCGTCCGTTTCCAGGCCGGCCATTCCCATCAGGCCGCGGACTTGGACGTGCGGCAGTGCCGCGATTGCCGGCAGAAGCGGCGCTAGCTCCTGGGGTGCAAAACCGTGCTTGGCCTGGTCCCCCGAGATATTGACTTCCAAAAGCACGTCGCACTTTCGCGCCAGTGCCGCCGACTCTTCGCTGAGCGACTCGAACAGCCGCAGGCTGTCGCCGCTGTGGATGAGCGTGGTCAGCGGCAGCGTGCGACGAACTTTGTTCCGCTGCAAGTGGCCGATCAGGTGCCAGCGCACGCTTTGTGCGGTCAGCGCCTCCGCCTTGCGCCACAGCTCCTGCGGCCGGCTTTCACCCAGGTCCATAAGGCCCGCCTGCACCAGCATTCCGGCCAGCTCGGGGCCGGCATACTTGGTGACGCCGATCAGCCTGATGCCGCTCGGGTCGCGTCCGGCGCGTGCTGCCGCCGCCGCGATGCGCTCCCGCACCGCGTAGAGGTTCTCGGCAATTCGCTGAGCAACGTCGGACATGGTTTGCAGCATCAACCCGCCGCCTTCATCCTACCCCATGCCATCCGCTTCCGCGTTTCCGCGAGGTTCGGGCGGTAGGCTATAATCCATAAGCAATGCCGCCGGCACTTCCGCGGCGCGCGGAATGTCACGCGCTGCCAGCCGGCCCGTGCCGCGAACGAGGAGCTGATCATCATGAGGCCAACCTGTTGCCGCCTGCCGTGGACTGTGCTGCTGCTGCTTGCCGGGGGATTGGCATTCGTCTTTGGCCAGGAGTCGGCCCGGGAGAAGCCGCCGGCAGTTCCGGCTGCGGTTTCGCAGGTTCCGCCACCGCCGCCGGCCACGTGGCAGCGGCTGTCGCGGCAACACGACGTGTGGCTGGACGCCAAGAACAAGCTGGTGATCGTGGATGGCGAGATCTGCCTGCGGGAAGGGCAGCTCGAGCTGTTCGCCTGCCCCACTGGGACCAAGGAACACGAGGCGGTCGTGTCGCTGAATTGCATCCCCGAGCAGGTGCACGCGGGGCTGCTGGCGCTTGGCGCCCGGCAGGGGAAGCCCGTTTCCTTCGACCCAGCGTATCGGGCCGCGACTGGCGACGTCATCGATATCTATGTGACTTGGACCGACGAGGCGGGCAAGCAGCAGACGGCCCGCGCCCAGCAGTGGGTCAAGTACGCCAAGACCGGCAAGGAAATGCCGTTCGACTGGGTGTTTGCCGGCAGCGGCTTCTGGACCGACGAGGAGACGGGCAAAAAACACTATCAGGCCAACGCGGGAGATTTGATCTGCGTGTCGAATTTTCCCACGGCGACGCTCGATTTGCCGGTGGAGAGCACGCAGGCCAATGCGGGGCTGTTGTTCGTGGCCTTCACGGAGAAGATACCGCCGCGGGGAACGAAGGTCCGCGTGGTGCTCACGCCGCGGGTGAAGCGGGAGGTGAAGGAGACGGCGACGGAGGAGAGGAAGCCCGCTCCGTGAGGCAAATGCATTGGTCGTGTGGAACGGAATGAATTCCGTTCTACTATTCAGCCGCTGTCGTCCTTGGGATTGACCATCTGCGTCGGCAGAGGTGGCGCAGCGACCGCCCCTTTATCGAGCGCGTCCGCGCCGTAGGTGCGCTTGACCTCTTCAATTCGCTTTTCGGCCTTCACCAGATCGACGCCGGCGGTCAAGAACGGAATGGCGGCGGCATATTGGAACGCGGCCCGCAACTGGAGGCTGCGGCGCTGCGGGTGTTTGAATTCCTCGGCCAGTTCCCAATATTGATCCGCAAGCTGCACGGTCTGCGGGCCGGTCTTGTCGCGCTCGAGATCCATTCGCGCGAGAATTCGCAGCTTCAGGTCCTGGCCGCGGGCCGTCATCGGCAATCCGATGTCCCACTGTTCCTTGACGAGGCAAAAGTACTTGCCCGCGACTTCGTTGGCCTCGGTGTTGTCGGTGTTCGTGGCCAGGGCCGAGAGCGCGGCGGGGACCAGCTTGTACATCTTTTCGGCATCCAGGATCGCGCTGCGATAGGTCCCGGCGCGGGCGATTCGCGCGCGGTCGTTCCCCTTCTTCAGCATGCCCATGTAAATGCGGTGTGCTTCCAGTGCGGTGGGATAATCGTCCGCTTCATAGGCCGACATGAAGACCTTTTCGGCCTCGGCGGCAAGCTGCCCGGACCACTGCGTGGAATCGCCCGAGCCGCCGGTCAGCTCGTCCAGCGTTTTCAGCCGCAGGGCCAGCGGCGGAATTTCCAGCTTGGTTTCCAGCATTTCGACCACCTTGAGCGCGGTCGAAATGTCCCCGAGGCCCACGGCGATGTCCCGCACCATCCGCAGGATTTCGTGGTATGCCGCCGGGGACTCTTCCAGCCGCGCCGCATCGGCGAGCATTTTCAGGGCCAGCTTCTGCCGCTCCTGGTTCGTTTTGCTGCTGCGGTATTCCGGCTGATAGATTTCGCGGAGCTGATCGCGGGCTTTGGCCAGCTCCTCCTCCGGCGGAACGGCGAGGCGCACCGGCTTCTTGGGGGGAGCGGGGAGTTTCACCGGCGGCAGGCCGCGAATCCGATCAATTGCGGAGGAGCCGGCACTGGCGGCGGTCGACTTGGCGCCGTCCTTGGGCTTTTTGGAATCGCTGGCCGACGAGCCTTCCGCTTCGACCTCTTCCGGCTTCTTGTCGCTGGTGACGAGCGCCACGTCGGGCACGGTGGCGTCAAAGATGAGCGTGCGGTCGGCCAGGTAATCGTCGCCATCCGTGGACAGCATCCACGAAAGCTGGCCCTCCGTAACCTGGTTGTGGATTAGCGCCACGTAGCCGCTGCCGAACGCCGCCAGAAAACCCTCGCCGCGCAGTTTGCCCAGGCGCGATTTCGTTTTCCCCTCGTTGGTCGGCAAGTCCTCCGGCTTGGTCCAGGGAACGGCCGCCGCGTCGTCCGCCTCGAGCACGACGAGGGTCGTGTCGGCGCCGTCGGCAAAGCTCAGCGGGTCTTTGCCGCGAATGCCATCCCAGGCGGTGCCGGGGCCGTGGGGGGCCAGATAGTTTGTCTTGTCATCGCACCGCTCGGGAGAAACATAGACGGCGGGAATATAGGGGAGCAGCTCGATATTGTGCGGACTGTCCCAGGGCTCATGCACGCGGAACTGCTGGTAGAACTCCGTCAGGCCGAGGTACGGAAGGATCGCCACGCGCCAGCTCAAGAGCGGTTTCCCGAGTCGCTTGCCGGCAATCGCCTGCGTGGGGTAGGTGCCTCGCTCCCGGGCGTATTTGTTGAGCGCGCCGATGATCTGCTCGAGATTGGCAGCCGACTTATTCCGCCGCTGGATGTCACTCAAGGGCGGGTCTGGTTTCACTGGAATCGGCGGCCGCGCGGCGGCATTCAGATTGCCGTCGGAAGCTTCTTTTGCAGTGTCGGCTACCGTGTTCGGCGTTTTTACGACTTTTTTCGTAGCGACCGTTTTGGATTTCTCGCCCGCGGCGGGGGTTTTTTCGGCTGGTCCGGGGGACGCGGCGATTTCATCGTCCTGAGCCGGCGTTTTCACGACATTTTTCGCGGCCTTGGCGATCCGCTGTTTGGCATGTTCCTCATCAGCCTTGACGGCATCGGCACGCGCCTTGGCCCGGCGCTTCATGGCGTCCAAGGTCGATTCGCCCGTAATGCCGCAGCCGACAACCGGCGGCAAAACGGCGGCCAGCAGCACGATGAACCAGCGCCGCATGAAAATGCTCCTGCAATTGTGGTAGCCGCGCGCAGGGGACCTAGCGCGGGATGGCAGGCGGAGTAAGCTGGCAGTGTAGGGCTCGGCGTGTGAAGAACGAATGAAGAGGAGGTAAAGAAGCGTGCAATCGAACTGGCAACTGGAGGAGTTGACCCTGGACGACTACGAGGCGGCACTGCGGCTGTGGAATGCTTCGCCCGGTGTCAACGCCAACGAGACGCCCGAGGAATTCTCGCGCATCCTGACCCGCAATCCGGGGATGAGCTTTTGCGCGCGGCTGGATGGCCGGCTGATCGGCGCGGTTTTCTGCGGTCACGACGGACACCGAGGATTCCTCTACCACCTGGCGGTCGAGTCGGCATACCGTCGGCTGGGGATTGCCAAAGTGCTCGTCGAGCGGTGCCTGGCGCGGCTGGCCGAGGAAGGAATCACGCGGTGTAGCATCCACCTCTTCAAAGACAACGACGATGGTGCCGCGTTCTGGCGGCAGACCGGCTGGCGCGAGCGGCCGAACGTGCTGGTGATGTCGAAAGACCTCTGATTGGGGATTGCAGATTGGCTGTTTTTGAATCCACAATCCGCAATCGAATGCTGGCCTCCCGCAACTCGCCCCCGCGTCATAAAATCGCGTCTTTCACAAACCGCGAGATAAGGGACTGCCGCCATGGAACGTACGCTCGTATTGCTCAAGCCCGACTGCGTGCAGCGCCGGCTAATGGGCCGGGTGATCAGCCGCTTC
The DNA here is from genome assembly GCA_035649415.1 of Pirellulaceae bacterium. Taxonomy (GTDB): domain Bacteria; phylum Planctomycetota; class Planctomycetia; order Pirellulales; family Pirellulaceae; genus DATKDU01. The sequence continues at coordinate 11,856 of DASRJP010000506.1, read as the reverse complement.
GAGGAAAAGGGGCTGAACATCATCGCCATGAAGATGCTCAAGGTGACGCCGGAACTGGCCAAGAAGCACTATGCCGAGCATGTCAGCAAGCCGTTTTATCCGGGCTTGGAGAAGTTCATCACCGCCTCGCCAATCGTGGCGATGGTCGTCGAAGGATTGGAGGTGATCCGCGTGGTTCGCGACATCCTCGGCGCGACGAGCGGACTGAAGGCCGCCGCCGGCACGATCCGCGGCGACTTTTCCAGCAGCCGGCAGATGAATCTGGTCCACGCCTCCGACGGCGCCGACGCAGCGGCCCGCGAGATCGGCCTCTACTTCCAGCCGGCGGAGATTCTCCCTTACACGCCGACGCTGATTGAGTGGTTCAAGGCGGGGGATGAGTGACCAATTGGAGGAGAATTGGATCGTCAGGGCGTAGAAGAGTAGAATCTGAGTTAGTAGCATGTGACTTGGCCTTGCGGAACACGCCCATGGATAATGTTGCGATTTTTCCGGTGATTGATGACTCTCGGGGGACGCTATTTCGTGCTGTATCGCGGGCGGGCCAATCCGAGGGACGGACTGCCGGTGAGGCGCTTGACGCCCTTCGTACGGCAACGTCGCAGACGGTTCAGTCGAGTACAGTTGTCGTCATTCAGCCCTTTCTTCCCGATGCACTGTTTACTGCCGAACAACAGTCGCGTCTCCAGGAATTGATGTTGCGGTGGCGAGCCGCTCGTGATGCCGGCCAGACGCTTGCGCCGGACGAACAAGCTGAGTTGCAAGCGCTCGTCGATGCCGAGCTCCGCGCGGCCACGACCCGCTCTGCCCAGATTGTGCAGGGACTTGGCGGATGAACCCGCTCTACAGCGAAGTCGCGCGCCGCGCCAGGCATCGCTGCGAGTACTGCCGAGCACCTGAGGCAGTTTTCAATTTCCCGTTTGAAGTCGAGCACATATTGCCTCCAGGACTGGGAGGCAGCGTGGGAATCGAGAACTGTGCCCTCGCTTGCCGATCGTGCAATCTCTTCAAAAGCAATGCCGTAGAGGCGTTTGATTCAATCGACGGCCTGCGCGTCAGACTCTTTCAGCCACGTCTTGATTCCTGGGAGGTTCACTTTCGAGTGCTTGAATCAGGTGAATTAGAGGCACTCACCGCTATTGGCCGCGTAACGATTTTGCAGCTTCGAATGAACGCAGCCGCGCAGATCGAGGCACGGCGGTGGTGGGTGCGACTGGCGATGTATCCGGTATGATTGACGCTGGAATCGACGAACTCTATTTCCACCTGACCCCGCCGGACTCCTCGTCGTCCTTCTCCTCCAACTCCCCAATCACCGTCACTTCCTCCTCGCTGGTCAGCACGCCTGGATTGCCGCAACCCCAGACGAGCCCGCGCAGCTCGCGGTTGGTCTTGCGTTTGCCAATCACCACGCTGGCGGCATAGCCAATAATCAGCGTGGCGAGCGTGCCGATCGTCACGATCCAGATGTCGTGTGGGGCATACTCGCTGGGGAGGAGTCCCGCCGCAGCCAGCTTGTTGCAGGCGGCAATGCCGACGGTACACAGGCCGCCGCCGATCATCGCCACGAGCGCACCGGCCGCCGTGCAACGGCGCGTGAACATCCCCAGCAGAAACACTCCCAGCAGCGGAGCGGAAAGAGTATTGGCAACGCCAACGCCGATGCAGGTGAGGTCGTCGGCCTGAGCCATCAGCAGGGAAAAGAGCGTCGCACCAATGCCGACGATTATTGTCAGGGGCCTGGCCAGCACCAGTTCATCCGCTTCCGTCAGTTCAGCGGGTTGCTTGTTGAGCTTGCGCGCCAGCCACGCTTTCCCCACGCCGAATCGCCGGTGAAGGTCCATCACGAAAAGCGAACAGACCGAGTTCAGTCCCGAGTCGATCGACGACAGGCAGGCCGCCAGGAGTGCCGCTACAACCAAACCCGCCGCGCCCCACGGCAAATGGTCGGCGGCAAATTGCGGCAGCATCTGCTGCGGCGCGTCGCGGCTGACGATGATTTCGCCGCGGATTTTCCCTTGCGTCGGCCGCCGCATGGCCAGCTTGTCGATCAGCAGCTCACCCGTATCGGGATCGATCAGCTCCTTGACGCCTTGGAACGGCTCCTTGCTGTTGGGCTGAAGGAGCTTTCCCTGTTGCACGAGTTCGTCCACGTTTCGCGGCGATAGCGGATCGGCCGGATCGATCAGCGGCCGGCCATCGGTCCCTCGCAGCGGCTGCCGCGTGACATTGTCTACGTTGGCCACCCACTGGGGCCGCATCGCCTGCGGCCGGTCGTGATAAAAGGCCAACAGACAGAGGCCGATGTAGATGAGCGCCGAACAGAGAATCGATAGCACGACGCAACTGGCCAGTGCCGACGTGCGGGCCGCATCGACGTTCCGCGCGCTCAAAAAACGCTGAGCCGTGATCTGGTCCGCCATCGAGAATGACAGGTGCACGAGCACCCAGTGCGGCAGGGCGCCCCACAGCGACCAGGCCGCTTTCCAGTCGAACTGAAGCTCCACCGGCGACAGCCGCGACAGGCCGCTTGCCACCTCCGTCACGCGGCCGGCTCCGGCCGGCAGCCCGCCCCACACGCCGGCAATCACGACGACCGCGCCGCCCAGCATCGCCAGAGCGTGGACCGTGCCGGCCCAAGTCACCGCTTTCATGCCGCCGAGGGTCGTGTAGAGCGTGGCCACAACTCCCAGGCCGATCACCAGCGGCCACTGCGGCATATTGAGCCCAGCAGCGACGATCACCGCCCGGCACGGCACGTAAATCACGTATGCCAGCCACAGCAGTCGCCAGGTAATGAACAGCAAGCTTCCCGCTAGCCTTACACGGGCATCAAACCGCAGCTCGAGGTACTCGAAGACCGTGGCGAGTTTCAGCCCGCGATAAATTGGCAGCACCACGACGACCAGCACCGGAAGGACGATCCACACGGAGAGCGGAATGAGCAGCGTCTTGGCGCCGTGTTCGTAGGCCTGCCCGGGCAAGCCGGTGAACGTCAGTGCCGCGACGAGCGTCGCCGTCAGCGACATGCCGAGCGGGAACCAGCCCAGCGATCGCCCGCCGAGAAAATAATCCCGGGTCGTCTTCTGCTCGCCGGCGAAATAGACCCCCAGAGCGACCATCAGCGCCAGATAGAGCGCCAGGATGCCGAAGTCGAGCAGTGAGAGGTTGGCAAAAAGGGGGGGCAAGTACGACAATCCCCGACAACAATGATTGAACAGCCAATTCGAGTCTTCCTTGTATTACCTGTCGGCTGCAGGCGAAGCAACTTGGGGAGCAGATGTCGAAGGGCGGAATTGCTTGACTTTGAGTGCGTGGGGAATTCAACTTCCGGAATCCGCCACTCTAAATTCGCACCAGCCTGCCGTAAGAATCTCGACTTTCCGTTCAAGCTGAGTCGGAGAATCTCAGTGGATTCCAATTGGCGAAACATAACCGCAGGCATTCTTCTCTTGTTGATTGGCACTCCTGCGATGGGTGTTGTAGCGCAGCAGCCGGTCAAGCGAGACCAAGGTTGGAAAGCTCCGGGGGGTGGAACCCCTAGCGACGATTTGTCAGACATCAAGTTCGATATCGAGAGCAACGAACAAGTCCGTGACTTCCGGCGACGGTGCAGCGCGGTAGAGCACGAGGCGGTGCGTCTCCTGCGGCTGTGCGCTGACGGAAAATCAGTGGATGAAAGACGAGCCGAGAACGCCGGATGGATGGCCGCGGGAATGCGCATCCACGATCCGCAAGCGATCGAGGGACTTTGCACCAGGCTAGCGGTGGCTGATGGAGAATCCTTAGGTCCTGACCCCTTGGAAGGACTGCTTACGCCTCGCCAGTTGATTCCGATTGGCCCGCGGGCGATTCCGGGGATGTTCCAATTTGTCAGACAGCGCCGCAGCCGCATGGAAATGCTGATCTTGGCCCACGTGCTGAGCCGGATTGACCGTTCCGTGATAGGGCTGCGCTGCGAGGCCGCGCGCGATGCCGTGCCGGCGGACGCCGAGCACGCGGACTATCGCGCAGCAGTCGAGAAACTCGGATTAGCCGTCAACAGCCCGTCCCTGGTTAAGGACGAGAGGAATTGGCCGAGCCGCATGGACCATCCTGGTCGCTTCAAGTCCAGTTTTTTTTCCGAATTTCCCGATGACCCTCCTCGCAGCGCGATCGAGCCGGAAGCGGCGCCGAGTGACGACTCGAACCATCAAGCCGATACTCGCGATCGTGAAGCGGCGGCGATCCTCAGCGATCCTGGCAAAAGCCACGAATTCCTCCGCTTTCGCAAGAAAGTGGAGCGTGAAGCGATCGGGATGCTGGGCAGGCGGGCCAACGGAGAGGCGGTCAAGGAGCGAGTGGTCTGCGACGCTGCCAGGCTGCTGGGCGCCATTCGCAGCGAGGATTTCACGGCATTAAAAGTCCTGAGCCAGAATCTGGACCTGTACGAAGCGATCGCCGGCGAACCGGCGCAGCCTCTCGATGGGTTCGTCGCGGCGCAAGCGGTCGTCCAGATCGGCGGCCTGCGCGCGTTCGCCGGCGTGCTCTGGTCGCTCAAGCGTCCGTTGAATCGCAAGGACCTCTTGATACGTGCGCATATTCTCAGCCAATTTGACGAACCGAAGATCATGAATTGGCGCCTGGAACATCCCGTTTCGACAGCCAACACTGATACCGATCCGGCAACGTGCCGCGCCAACTTCGAGGAGGTGCGAAAGCTCGTGTCGTCCCCCGATTTGGTCAAAGACCGCAGCAATTGGCCCAGCCTGATAAGCCAATAGAGCAGCGAGCGGCCCATACAACCCTCACGCCCCGCGCAGCCGATACTCCGGCCGGCCCACGGAAGCGCACTCGCAAAAAGCCAAGCTAGGCTTTGTCAAACATTCACCGGCGAAACGTGCGGTTTTTGGGGTTTCCTGCGCCATCGCCATGACGAATTCCCTCTGGCTAACATCGCGCCGACGACGACCAGGCTTCACTGCCGTGGAGCTGATGATCGTCATGGTTGCGCTGCTGGTGATTGCCGGCATTGTGATTCCGCAGTTCGATTCGGTGCTGGACGAGGCGATGGAGAGCCGCATGCTGGCCAACCTGCACGACATGCACGTGGCCGTCGAGCGCTACCGGATGGATCATCGCGGGCAAATTCCCACCAGCGCCAAGCAACTGATCGTGGTCACAAACTGCTTCGGAGACACGGGGCAGGGGCCCGCCTATCGCTATGGCCCCTATCTGCCCGAGATTCCGGTCAATCCGATCAATAACTCGGCGGAAATCACGCTGACTCGCGACGACGCTCCCGAAGTGAAGAAATCCACCGGCTGGCTGCTGAACTCCACCACTGGCCATCTGTGGGGCGGCACGTCGCCGCCATAAAGCGGCATTGTCTTACGCGTTGAGCAGTCCCGATTGCCGCAGGGCCTGGCCGGTTGCCGACGCCTGGCAAGCGGCCACTTCCTCGGGCGTCCCCTGGACCACGATCCGCCCACCTTCTTCCGCGGCGCCAGGGCCCAGATCGATCAGGTAATCGGCGGCCCGCATGAGCTGCAAGTTGTGCTCCACGACGATCAGCGAATGCCCCACTGCCAGCAGAGCATCGAAACAGTCCAGCAGCTTCACCACGTCGGCAAAGTGCAGTCCGGTCGTCGGCTCATCCAGCAGAAAGAGCGTCCGATTCCGCGACGCCTCGGACAAAAAGCCGGCCAGCTTCAGCCGCTGGGCCTCGCCGCTGGAGAGGGTGCTCACCGGCTGGCCGAGCCGCAGGTAATCCAGCCCCACGTCGATGAGCTGCTTGAGCCGGGCCTGCACCTTGGGCTGCCCCCGAAAAAAGACAAACGCCTCGCGCACCGTCAGTTCCAGCACCTCGGCAATGTTCAGACCGCGATAGCGGACTGCCAGGATCTCCTTGCGATAGCGAGTGCCGCGGCAGACGGGGCATTTCACCAGCACGTCGGTGAGAAACTGCATGTCGATCTGCTTATAGCCGTCCCCCTGGCAGGCGTCGCAGCGGCCGCCGTCCACGTTGAAGCTGAAGTGCCCCGGGCCGTAATTGTGCGTGCGCGCGTCGATGGTCTCGGCAAAGACCGCGCGGATCGCGTCGAATGCCTTGATGTAGGTGACCGGATTGGAGCGCGGCGAGCGGCCAATGGGAGATTGATCGACGAGGATCACGTCATCGATCTGGCCGTCGCCAACGACATCGTCATACGGCAGCGGTTTGTCGCATTCCTTGCGCTTCCGCCGGCAGAGCGCCCCGTACAGCGTCTCCTGCACGAGCGTGCTTTTGCCCGCGCCGCTGACGCCAGTCACCAAACAGAGCACGCCCAGCGGAAATTCGACGGTCAGATCTTTGAGGTTATTGCCGCGGGCGTGCAGCAGTCGAATCCGCCCGCGATTGGGCTGCCGCCGCTGGCCGGGAAGGGAAATGCCGCGGCGGCCGGCCAGGTAGTTTCCGGTCAGGCAGCTTTCGTCCGCGAGCATCTGGTCGAAAGTTCCCTGAAAGGTCAGGCGGCCGCCGTTTTCGCCGGCGCCGGGGCCGATTTCCACCAGCCAGTCGGCCGCGCGGAGGACCGCCTCTTCGTGCTCGACGACGACGACCGTGTTTCCCCGGTCGCGCAGCCGCTTTAGCGCAGCGACCAGTCGCTGGACGTCGCGCGGGTGCAGCCCGACCGAAGGCTCGTCGAGCACGTACAGCATGTTGACCAGGCTCGAACCAAGCGTAGAGGTCAGCGCCACTCGCTGAGCCTCGCCGCCGGAGAGGGTCCGCAGCGTACGGTCGAGCGACAGGTACTCAAGTCCCACCGACTGCAGGAATCCCAATCGGGCGGCAATCTGCTGCCGCACGAACCGCGCCACTTGTTCTTCAGCGGGATCGAGCTGTAGAGCAGCGAAAAATACGGCCGCCTCATCGATCCGCAGTTGGGTGATCTCGGCGATCGACTTGCCGCCGATCCGCCAAGCCAGGGCCTCGGGCTTCAGACGCGTGCCGCCGCAAGTCGGGCAGGGGCGCGGGCTGCGAAACCGGCTGGCAAACGCCCGGTATTGCACCTTGACTTTCCGCTCGTCGAGCCAGCGAAAGAACGCATCCAGGCCAATGAAGTCGGTGTCGGGAACACCCTCGCGGATCAGCCGCACCTGCTGCTGCGTCAGATCGCGAAAGGGAACATCCAGCGGCTGACCGTGTTCTTTGGCCAGCTTGAACAGCTCTTGAAGGTGATGGGCGTAGGCCGGCGTGGTCCAAGGGGCGATCGCTCCCTCGCGCAGCGACCGCCGCGGTTCGGGGACGACCAACTCCATATCCAGGTCGATCACCTGGCCGATCCCTTCGCACGTCGGGCAAGCTCCCAATGGACTCGTGTAGCTGAACGACTTGGGCTCGGGCGATTGGAACTGTCTGCCGCAGGTTGTGCAGAAAAGTTCCGCAGTGAATCGCTCGCGGTGGAAACGCTTTCCGTCGATGACTTGTCCGTCGACAGCTTCCACCAGCGCAAAGCAATCGCCGCCCCCATGCCGAAACGCAGTCTCCAAAGAATCAGCCAGCCGCTGCGGCGAGCTGCCGCCGGCAGTCAACCGATCGATGATGACTTCGACGTTGGGTGGCCGCTGCGGGCCGTCGTTTATGGCGGCTGGCAACGGCCGTCCTGCATCCTCGGCCAGATTGACGAGCTGCTCGCCGACGAGCACACGCGTGAAACCTTGCGAACGCAGCTCCGCCAATGTCCCCTCAACGTCGCCCGCCAGCGGCCGCGCGAAGCCGACCAATAGCCGCGTACCCGCCGGCAGTGCGCTAAGCCGCTCGGCAGCCGACTGCGGCGTGTCGCGCCGCACCGGAGTGCCGCAGGTGGGACAATACAGCCGCCCCACGCGGGCAAACAGCAGCCGCAGGTAGTCGTCGATCTCGCTGGCCGCGCCGATCGTCGTCCGCGGCGAGCGGCCGGCCCCGTCGTGCGTCACCGCCACGGCCGCCGGCAAATGATCGATCCGCTCCGCCTCCGGCTTTTCCAGCCGCTCCAAAAACTGCCGGGCGTAGGCCGAGAAGCTCTCGATGTATCGCCGCTGCCCCTCGGCATACAGCGTGTCGAGGGCCAGGCTGGTCTTGCCGCTGCCGCTGACGCCGCAGAGCACGGTCAGCCTTGACAGCGGCAAATCGAGATCGACGCCCTGAAGGTTATGCACCTTCACGCCGCGGAGCTCGATCGAGCGGTTTGTCACGACAGGCCGCCTGGCAGGAAATTGACGCGGGACGAATCCCGCAGTCTATCTGCCAGGCGGCAGTCGCATCCAGAGCGCGGCAGACGGCTAATCAAATGCGCTGGCCTCGACCCTCGTCGGCTAGTGCACCCATCGCTTGGGAAACCCAGACAGCGGCCCGTCGGCGGCCGGCTTCCAGAGCACGACCTCGTCGATGCGGCGGGCCAGGGCGACGTCGCTGGCGGTGATGCCACGCACGCGATGGGTCTGGAGCTTCACCGTAACTTGCGCGTAGCCGATGCTCAGGTCGGGATGGTGCCAGGCGCTTTCGGCCACGTAGCCGATCGTGGCGGCCAGCAACATCGTGTGCGGCCAGCCGGGGGTGGTGAACGTCCGCCGCAGCCAGCCCTCCCGCACCTGCCACCCCGGCAGTGTCTTCAGGGCTTCTTCGAGTTCCGCTTCCGCCAGCACATGGTCCTCGGCCATCGCGCAGCTCCTTGTTGGTTTGAATCCGCGGTGCGAATCCTGCCGCCCGATCGCTAGTTTCCGACAGTGTCGCCGGTCGGCGCACGACAAGCAATCACCGCGGCTCAGAGCCAGCGTTTTGTCACACTCGAGTGCGACATGCGCGTCACACTGGAGTGTGACATGGGCAGTATCCTTTGAGCGTGGCACGCGCTTGCTCAGCGAAAAAAATTCCAAAAAAATAATCGCGGCGCTAGTTGACAAATGACCTTATACCATTACTTTGTTCAGCACTTTGGGCCGGACCCTCCTCGAACGTTCGGCCGAAAGCAATGAGGCCGCGGGGTTCGGGCGAGTGCGGTAGTCTCATTCACCCATTCTTCGTCGGCGGGTCTGCGAGGGTCGGCGCAGCAAGACCACCGCCAGGCTGCTGCTCCCCTTGCGCGCCGGGGGTTCGCTTTTTTCCTGCCGCGGCAGTGCGGCGGAACTGCCGTGGGGACGTTCTGTCGCCGGAGGGCATCATGCGCCGCAGCCAAGAGTCTTGGGCGAATTGGTTTTCCAGCGTTTCTACGCGGGCGCGGCGGCTTCGCCGCCAGCGCAGCCGGGCGATGTTTCTCGAGCCGCTGGAGACGAGGGATTTGCTGGCGACGGTCAGCGTGCTGCCGGAGCCCATCGATGCAGTTGAGAACGGCACCGACGCGAGATGGAAAATCCGCCGCTCGCCCGTCGATGCCAGCGACTTGACGGTGAATTTCGCGATCAGCGGCACCGCGACGCCAGGTTTCGACTATGAGCCAATCACCGCCACGTCGGTCGTAATCCCTGCCAATCAAGAATACGTCTATGTCACCCTGCACGCCCTCGACGACATCTGGTGGGAGCCGGCGGAAGGGGTGATGCTCCAGATCACGCCTGGAGCGTATACGATCGGCATTCCAGACGCGATCACGCTGGGGGTGATCAGCGACGATCTTTATCCCATTCCACTCCAATGGCTATTGCGGGATCCAATTCAATGTGACTGCCCGTGTTCATGCACCCTGACGTCGCTCAACATCAGCGGTGGGTCGGGGCATACCCGACTCAAAGCGATGGACCAACAGGAAAAGATGATGAATGACTCAGGCGGCGCCAGTGGCCAGGTCACTGTTTCGACGACGGCCACATTTACGCAGCAGGCGTCGCAGGCCACCAGAATCGACGTGTCGAGCACCTTGGCCAACGTGGTCGGACCGACCGGCTACTACGCGGACGCCACCATTCAGGCGGGCCTGGAATACGAAATCTCCATTCCCATCGACACCGGCAGCCTCGGTGTGGAGGACGGCCTTCACGAGTGGGAGCTTGACGTCGTCGAGCACTATCCCATGTCGCCAGACATCACTCGCTCTGTCACCGGCAGCGTCAAAGTCATCGGCAATGCCGGCGGAGAATTCGGTCCGGGCTGGCTGCCGGCGGATGTGGACCGGCTGGTCGAGCAAACTTCCGGGACGTATCAAGGCGTGCTGTGGATCCGCGGCGATTACAACGCCTTCTGGTTCCAGAAAGACGGCAGCACGTACGTCCGCCAGGCTGGCGAGCCGGACTTCTCGACGCTCACCAAGGAGGTCGATGGTAGCTTCACGCTCCGCAAGAAAACGGGCGAAACGCTGCACTTCGTGGACAACGGCTATTACCACATGCTGGACACACGCACCGACCGCAACGGCAACGTCACCAGCTACACCTACATCAATTCCGACGGCGAACATGGATCCGATGAGATCAAGACCATCACGGACCCCGTGGGCCGCTTGACTACGTTCAACTACACCGGCACAACGGTCAGCAGCATCACCGACCCTTACGGCCGCGTCACCGACCTGCAATACACCGGTGGCAATTTGACAAAGATCAAGGAGCCCGATCCGGATGACGCCGGCCCGCTCACGCGGCCAGAAACGAACTTCTCTTACAACGGCGACAAGCAGATCGCCAGCATCACCGACGCCGAGTCGAATGTGACGTCCATCAGCTACGTGCGGAAGCTGGTTCGCACGGTGACGCACCCCGGCGGAGGCGTCGAAACCTATAAGGTAGCCTTCGGCCGCGCCTTGGAAGACGGCTTGGGATCCATCGGTGCGCCGCGCCCCATGTACCTCTTGAGCGACGTCAAAACCGAATACAAAAACGAGCTCAATCACACCTGGTTCATTACTTACAACCTGTTCGGCAACGCGCTGACCGTCAAAAACCCCCAGGATAAAATCACGACCTACCAGATCAACAACGAAAACCTGGTTACCAGCCGCACCGATCCCGACCCGGACGACGGCGGCCCGCAGGGCACGCCAATCACCACCTACGAATACGATACCAAGGGGAACCTCACCCGCATCGTCTATCCCGATACCTCCGACGACATGTGGGGCTACGACGCCAGCTTCAGCCAGCTTATCACCTACCAGAATCGCCGCGACAAAATCACCAGCTTCACCGTCGATCCCGCCAACGGCAATCACACGCAAATTACCCAGGTGAACCAAGGCGGCAGCAACAACAGCGTCTGGAACTTCACCTACACCACGACCAACATCAAAGGCCTCGTGGCCACGATGACCGACCCGCGGGGGTTTTTGACATCGTACACCCGCAATAGCCACGGCCTGGTGACCAGCATCGGATATGCCGTCGGCACTGGCGACGCGGCTACTGAAGACTTTGGCTACGACGCGTTCGAGAACCTGGCCTGGTTCGAGGACGGGCTCAATCGCCGCACCGACTACGTGTGGGATACGCTCGACCGGCTGCTCAGCATCACGCTGCCCGACCCCGATGCCGGCGGGCCGCTGGTGCGGCCGGTTTACACCTACGAATACAACAAGAACAACTACCTCAAGAAAGAAACCGATCCGCTGTCGCACGTCACCGAGTACACGTACAACGGCCGCAACGACGTCGTCGAAGTGAAACAGCCCGATCCGGACGGCGGCGGGCCGCAGGCAACGCCAATCACGACGTATGCCTACGACCTGCATCGGCGCAACACGAGCATCACCGACCCGCTGGGCCGGGTGACGACCTTTACCTACGACAATCTCGATCGCGTCACGAACGTGACCCTTCCCGACCCGGACGGCGGCGGCGGGCAGACAAGTTCCGTCTACGGCTACACGTACGACCACATCCACCGCGTCAAGCAGATCACCGATCCGCTCTCGAACATCACCCTGCTGGACC
>DASRJP010000505.1:0-3306 GCA_035649415.1 Pirellulaceae bacterium | reverse complement strand
CAAAATGCCACCGCCGAGGGGCGATGCCGGGTGTCAACCGCACCCGGGACCAGTGCATCTTAATACACGCCTGTACATTGACAAGCCCCGTTTGTACAGGAATCACAGAAATTCAGGTCGCGGCCGGGGCGCTGGGTGCTTTGCCAGGCCGAAGTGACAGCGTCCCAATGGCTTAAGCAAAATGCCGACGGGCCAAACATCCGCCAGGGTTCACCCACTGGGACGGCCGCCATCTAGTGGACAAGCGCGGCTCGTCACCGGCGTCAGCGCGGCATGTAGCCCCGCTCGGCCGGGTCCTGTGGCCGCACGCCGACCGTCACTTTCAGCTTTTCTTCTTTGCCGTTACGCCAGATCGAGAGCATTGCCTTTGAGCCGCTCTCGGTTTCGCAGATCACGCTCGTCAGTTGTGCGGGACTGCTAATCTCAATGCCGTTCCAGGTCAGGATGATGTCTCCGGGCAGGAGATTCAGCTCTGCGGCCGGGGAGCCAACGATTACTTCGAGCACGTAGGCTCCCCGCGGCGCATCGAGGCCGGCCTTCTTGGCCCGTTCTTCGGTCATCGGGTCCGGCTGGATCCCCAGATAGCCCCGGCGGACGGAATGTGCCGGGTCGCTGAGAATTTGGTCGTACACCTTGCGGGCCACGCTGCTGGGAACGGCGAAACTGATGCCTTGATAATTCTCGCCGACGATGGCCGTGTTGATTCCCACCACACGTCCCGCGTCGTCCACCAGCGGTCCGCCGCTGTTGCCCGGATTGACCGCCACGTCCGTCTGGAGGAAGTCTTGCAGCGGATTGCCGACTTTCCCCGCGCGATGCTTGGCCGAGACAATGCCGCTGGTGACCGACTGCTCCAGGCCATACGGGCTCCCCATCGCCCAGACCAGCGAGCCGACCTCGAGCGCGTCGCTGTCTCCCCATTCGGCGGCGGCAATCAGGCCGCGGTTGGGCATTTCTTCAGGGCGGATTTGCAGCACGGCAATATCGCTGTCGAAGTCGTAGCCCACGAGGATCGCCCCCATGGGCTTCCCCTCCGCCAGACGGATTTTGATCTCCGTCGCACCGTGAATCACGTGGTAGTTGGTGATGATGTAGCCGCGCTCGGCATCCACGACCAGGCCCGAACCTTGCCCGGGGGGCGGCGAAGAAAATGGGGACTCGCGCAGGTGAATGAGCGAGGGAGACGTGTCAGCCGCGCGGCTGCGGGCGCTGATGTGGACCACGCTGGGGCTGACCTTTTGCGTGATCATCTGGTAGGCGCGGGAAAGCTGGGCCAGCGGCGCGCCCTTGAGTTCTTCCTTGGCCAGCTCGTGCTGGGCACGCAGCCGGCCGCGATTGGCGGCGTACTGCGTTTCTTCGATCGCATACGGGACGAGGTAGCTCACGGCGAGCAGCACACCCAGGAATACCAGCAGCCACATCAGCTTGGCCCAGGCCAGCTTGATCCGAAAAAGCTCGCTGTTCTCGAAGTCGGCACTGGCGGGCCTGCTCTCGGAGCGTGGTGGCGGGATTTCTGCCGCGGCCGGTTGGGCTGGCGGGCGTGATTCAGGGACGGGAGCGGTGGCTGGCGAAAACTCGTCCATGGCGCGGTTCGACAATTCCCCTGTGATTGGCCGCTTGCTGGCCGCGATTATTATAGCCGGGGCGGGAAGCTTCCCGCCAGCGAAATGCGTCTGGTCGTGCGCCTTGGCAAGCGGCCTGACCTGGGGTTTTTGACGCCCGTGGATTATCCTGAATGCCGGCGGCTGCGGCCGATCATGGGCCGCCCGACGAAGTGCTGAGGACGCATGTACCACCTCTGGGACAAGCCGAAGTTCCCGTCCCCGCATGAGGCCGGGCCCGACGGACTGCTCGTCACCGGCGGATCATTGTCGCCGCCGTGGATGATCGAAGCCTACAAGAGCGGCATTTTTCCGATGCCGCTGTGTTACGAGCGGCAGCGGATTTTGGCCTGGTTCTCCCCCGATCCGCGAGGGATTCTCGAGCTGGACCGGTTTCACGTTTCGCGGCGGCTGGCGCGGCGGCTGCGGCGGGGCGAGTTCACGTTTTCACTCGATCGCGCGTTTTCGCGCGTGGTGGAAGGTTGCGCAGCGCCGCGGCGGGATGACACCGGCTGCTGGATGACCCTGGCGCTGCAAAACGGCTATCAAGCTCTGCATCAGCTCGGCTTTGCCCACAGCGTCGAGGTATGGCACGGCCGCGAGCTGGTCGGCGGCGTGTTCGGCATTGCCATCGGCGGCTTCTTCGCCGGCGAATCGATGTTTCACCGCGCCACCGACGCCTCGAAGGCGGCGCTGTGGAAGCTGACGCAGCATTTGTCGCAGCGCGGCTACCAGCTTCTCGACGTGCAATGGACCAACGACCACACGCGGAGCCTGGGCGCGGAAGATATTCCGCGGGAAGAGTATCTGGACCGCTTGCAGGCGGCCGTGCGGCTGCCGGTGACGTTCCTCGACGAACCCGCGCGAAAGCCGGGCGCTAGGGCGTAGCGGGCGTCACCGATGCCGGTTGGGCAGTCCCCGATGCCCGCCAGCCGGGATTGGTGGAGAGCGTCTGTCCGCCGGCTGGCGGAGCAGTTGTCATGAGACCGCCGGTGGCGGCCGGTCCGTAGGCCCCGGAGTATCCCGCCGGGGCGGTGGCACCCCAAGGACTGCACGTGCTACAGCAGCCGCCCATCAGCAGGCTGCCGAGAATCAAACCCAGGGCGATTGCCCAGGCGGTCTTTTCACTCATGTGGCCCTCCGTGGCCGAAGGCACGTTTCGCACGGCGCTTGATAGCGAGCACCGCCAGCAGACGGCCGTGCAGAGCGGGGGGCGGATGGTAGGCACGGCGGGGACGGCGAGTCAAGAGCAACCGTCTGATGAATGACCAATGACCAAATCCCAATGACCAATGAAACTTGAATGTATTGGTCATTGGTGCTTGGTCATTGGTCATTCTTTCAATCACTATGCCTCTGGTACATCCTCGACCGTCACGCTGTTCATCACGTCCCCCTGCTTGATCGCGTTCACCACGTCCTGGCCGCTGACGACCTGGCCAAAGACCGAATGTTTTCCGTCAAGCCACGGCGTGGCCACGTGGGTGATGAAAAACTGCGAGCCGTTGGTGTTGGGGCCCGAGTTAGCCATCGACAATACGCCGGGGCCTTTGTGCTTGAGGCTGGGATGGAACTCGTCGGCAAATTTGTAGCCCGGGCCGCCCGTGCCGGTCCCTTGCGGGCAGCCGGTCTGGACCATGAAGTCCGCGATCACCCGGTGGAACTTGAGGCCGTTATAGAATCCCTGTTTGGCCAGCTTCTCGAA
>DASRJP010000504.1:0-9422 GCA_035649415.1 Pirellulaceae bacterium | reverse complement strand
GGCGCGCTGGCGCGGCGACGCAAGTCTCGAAACGTATGGGGGCCTTTTGCTATTCCCTCTCAGTGCCCATTGGGGCGCAGCGAGTCGTGCGATGGCATCAAGGCGTGCTGGATACGCGGGTATGAGAGTGTGCGGGTATGCGGGTATGGGCTTGGAGCAACCCTCACACCCGCATACTCTCGTACCCTGACACCTGGCCAGTAGGTCGGGCTTCCCCGCCCGACCAGGACGGGCTGGGAAGCACGTCCCACGGCTAACCAGCCGACTCAAACCGACTCAACAACCGGCCTGAGTCGGGGCGACTCGAATGTGTAAGTATGTATACACAAAGGACTTGGGGCGCGAATCGGCCGCTGAGTAGGGCGCGCCAAACCGACTCAAAAACCGACTCAGCCTGGTGGGTGAATGGAGTTGGCTGTGGCGGAGTCTAGGGCGGCACGGCCGGGGCTTCGGCGGCACTCAGCCCCAGCCACCGGTCCCGCCGCAATTTGCAATGACCAATTTGCAATTCGCAATCTGCAATAGGAGCCAGGGTCGGCGCCGAGGTAGAGCCTCGGGTTAATTTCGTCCCAGGCCGGAGCCTGGGACGGAGTTCGAATTACCACTTCCAGCTCCCTCGCAGCTCCTCATTCACCACGGCACCTTCCGGCCAGCGGTTCTGGCAGAGGGCGACGATGCTCTGGGCGCATTCGATCCCCATGTTCTCTAGCGATAGCCAGTCATTGCCCGCCAGGTGGGGCGTGAGGACGACGTTTTCCAGGGCAAATAGCGGGTTGTCCCTGGGCGGCGGTTCTTCCTCGAAGACGTCGAGCCCGGCACAGCGCAGATGGCCGCTGGTCAGTGCCGCCAAAAGCGCCCGCTCGTCTACCAGCTTGCCCCGGGCCGTGTTGATCAGCGTGCTCCCCTTCTTCATCTTGGCCAGCGTCGCCTCGTTCATAATGTGGTGCGTCTCGTCGCAGTGCGGGCAGTGCAGGCTCAGGTAGTCGCTGCGGGCCAGCAGCTCGTCGAAGCTTACGAGCTCGATACCGTTTTGCTTGACAAAGTCGAGGTTGGGGAATTTTTCGCAGGCGATTGTCCTCATCTTCATGGCAATGCCGCGGAGGGCCGTGCTGCGGCCGATGCGGCCCAGGCCGAGCAGGCCGAGGGTTTTGCCGCGGATCGGCTCGGTCAGGTCGCGGCGCCACTTTCCGGCCAGCAGGCCCTGGTGGCCGATGACCAGGTCCTTGGCGCAGGCCAGGATCAGGGCGAAGGCTTGCTCCGCCACCGCCTCATGGTTGGCCGTCGGGGTGATCGTCACCGCCACGCGGCGGGCCGTGGCCGAGGGGACATCGACCCGGTCATACCCGACGCCCGCCCGGGCGATGACCCGCAGCTTCGGCAATGCCTGGATGACCGCGGGGGAAAAGACTTCGCCGCCGGCAATCACCGCCTCGACTTGGGACAGCTCGCCGATCGTCTCCTGCTGGCTGAGGAGGCCGCGGGCCAAAAGAGGGTTTTTCGGATAACGGACCTCGAAGCCGCCAGCCTGCAGGATGTTCACATACGGGGCCGGCTTGTGGAGCATGCTTTCAGGGGTGATCAGGGCGGTGGGCATGGGGAAGGGTCAGGAGTCGGGAGTCAGGAACAGTAGGACAGGCATTCCTGCCTGTCACAAGGACCAGGCGACAGGGCGGATTGATCTTGGTGGATGGGGGGCGGCACTGCAAGGCCGCGCGGGCGGCATTGAAGTGCCGGTCCTTCGGGGGGAGAATGAAATAGGAGAATTACTTGCCTTTGGACAAGGAGGAATTTTGCATGGCTAAAACATCTCTCTCCCTGGACGCGGCCCAGACGGTCATCCTGCAAGCGGCGGCGACTATCTATGCCGCCTACGTGCAGCGGGGCCTGACGCATTCAGAGCCGAGCAAGAACCAGGAGCTGCACGAGCGGGCGGTGCGGGAAGCCATAGAACTGGCCCGTCTTGCCGAGGACGTGCAGGCGGAGTCGGAATTCTCGTAGCCGATTCGAAAGAATTCGGAGCAGCGCTGGATCCGATTCCGAAGTCTGCGGCGGCAAGCGAGCCTGCTGCGCACGTTGACGCCGGTGGCCTGGTACGCTACAAACAGAACTTCGAAAATCAGGCCAATTACCCGAGAAAATCATCGTCAGGAGCCTCGCGTGGGTGGAATTGTCGAACGCCAGAAGGAGCTTCGCCGTCGCCGCAAGCGCAGGCAGAAAATCAAGATCATCAAGCGCAAGCTGGAGAAGGCAACGCCGTCAGAGAAGGCGGTCATGGCCACGAAAATCCGCAACATGACCCCCGGTGCGGAGGTCATCATCGCCAACTTAGGGCTGGAGGAGCGAAAGTAGCCTTGACGCGCCCTTTCGCTCGGCGAAAGGAGACCATCGACCAGCCCGCGGACGACTGTCGTCGCGCGGGTTTTTTCATGCTTGTACGCGAGATACAGCGATGAGCCAGCAGCTTCGCCAGCGCCTGTTCGACCAGCTCGACGCCCTCGTGCTGATCGATCCGCATACGCATATCAGTGCGCTCGACCCGGCATCGCACACGCTGGCGGACATTTTGGGTTACCACTACTACACCGAGCTGGCCCATTCTGCGGGAATGCCGCGCGAGGAGATCGAGGAGCCGGGGCTCGATCCGCGGGAGAAGGTGCGGCGGCTGATCGAGAATCTCGGTCCGCTCGACAACACGATCCAGTACAGTTGGCTGGTCGAAATGGCGCAGCGGCTGTTTGGCTTTGCGGACGATCGAGTGACGCCGGAGAACTGGGAGACCCTGTACGACGCGGCGCTGGCGAAGATGGCGCAAACGGACTGGGCCCAGCAGGTGTTAAAGACCAGCCGCATCGAGTCGGTGTTCCTGACCAACGATTTCGACGATCCGCTCGAGGGGTTTGACACGAGCGTCTACATCCCGTGCCTGCGGACCGACGACCTGGTGTTTCACCTGGCCAGGCCGGAAGTGCGGCAGCGGCTGGAAAATGCCACGGGCATATCACCGGCCAGTGCGGGCGATTTGCGGCGAGCGATCGGCGCGCTATTTCAGCACTTCAAATCGAAGGGAGCCAAAGCGTGCGCGATCTCGCTGCCGCCGGACTTCGCGCCGTCGCGAGTTGCTGAGGCGCGGGCCACGACTGCGCTAGAGGCCGTCTTTGAGGGGCGCACGGACGCTGGCGACGCTCACCGCGCCGCCTTGTCCCGTTTCACCTTTTGGACGCTGGCGGAAATGTGCGTGGAGTTTCGCCTGCCCTTTGACCTGATGATCGGCGTCAACCGCGGCGTCTACGAAGCGGGAGTTCATCAGGGGCGCGACCTGTACGACAGCCGCGTCTCGCTGATTCAGTACAAGGAGCTGTTCAACGCCTTTCCGCAGGTGACGTTTCCGATTTCCGTACTGGCTAGCGTGACCAATCAAGAATTAACCAGCTACGCCTGGATCTTTCCCAACGTCGTCACCAACGGCCACTGGTGGTACAGCAACACGCCGACGTTTATCGAGCACGATCTGGCCTGCCGGCTGGAGGCGGTGCCGCGGACCAAGCAGATCGGTTACTACAGCGACATGTACAAGCTGGAGTTCGCGTTGCCGAAGTTCGCCATGTTCAAGCGGATTCTGGCGAAAGTGCTTGCCGAGCGGTATGTGATCGACCGCGGCTGGAGCGAGGAGCGGGCGGTCGAATTCGGCAAGCAGGTGTTGCGGGGCAACGTGGAACGCATCTTCATGATGCATTAGTGGGAGCAGCACTGCTCTCGCAATTGTGCCCGAGGCGGCGGCGCCCGCCAGCACTTACTTCGGATCCTTTTCCTCGCTCCAGTCCTCTTCGTCCTCATCGTCGTCGTCCCAGTCGTCGTCATCGTCGTCGTCCCACTCCTCGTCGTCTTCGTCGTCCTCTTCTTCCTCGTCCTCGTCGAATTCCTCGTCGTCGACCTCCTCCCACTCATCGTCCAGGTCGTCGTCGTCCAGGTCATCGTCCTCGAGTTCGTCGTCGTCCTCGAGATCTTCGTCCAGGTCGTCGTCGTCCTCCTCGTCATCTTCCTCTTCTTCCTCGAGATCCTCTTCTTCGACGTCCAGCCTCGGCGGCATGAGGAGGTCCTGGTGGACGGCGCGCCGGGAGGCCAGCTTGTGGTCCCGGAGAATCTCTGCCAGCAAAGTCACGGTCACGTCACACTCCTTCTTGGGGATCGTCCTCATTGGGTTTGACTTGGAACGACGGATGAGCCCTGAGGGGTTGGGGTCAAGGCACGCTGGTTAGGACCGATTCCCCGTCTCGAGTTCTCCAGGTTCACCACCGCCATCGTCATCGAAAGTGTACTCGGGTGACGACTCCTCGCCAGAAGGGGATGCCCCTTCAACGTCCGCCATGAGCAGCGCCAGCGGCGGGCCAGGGACCACCTGCGCACTACGAATGGCTTCGGCTCTCGGCAAATCGTTCAGATTGTGCAGGCCGAACAAGTTCAAAAACCGTCGCGTTGTCACGTACAAAAACGGCCGGCCCAGTTCCTCGCTGCGGCCGCTGATCCTCACCAAATCGCGTTCCATCAATTGCCGCAGGATCTCGCCGCAATTGACGCCGCGGATGGCGTCGATATCGGCCTTGAGAACCGGTTGACGATAGGCAATTACCGCCAGTGTTTCCAGAGAGGGTGCCGAAAGGCGAATCTCGGAAGGGACGTGCGCCAGCCGCCGCAGCCAGGGGCTGAACTTCCGTCTGGTCAGGAGCTGATAGCCCCCGGCAATTTCCTCCACACGAAAGGCGCGGCCTGATTCGTCGTACTGGGCGTTGAGCTGCTCCACGAGCGTACGGGCCTGGGTCCCGTCCTCCAGACCGGCAAACTGGGCAAGTTTGC
Source organism: Pirellulaceae bacterium (assembly GCA_035649415.1). Classification (GTDB taxonomy): domain Bacteria; phylum Planctomycetota; class Planctomycetia; order Pirellulales; family Pirellulaceae; genus DATKDU01. The sequence continues at coordinate 4,571 of DASRJP010000504.1, read as the reverse complement.
GACTGGTCAGCGGCTCCTTGGCCAGGAATAAAACCGCTTCCAATCTGGCCAGTGGTTCACCCGCCATACGGCTATCTTGCGGCCGTTGCGCGGACGGGAATACTGCGTGATAAGCCCGATCCCCAGCCATAGCGCTGAGGCCGCGGCCACCGGCAGTTGCCCAGCGGGTCGTGCCGGCAATAGCGTAACGCCGGCAAACGCTGCCAAGACGAATGGCGGGCTCGGAAATGGACGTGCGCATGAACGGTTACCCGGCGCTGTAAATAAAGCCCAAGACACGGCTTGTGGCAACCCCGGGTTAACGTCGTCCCTGCCTTGCAAGGATTTTCATGAACAGCCAACTGGGCTTGACCATGAGCGGATCGACCAGTACCGTCCCCGCGCCATGTTCTCTCTTCGCGGGATGGCCTGCTCGTTTTTGCTGCTTTTCGCGGCGGTGCCGCTGGCGGCCAGAGAACCCGTGCTGACTCCGCAGCGCGGGGTACTGCTGCTGCGCAACGGCAATGTCATCGAGGGGCAAGTGACTCGCGCGGGGGACTATTACATCGTGACCTTCGACACGGACGGCGAGGTCAGGCTGTCGGCAACCGATGTAGAAACGCTTTGTGTAGATCTGGAAGACGCGTACCGCTACCGCGCTGCGATGTTGTCCGGCACGGGTGCTGCCGGTCACTTGGAGTTGGCTGAATGGTGCCTGCGGCATGAACTAAAGGCTCAGGCCGGGGAGCAGCTTGTGGCGGCCATGCGCAAAGAGCCAGCCCATCCGCGAATTGCTGCGGTGGAGCGGAAGCTGAAGCTGGAGCAGGCAGCCCCTGAGGCCAGGACCGTGCGCCGACCGGATACGGCCGCCACAGTGAGCGCTGAGCAACTCGATAAGACCATCCGCGCGCTTCCGCCGGGAACGATCGAGCGCTTCTCGGCCGTCGTGCAGCCCATTTTGCTCAATCGCTGCGCGGCGGGAGGGTGTCATGGCGCGACGGCCAAATCGGAGTTTCGCTTGCTTCGTCCGCCGCCAGGTCAAACACCCGCCAGGCGGTTTACCCAGCGAAACCTGTTCGCAGTGCTGGCGTATCTCGACAAGGAGCAACCGGAGAACAGTCCCATCCTGCAAATGCCGCAGCGGCAGCACGGGAACACGGTGGCAGCGATTTTCGACAAGCGAACGCAGCATCAGTTCGAAGATCTGGTTGCCTGGACGAAACTAGCGCTGGCAGTTCCCGCTCCGACGCCGCCGGCGACGATCGTGAAAGCGCAGGCGTTGCTTTCGCAGCAGAACGACGAGAGAGCAGGCGCCGGCAACGCAAAAAGCCCCAGGCCCGACGCGGAGACGGGCTCGCAGCATGAGCCAGGCGCTCCCCCACAGCCATTTACACCCGCCAAAGATGCCGCACCCATCCCCCGGGAAGGGGCGTTCAAACCTCGCGACGCTTTTGATCCAGAAATCTTCAACCGGCAGTCGCTCAAGGGCGGGTCGAACGCAAAAGCGCGCTAACTCAGGCGGCCGAGACCATCGATTGCGAACTCACCGCGCTCCCACGCAGCGAGGAACTCGAGATTGCTGGCCAGCAGGTTCGAAAACCCGCGAATCTCGGCCACTGTCAACCACTGAAACGAAGCTACCTCTGCCGGATCAGGTTGCGGCACCGCTGCCGGTTGCACGTTCGCCAGCCACCAGCAAAGCGATACGTTCCAGGGGGTCACGCTGGTCCAAAGCTTTCGCACGGCCCGCGCGGGGAGAGCCAACTCCTCGAGCAGCTCGCGCACGACGGCGTCGGCTTCGCTTTCGCCTTGTTCGATCGCGCCTCCGGGAAAGCAGAACATGCCCGGCGCGCGAACGAACTGTGAGCGCTCGATCACCAGCAGTTTCCCAGCCCGGGGGACGACGGCGACAACGCCGCGAGCCGGCCACGCGATTGGATCAGTCAACGACCCCCTCCTCCCACGCTCGCGTTCCTCGCAGGGATGTTGGTGACGACGCGAATCCCCGCCGCGTACAGCGCGGTGCAGTTTGCATACACTGTCGCACATGCCGTCAACGCCACCGCGAAAATCATCTCGGTCGGCAAGTACAGGAGGTACACGAGCAAGGGATGGCTGATATTTCGGTTCGCCGTCGTGATTGCCCAAAATAGGGCCGACAATCCAGCGCTATAAAAAACGCACACGGCGATAGCAATGACCAGCCCAAGCCAACGATTCTTGGCGCCAAACACGGCCCATGCGGCGGGCAGCGATGCGGGCAATATGCAGATCAAGATCACCAATACGAGCGCGACGTTCTCCAGGGGCACGTTTTCGATCATTGCCCTCAGCAGCCAGCATGCCGCGCCAGCCATCCCCACCCACCAAAACAGCTCGCTTAAACCGAATCCGCGCGCCCCAGGGGACGCGGACGGCTCGACATGGCTCGAGATGCGCATTCCGAGCACTCGCCGGCACGGCCAGGCAAGAATGTCGGCAGCCAGTAAAAAAACGACCGTCGCGCAAAGCACCAGCATGAACGTGACGTACGACTCCCAGAACACGACCCCCCAAGGCAGTGCCCAGCGTCCCCACCTGCTGCCAGTGCGGGCGAGCACTGCGGCCGGCACGAGGGCTCCCGCCATCGCCGCGGCACAGGCCGCGGACAACAGTGCCAGCCACAGCCATCGAAATGGCGAGCGAGGCTCGCATAGGGATGCCCACAGCGCAAGGGAAACCAACTGCGATGCCATCACTGCTCCGCTGATCATGACGCGCCAGTCGTAGCCGACGGCCAGCCAAAATCCGCCGATGCGGCCAAAAGCAACAAACCACAACCCGAACGTAACCGCCAGATTGGCAATCAAAATGACGAATAACCAGAGCGTGCGGCCAAGTGGACGCCGATCACGAATATCGCCGGGGAGAGCTGGCGAAAGAGTTTTGGCGGTCATTCCACAGTTATTTTCGCCAGCCCTAGCACCTTACGCAGCGCGGTCATGCCGATTTCACCCAGTTGCAGCGCCGGCACTTGCCATAGCTTGGGATTCAATAGCTCTAGTGACACCGGCCCGCGATAGTCGATCTGCCGCAGCCGCTCGACGATCGGCGCCAGCGGCAGATCGCCATCGCCGGGCAGGATACGCTGCGAATCGCTGGCCAGCTCCCGCGGTGAATCGGCCAGATCGCAAAGCTGTACATGGAACAGGTTTTCCGTCGAAAGGCGACCCAAATCTTCTAGCTTGCTCGGCCCGATGCAGAAGTGGAAGGCGTCGAGACACAACCCCAAGTGGGGACTGGCGACTTCCGCTACCAGGGCCGCCGCCGTTTGCAGGTTATTACCCAGGACGCTCGTCGCCTGAAATTCAAGTGCGGCTCGGACATTTCGCTGGCTGGCCTCTTGCGCCAATTGCCGCAGGGAAAGCTGCACGCGGCCAATCGCCTCTTGCGATAGGGGCGGAGGCACGTCGCAGGCCACAACCAGCGTCCCAATCCCCAACTCGCGGCAAAGATCGAGCCGCTGCGACAGAAGCTGCCAGGCTTCCTTTCGCCGCTCTCCCTGGCTGGCCAGCAAACCCCCTTGGTAGCTGGCCACCGGCGCAGCCATCTCAAATCGATCGAGCCACTGGCGCACGTCGCTCGTGCTGTGCCGCTGGAGATAGTCCTCCAGCTTCGTAAGCCAGATTTCAATGCTATGGCACTGACCGGCGGCAAAATCCTCGACGTCGGCATCGAACGCGCTCGACAGGCAACAGACCTGACTGAGCGTGGGAATCATCTGGGAATGCCTCTCTCGCTACGAGTGCGGCGGTGATTCGGCCACGCTCTCGCCTTCGCTCCGCGTCAGCTCGGCAAATAGCTCACTGAACCGTTTCGTCATTGGTCCCGGCTGCGCGTTGCCGATTGTGCGGCCGTCCACTTTTGTCACCGGAGCCAATTCCCCCATAGTTCCCGTACAGAACATCTCGTCAGCGCGATAAACCTCCGTCAGCGACAAGTCCTGCTCGGCGTGCGGAATGCCGTGACGATGGCAAAGTTCGAGGATAGCGGCGCGAGTGATCCCCTCGGGACAAGCGACACAGCGAGGCGTAAGTACTTGGCCCTTGTGAACGATGAAGATGTGAGTGGCGTTCGTCTCGGCGACGAAACCGCGCTTGTCGAGCATCAGAGCGTCGTCGGCGCCTGCGACATTGGCCTCGATCTTGGCGAGGATCGACTGAATCAGGTTATTGTGGTGGATTTTTGGGTCCAAGCAGTCGGGCGGGAATCGGCGGACGCTGGCCGTGACGAGCGACAACCCGCTTTTGTCGTATACCGGCGGTTTATGTTCAGCCAGGACGATGAGCGTCGGCCCGGATTGATTGAGCCGCGGGTCCATGCCGGATGTGATTTTCACGCCGCGGGTAAGCGTCAGGCGGATATGGACGCCGTCAAACATGTCGTTGGCGGCAAGCGTGCGGCGAATCTGCTCCGTGATCTGCTCGTGCGACGGAATCTGGGCAAAGGCCAGCGCCAGCGCGGAGCTACGCAGGCGGTCGAGGTGCTGCTTAAGGCGGAAGATCTTGCCGCGATAGAGGCGCAAGCCCTCCCAGACGGCATCGCCACCTTGG
>DASRJP010000503.1:0-3385 GCA_035649415.1 Pirellulaceae bacterium | reverse complement strand
GCCCAAGCCTGTTCAAGCTCCCGTCCAGCCCTGAAGCTGGTCGTCATAACCGGCACAGCACGCACCTTCCGCCTCGGCTCGTTTTGACCCACAAGTTCTTGTCACGCCCACCGAGCGGGCGACGGTGCGGAACGCCGCAGGGCTAGCGGCGCGAAACTGCTTCGTCTCCCGCGGGAAAGAAGCCTGACCTAGATTTGTGCGCACACTTTGTGTCGCAGGGAAGGCACGGCTGACGCTGGCCTTTCCAGCGGGAGACCGCGCCAATGACCGGGACTGGACTGGAAACGCTCGTCACCTACAACCCGCCGGCAGTCTCGCTGGAGACCACCGCCGATCGGCTGCTGGAGATGATGGAGCGGCTCCACGTGCAGCATTTGCCCGTCGTGGATGACGGCGGCCGGCTGCTGGGAATTGTGTCGGAAATGGATGTCCTCTTGGCAGTGCAGAGGAGACAGTCCGTTGCCGCCGCGGACGAGCCGCTCCGCGCGGAATCGGTTGTCGCCGGTGTGCTGGCGACGATTGGACCCGAGGCCAGGCCGCGCCAGGCGCTGAAGTTGCTCTTGGACCACGGGATTCACTGTCTGCCGGTGCTCAGCTCCGGCCGCCTGCTGGGAATTGTTACGACTCACGATTTCCTGCGTGAATTTTCCTATGGAGAAATGCCCGGCTCGCGCGACGCGGTGACGGGGCATCTGTCGCCACCGGTCGAACCGCTCGAGCCGGACGCGACGCTGGAGGCGGCGGAACAAGCGATGCAAAAATGCGGTCAGTCGCACCTGGCGGTCGTGCAGGGAGGCTGCCCGATCGGCCTCGTGTCGCCGATCGACATTGTCCGCGCCCGCTGCCGCCAGCCGGCAGGTCCGCTGCGGGATGCTGACGTTGAAACGATTCGCGTCAGCAGCGCCATGCGCCGCATACCGGCGCTGCGCCCCGGCCAGCGGCTATGCGAAGCAGCCGCGCTCATGATCGAGCACCAGCTACCGGCCGCGATCGTCACCAACCAGGCCAACCGGTTCCTTGGCATGCTTTCCGAGAACCATTTGCTTGGGCTGATGCTGCGGCAGCTCAAATAACGCTGGGGCCGCCCGAAAGTTGCCGGGTCTTCTAGCGAGTCAACCGAAAGCGGCCCGCCAAGAAAACAAAAGCCCCGGGTCAGCAAGACCCGGGGAGAGCAAGGGCTTGGATTCTCGTTGTCGGCGAAAGGTCTCGGACGCGCCACCATGGTCCTGGGACCCAGCGGGTCCCGGTGTCCAGTGGTTAGCACCGCCCCCTCTGGCAGGCAGCGAGCTTCCTTCTGGCAAGTCCTCCACTTTTGTGCCAGTCTTTCCGTCAGCAATCCGACGGTAAAAGTTAATGGCCACCGCTACCGCGGCGAGGGATTTTCGGACTTGTTTTACCCGTCCTCTACGTGCATTTTATCGCTTCCATGCCGTTGTGAAGACCCCAGGGCAGAAAAAATTTGGAGCGTCCATGCAGCCGACGACTGATGTTAACTACCATCCGCCGCTAATCCGCAACGACCCGGCGAGAATCGCCGTAATTGTGCTGGCCGTGCTGGCGGTCGCGGCGGCTATTACCTGGCTGGGGCCGATACTCAAGCCGCTGCTCACGGCCGTGTTCCTGTTCTTCGTCGCCCGCTCCGCCGAGCGGTACCTGTCGCGCCACGGCTGGCCACCCTGGCTGGCCTACCTGACGTTGTTTTTCGCGGCACTCATCGCGGCCACGCTGATCACGCTCTATGCCTACGGTGAAGCCGCTACCTTTCGCCAGCAGTGGCCGGCCTACCAGCAGCGGATTGCCGCTCGCCTGCCCGGCTGGGCCAATAACGTGATGGGCTCGTGGGAGGACCTCTTCCAGGTCTCGTCGCGGGACGTGATCGGCTACGTCTTTGCACACGGCGTGGGAATCGTCGAGTTCATGCTGCTGACCTTTTTCTATCTCTTGTTCATGATTCTGGGGGCGCAGAAAACGCCGGCCCGCGTGCGGCGGGCGTTCCCCGGCGAACGCAGCGAAGCCATCCTGCGGATTGCCGACGAGATCAGCCGCAGCATCGAGCAGTTCATACGGGTCAAGACAATCGTCAGCCTGGGAATGGGAGCGTCGGCAGCGATCCTGATGTATCTCTTCGGGCTCAAGCAGTGGCTGCTGTGGGGCTTTCTGTTCTTCGCGCTGAACTACATCACCTACATCGGCAGCATTGCCGCCTGCGTGCCGCCGATCCTGCTGGCCTTTGTCGATTTGCCGAACATCGCGGGGGCGATCGTGCTGTCGATTCTGATCGTCGCCAACCGGATCTTGTGGATCGACTATGTGGAGATCAAGCTGTCGGGCCAGCACCTGAATTTGTCGAGCGTGCTCTTGTTTGTATGGCTGGCGTATTGGGGTTGGGTATGGGGCGTGCTCGGGTTGATCCTGGCGTATCCCATGCTGGCCAGCTTGAAGCTGGCGCTGGAACATTTTGAGAGCACCCGGAAATGGGCGATCTTGATGGGGGATGACTGAGTTTAGATTGCAGCGTGCAGAAGAAAGGCAGAGCACAGCGGACTCACTCCAGCCAGATCACAAACCCAAACTCCGGCTCGTCACTGCTGACGGACGTGGGCAAACCGGGCGAGCTGCCGGGAACTACTCGGTGCTGCCGCAGGCGGATCAGCTCAATGGGACCCGTGGGATCGAACTGCTGGGTTTGCGACGCGCCTAGCGTGGTCGCAGAATGGCCGGCCGCTTTCAGCCGCTGGAATTCCTCGTCTGGAAAGGCGATCGCCGTCTTGACGCCGTTGCGGCTGACGACAAAGCGGCGCTGACCGTTTTCGTCACGGTCGAATCGAGCTTCGATCGTATACTCCCCGCTTTGGGTCGTCGTTGCCGAGTGGCGGACGCCTTCGAACCCGCGCAGCGGAACCTCGCCGAGACCAAAACAGAGGTTCCAATTCTTTCCGGGCGGCAAATAGACACGCCACTTCCAGTGGTTTTCGTTATCGCTTTGGTGCATGAGAACGTGGACTTTCGCACGGTCGCCAATGGTGAGGTAACCCAGCTCGGCGCGGAGGCGGTTGATTTCCGCGCTCTGGGATTTCACCGTTGCTTCGAGCGACGCTGCCTTTTCAATCGCCACGCGTTCCCGCTGGCGCATACCGTACCAGGCTGCGGCGATGCAGGCGACCGCCACCAGGCCGCACAGCGACAAGAGCGAGAATCGCAGCGACCAGCCTCGCCGCGGCTGGGACGAATTCGTCGCCGATGGGAGTGAAGGTTCATTCATCGCAACCAGAATCCTAATCTCTTCCTCCCGCGAGTGATAACTTCTCGCCCGGCAAGGCGACCGACTTAGATCTCCTCCACCAACTGTTGATTTCGCGCCCCAGGCACCAGCCGCGCGGGGCTC
>DASRJP010000502.1:0-2968 GCA_035649415.1 Pirellulaceae bacterium | reverse complement strand
CCGAAGGTCCGCCCTTGCCGGCCGCCAGCGACTCAGGGCTAGCCGACTCAAAAACCGACTCAGCGGCGAGTCGGGTGGGGGGAAGTAACCCCCTGGAGGAGCGGTCAGCGGCCGGCGCGAACGAATGTGTACAAATAGTTACTATCAAACACGTTAGCTCCAGTCGGCCGGACGATTCAGGCGTTTGCGCCTGAGTCGGCCACGCGACTTGAACACCCCCCGACTCACCCGACTCATCTCGCGGTTGCCGACTCGCGCCTTAGGGCGTGGATGCGGCCAGAGAGGACAGCGGGCAGGGGCCAGGAGTCAGGGGTCAGGAGACAATCACTCAACCTTCAGCTCGGGTAGCGCCCGCTTGAGCTCGCTGATGCCCGCCTCAGTCACCTGCGTGTTGCTCAGGCCGAGCACTTTGAGTTGCGTCAGCCCTTGCAGGTGCACCAGCCCGGCATCGCTCACGGACGTGCTATTCAGGTACATGCCCCAGCCACTGGCCTACGAGTCCGCCAGATGCCGCTCGACTGCCGCCAGCAGTGGATCGACTGTCTGCTGCTGGATGTGGTGCGGCGGCTGCCAGGCGAACCACTGATAACCGGCGTGCTCCGTGGGCGCGATGGTCACGTCGCGCACCAGCCGCGCCAGGAAATAGACCACAGTCTTATGACACCGCTCGCCGAACCGCTTGGAATCGACGTCGTACTCGATCGTGAAGCGAAAGTCGCGATCGAGTTCGATGTCCGCCTGAGCAATGCCGGTCTCTTCCCGCAGCTCCCGCAGGGCGCACTGAAGTTCGGTTTCCCCTTCGTCGCAATGCCCCTTGGGCAGGTCCCAGCGGTTGTGGTGCCGCAGCAGCAGGAACGATTCGATCGGATTGCCGCGGGTGACCAGAATGCCGGCGGCGTGGATGTGGCGCATCGTGTTTGGCAGAGAGCAGAAAGCAGAGGTCAGAGGTCAGAGGTCAGAATCCAGAGGTTGCAACTGTTGTTGGTCTCTGTCTGCTCTCTGCTCTCACTGCGGCAACTTGAAATCGGCAATAAAAAGCTGACTGCTATGGTCTTCCGTCCGCGTGCTGGTCCACATCAGCTTCTTCCCATCGGGAGAGAACACCGGCAGCACGTCCGCGCCGGCAAAGTCGGTGACGCGCAGCGGCTGGCCCAGCGTGAACTTGCCGTCCTGCACTTCGTACTTCGCCAGCCACAGGTCGTAGTTCGGACGGACGCTGGGATCAGAGTGGTCCGCTCCCGACCAGATGATCCACGGCGACTGGGGATGCCAGTACGGCCCCCAGTTCACGCCGTTGGTATCGGTAAGCGGCGTTTCGTTCTGGCCGTCGATGCCGATGACGAAGATCTGGAGGTGCTCGGCCTGTTTGCGGTCGCTGCGGAAGATGATCCATTTGCCGTCGGGCGAAATGAACGGCCCGCCGTCGTATCCCGGCGCGCTTGTAAGCTGCCGCACGTTCCCGCCGTCGGCATCCATCACATAAATGTCCGGATCGCCGTCGCGGTCGCTGCAAAAGGCGATCTGCTTGCCGTCGCTCGACCAGGCGCCTTCGGCATCGTAACCTTTGGCGGTGGTGAGCCGGCGGAGAATGTGCCCGTCCGCATCGGCTTCGAAGATGTCGGTGTGCGGATCGAAGTCCCATTTGTAGCGGCGGCGGACGCCCGCTTTCTTGTCCTCCTCCTGCTGCTTGCGCTCGGCCGCTTCGGTCTTGTCGATGTCGGGGTCGAGGTGGCTGGAAGCGAAGAGAATGCGAGTGCCGTCGGGGGAGAAGTAGCTGCACGTGGTGCGGCCGCGGCCGGTGCTGACGAGCTTCGGCTGGCCGCCGGCCAGCGGCTGGGTGTAAATCTGGTAGAACGGATAATCCTGCGGCTGGGCCTGGTAGATGATCCGCTTGCCGTCGGGGGAGAAGTATCCTTCGCCCGCTTTGACGAAGCCGCTGGTTACCTGCTTGACATTCGAGAGGAATTTTCCTTCGACCGAATCCTCGGCCGCGGCAACCGGGACCACCACGAGCGGAAACAAGAGGCAGCCCAACGTCCAAAGGCGAAGTGGCATCAGCGCGGCTTTCTATGGAGATCGGGGAATCGTCGACGCACGCAATCGATCGTTATTATAGGTTCGTCGCACGGCGTGCAGAAGGAACGGCAGGTGCTTGTTGGGCACTGGGAGAATGAAAAAGAATCGCTCATGAAAATCTACACCAAGACCGGCGATGCGGGGGACACGGGCCTTTTCGGCGGGCCGCGCGTCCGCAAGGACGATCCGCGGATCGAAGCCTACGGCACAGTAGACGAGCTGAACGCCTGTCTGGGGCTGGCGCGCTGCGAGCCGCTGCCGGCGGAGATTGCGTCCACGATCGAGCGCGTGCAGCACGAGCTGTTTGCCATCGGCGCGGAGCTGGCGACTCCCGACCCGGCCAAGCACGGCCTGACGATTGTCCGCGAGCCGCATGTTGGGGCGCTCGAGCGGGAAATCGATGCTTTGGATGCCAAGCTGCCGCCGCTGAAGCAGTTCATCCTTCCCGGCGGCAATCGGGGCGCGGCGCTGTTGCACGTGGCGCGGGCCGTGTGCCGGCGGGCGGAGCGGCAAGTGGTGGCCCTGGCGTCCGATGCCGGGACGAATGTATCGCTGAGCGTTGTGAAGTATCTCAACCGGCTGAGCGACTACTTGTTCGTGGCGGCCAGGGCGGCCAATTGCCTGGCTGGGATCGCGGAGACTCCGTGGAACAAGCCCACGTAAGCGGGGCTAAAAGTACGAGAATACTGCGAACCCTCTTTACATGGCGGAAGCAGAAAACTACGTTAGGAGCCCAAAGCTGCTAGCTTGCTCCAGGCAACGTTTGGCCGGCATGGGGGCCAACTGGCGAGCAACAGCAAATGTGGGTGGCGCGGGTGGATTGGACCATCAGGCGGCGCGCTGCCTTGCGTCTGGTATTTCTTCAAGGGTAGGGTTATGCAGCGTCGTTTCT
>DASRJP010000501.1:0-3781 GCA_035649415.1 Pirellulaceae bacterium | reverse complement strand
ATAATTGATCGCGGCCACCGAGATGCCGCTCTCCAGGCAGCCCCGGAGTAGTGCCGGCGGCAGGGCCTCTTTGCTCCCGCCGCGAAAGCCTCCGCCGTGGATGAACACCAAGAGCGGCGCCGGCTGCTCGGCCTTCGCCTTCCAGAGGTCCATCACGTTACGGGCATGCGACCCGTAAGCCACGTTGGCAAGATCGGGCGTCGGTTTGGCATCCTGAGCCAGCGCGCTGGCAGTCAACGCGAAGCAAGCAATCCAGGAGGTTGAGGCGCGGATGGTCATGTCACACCTTGGCAAGGGGAAGGCGGCTGAAGCACCAGCCTGTCAAACGATGACGCCTCCTGACCAAAAAGTCCAGCGCCGCCAAGGGCGGCCGACTTGCCCTAGCCGGCCTGCAATTCGCTGCGTCGAGCACCGAGATTAAGCTGAGCCCTGCGCTGCCCCTCGCTCCGATCATCAATGATGCAACCCATTGGCGGGCCGGCAGTTGCGGCTGTTCATCGGGCTGAATGTCGCATGAGTGTTTGAAGCGGTAGAAGTGTTAGAGAATCCTCGGCTCAGGGCTGCGGTGCTGAATCAGCGATGGCGGGGATTATTCCCTTGTTATGAATAAGTGTTCACACCTCGCGGAATTGGAATGAAGTTGTAACCTTATGTATAGATGCGCGAGGCCGGCCAGTTATTCCCCGAAACTTACCGAATTTTTTCGCTTAGCGCCCTAGGGCGGCAACCTTTCACCCCCGGGCCTATTTGACAACTTTTTCTTGGACGGCCTTTTTCAGCTGCTCCTCGGTCATGTTCAGCGGGTGCAGGTGTGCGCCGGGACCGGGGTTCCTCCACTGATAGATGGCAAAGCACTCCCCCTTCTCGACCCAAACCGTCGCCAGGGAAATGTCCGGCTTCAGAAAGCTGGCCGGTGCGTAACCGATCGGCGACCGGTCGAGGCCCCGGCCGCCGCCGGTGCGGATCAGGAACAGGATCCGCCACTTGCCGCTGACTTCCTTGATCTTCGATTCGAGGATCATGGGCACCTCAACGACGGGGCGAGGTTTCTCGTCGGCTTTGTAGTGCAGCTTCGACTCCGGCTTGAGCGTGCCGAGCCAGCTTTCCAGCACCAGGCCGGTCTCGTCCACCACGACGATGGTGTTCGCTTTTTCCTTGGCATAATCGAGATTGAACTCTGGCACGCTCTCGGCCGCGGCGAAATCGGCCAAAAGGCCAAGCCAACAGCAGGGAATGAGCAGGCGGAACATGAGTGGTCTCCCGTCGGTTGGCTAAGTCGCCGCCAGTGAGACGACGCACGCGGCGGGTTCGATTGGCGAGAAATGCCCGCCAACGAGCTCCGGCCGGTCACTTCGGCGGCAAATCCGGCTCGCGGCTGGCACACCGATTGCAATTGGCGAGCTCGGCCTGCCCACGAGTCCCCGCCATGCAGCTGCCCACCTTCCTGTTGCAGCCCGGCTCGAATCGCGATCCACCGCGGATTGTCCCGCTGCCCGAACGCACGCCTTGGCTGACGCTGGCCTTGCTCATCCTGTTTTGGACGCTCGCCCTCGCAGCCGCCGGCCTGGCCGGTTGGTGGATCGTCAACAGGGCGATCGGGCCGTCTCGAGCCAATGAGAAGTACGGCCCGACGCACCTGCAGCGATTTGCGGGCGATTCACGGGTCGGCAGCGCTACCCAGGGCCAAACTGCGGATCGGCCGCTTTCCGTTGCCGCACGCAGCAACTGGTCCTAAACTGGTGCAGATCGATGAACGGGTTCGTGCGGAGGGTGCGCCGTCATGTTGAGGTTCTCTCTGACGCTGGGCGTTGCTCTGGCAATTGCCCTGATCCAGCCGGAAGAAGCGACCAGTGCGGACGATGCGGGCGCCGCGGCCGAGGCGCTGGCGCTATTCGAGCAGCGGATCGTGCCGATCTTTCGCTCACCGCGGCCTTCGAGCTGCGTGCAGTGCCACCTGGCTTCCGTCGATCTCAAGAATTACATCCTGCCCTCTGCGGAGAAGACGTTTGCCTCGCTGCGCGATCAGGGATTGATCGACCTGGCCGATCCCGGGAAATCAAAAATCCTGAAGCTGATCCAAATGGGAGAGAACGATCTCGATCGCGGAGCGAAGTTGATCCACGCGAAGACGCGGCAGGCCGAATACGAAGCGTTCGAGGCCTGGATCAGGGCTTGCTGTGGCGATCCGAAGTTCCGCGATCTGCCTGCGGTGAACGCGTCCGATCTGGCCAGGCCCGAGCGGCCCGACGCGGTCATCCGCCACAACCGCAAGGACCGCCTGCTCGACTCGTTCGTCCGCAACGTCTGGTCGCAGCGGATGCGGTGTTTCCCCTGCCACACGCCCTTCGAGCTGGACGCGACGTCGCCCCAGCACGCCAAGCCCAGGGAAACGCACCGCCAGTTCGAAGAGCAATTCGGCCAGCGGATGAATATCTTCCGCGAGTCGCCGGCCGCCACGCTGCGTCAGCTCATGGCCAGCAGCCGCAAGCCGGCGGCGGGCCACTTGCCGCTGATCAACGTCCAGGAGCCCGCCAAGAGCCTGCTGGTACTCAAGCCGACTTCGAAGGTGCCCCCAAAGGACGCCAGCGGTCAATTTGAGAAGCCCTCGTACGCCGAGCCCGTGTCGCACATGGGCGGCCTGAAGATGTTCGTGGACGATCATTCCTACAAGGCATTTCTGGCGTGGATTCGGGACTATGCCCGCGTGGTGGGCGACGAGTATGCGTCGCTCGCCGACTTGCCGCCCGACAACTGGTATCCGACGAAGCAAGTCTTGCGACTGTCGGACGCTCTCTGGGCGGAAGGCACGGGCGTGCAGCTGTTCATCCACGCCTGGAACGACCAGCGGGCCGCGTGGGAGCCCGAGGCGACCGCCTTCACGCAGGGCATCGTCACTCCCCGCCGGATGATCAACGGGACGCTGTTTCTGATCGCCGCCAGTGGCAAGCGAGCAGAGTGGGATTCCGCGGGCGCAGCGCTAGCCCCTGGCAAATACCTCATCAAAGCGTATGTCGATTCGCAGCACCGCCTGGCGGACGATCCCACGTTGCTCCTGGGCGGCGGCGATTTCTACGGCCAGGCCGAGATCCAGGCGCGGTGGCGCGAGGGCTTTCCACAAGCCGAGATGCTCCCGGCCGAACGTTTGAAGAAATAGCTTTCCCGTCTTGAGGATGAAGTCATGAAACGAACCGTCTCCCTGCTCATCGCCCTGGCGCTCCTGTCCACTGCCGCGGCACAAGAGGTCAAACGCGACATCCGCTACGCAACGGAGCACGAGCGGCAGGTGCTGGATGTCTACGCGCCGCGCGAGGCGAAGAATCTGCCCGTCGTCTTCTGGATTCACGGTGGCGGCTGGCAAACCGGCGACAAATCGAGCGTCCAGCTCAAGCCGCAGGCTTTCGTGGACAAGGGGTTCGTCTTTGTCTCGACCAATTACCGGCTGCTGCCTGATGTCGAGATGGCGACCATCTTCCGCGACATCGCCCGGTCGATTCACTGGGTGCACGACCACATCGCCGAGCACGGCGGCGATCCAAATCGGCTGCTGGTCATGGGGCATTCCGCCGGCGCGCAACTCGCCGCGCTGATCAGCATCGACGATCGCTACTTGAAGGCGGAGGGGCTGTCACTGTCGATCATCAAGGGCTGCGTGCCCGTGGATGGCGACACGTTCGACGTGCCGGCGATCATCGAGACCGCCGAGACGCGCCGCCGCGCGCACGGTATGCCGCCGCCGAAGTTCGGCCACCGCGAGAAGTTCGGCAACGACCCGGAAAAGCAT
>DASRJP010000500.1:0-6757 GCA_035649415.1 Pirellulaceae bacterium | reverse complement strand
TCGATCATGTGCTACATGGGGCAATTGCGTCGGCGGCGGTGTATGGCGCGATCCTCGGTGCATCAGCGGAACAGATCGAATCGGCCATCGGCTTGAACGTCGCCCATTTCGTTCCCTTTCGCGCGATCCGCCACGGCGAGCAGCTTTCGGATTCCAAGGGGGCTTCGGCCGCAATCAGCGCCGAAGTCGCCGTGACGAGCATGCGGCGAGCGATGAAAGGCTTCGTGGGACCGGCGGACATCTTTCGAAATCGGCAGGCCGTATTTTGCCTGTTCGAACGGCCGCGGCAGACCGGCACGAGCCCGTTTGATTTGGAGCTGGCTAGCGGCGGCGATGAATTCGCCGTGATGGGGATGCACTTCAAGCTGGGACTGTACGAACACCAGTCGGCGGGCGCGATTGCCGGGCTGATTGGCCTCCTGGAAAAACATCGCGAGTTGTCGGCCGACGAATCAGCAATTGACCGTGTCCGCATCACGATTTACGAGCCCGCATTCGGCATTATTGGAGATCCTCACAAGCGGAATCCGACAACGCGGCAAAGTGCCGATCACTCCATGGTCTACATCATTGCCACTCTGCTGCGGAAGGCGCTGCAAACGAAGCAGGCGGACTGGAAGGAGCTGATGCTGATGCCGGCGGACTATGACGATGCGGCACTTTTCGATCCGCTTACGCGACATCTCATGGAGCGGATCGAGTTCGTGCACGGCGGGCCGGAGTATGACGCGAAGTATCCGGATGGGATTCCGACGAGAGTGGAGATCGTGGGGCAGGCGTCTCGCCTGCCTGGACAGGTTGAAAACCTGTCCTACGACAGCGGTCTGGTCATGTACCCCGAAGGGCACGCCCGCAATACGAGCGGCAATCTCAACGACCTGTTGTCCCACAAATTTCGCACGCTCGCGGGCCTCGGCGTGAAAGATGTCGAGGCCCTCTATCGTCGCTTCACAAACATTGCCGCCAAGACTGCCGCCGAAATCCGCGACCTCAACGACTTCGAGATCACGAATGTTCGGTCTGCTTAACATCAACAAGCCGACCGGCATGACCAGTCGCGACGTGGTCAATCACATCCAGCGGCTGGTGAAGCCGCACAAGATTGGCCACGCCGGCACACTCGATCCACTGGCCACCGGAGTGCTGCTGGTGACCATTGGCCAGGCGACGCGGCTGGAGGAGTTCCTGCACCGGCTGACGAAGCATTATCGCGGGACATTTTTGCTCGGCAGACGTAGCGATACCGAGGACGTCACAGGTCGCGTGGAACAGATGACCGACGCTACCGTCCCAACCGAGGGGCAATTTCGCGGCGTCCTGCCGCGATTTGTCGGCGACATTGACCAAATGCCGCCGGCGTTTTCCGCGCTCAAGGTCGATGGCCAGCGGGCATATCAGCTCGCTCGCCAAGGTAAAGAAGTGTCGCTCGCTCCGCGGCGGGTGCACATCCATGCCATCGAACTGGTCAGTTACGCCTACCCGGAGTTTGTCCTCGACATCCGCTGCGGCAGTGGCACGTACATCCGCTCGCTGGGGCGCGACATCGCCCGCGCGCTTGCGACCGAAGCGGTCTTGTCGGCCCTCGTGCGAACAGCCATTGGACCATTTTGCGCCGACGAGGCCTTGCCGCTGGCTGCACTGCACGAAAACTCGCTCCAAGGGCACTTGCTGCCGCCACAGCTTGGGCTGCCGGCAATGCCGCAGGTTTTGCTTTCTCCCGATCAGGTGCGGCGAGTTGTCAATGGTCAAGTGATCGATGTCCCTGCCTGCCCAGACGCGCCAGAAGTGGCTGCGCTCGATGAGCGGGGTATGCTGATCGCGATTCTGAAGCCGGCAGGTCGAAATCGCCTCGCACCCCAGCGCTACTTTCCACCGATGCAAACTTGAAGCTGGCAATTCCCGCCCAAAACAGAGCTGGCCCCTTGGTCAACTCAGCAATTCCTCCACCACTCGCCCGCCACTCACCAAGGGGAAGGGGCGGCCCAGGCGATCCGTGATCATCTGATGGGGATCAATCCCCAACAGGTGATAGATCGTGCAGAGAATGTCCTTGGGGCTGATGGGGTTCTCGTGCACGTAAGCGCCGTGCCGGTCGGAGCTGCCGATGACCGCACCTGGCCGGATGCCAGCTCCGGCCATGGCGCTGGCGTAGACATCGGACCAATGTTCGCGGCCAACCCCTTGCGCCCCCTTGTCGTGCAGTTTTGGTGTCCGGCCATGCTCGGTCAGGCAGAGGACTAGCGTGTCGTCGAGCATCCCTCGTTCTTCCAGATCGGCCAGCAGAGAGCTGAATGCCGCGTCCAGGCCCGGCAGCAACTCGCCGGAGAGTCGCTCGTAGTGATGAAAGTGGGTGTCCCAAGCCGAATTGGCGATGTCGATCTCATCCCAAATCACAGTCACGACGCTGGCGCCCGCTTCCAGGAGCCGCCGCCCGGCCAGCGTCGCCTGGCCGAACAGCGTCATGCCGTAGGCGTCCCGCCGGGATTGCGGCTCGCGGCTGATGTCGAGGGCGTCGCGAATGCTGGTCGAGGTCATCAGCGAGTAGGCCATCTCGCGAAAGCGGCCGTGGCCGCGCGGGCTGGGAGCTGCATCGAGCTCGCGGCGGGCATCGCCGAATTGCGTCAGCAGCGATCGCCGCGAGTCCAGCCGGTCGAGCGTCATCTCAGCCGGTAGCTGTGCGCCGCTGGAGACGACAAATCGCCCCTGCGGGCCGATGCCAAGGTACGGCTCGTTCACCTTCGCACTGGCCGAACCGGTCCAGCGCTCGGTGCGGCCGGTGATGTCCCCTTCGTAGTCCGTGCAGACCGGGTCGAACGCCCGTCCCAAGAATCCGCCATACGGCCCGCCGCGGGTAAACTGCCCGCTCCGCGCTGAGAAGCGAAACGGCAGGCAGATATTCCGCGGCATTGGCGGCGGCGGTGACGTCGCTTGGGCCTGCTGCGCCAGGTAATCCACGACACTTCCGAAGCTCGGCCAGTGGCGCGAGTCAAAGGGGTTGAGTTCCATCGGGATATCGACCTTGTCGATTCCCGTCATCGTGTATGCCGCAGAGTGAATGTTGTACGGATGGGACAGCGAGCGGATGATGGCCAAACGATCGGCCAGTTTGGCCAGCTTCGGCAAATGCTCGCAGATGTGCACGCCCGGAACGCTCGTGGCGGTGGGCTGGAACTTGCCGCGGATTTCCAGCGGCGCGTCGGGCTTGGGATCCCACGTCTCGTGCTGCGCCGCCGCGCCGTAGAGATAGAGCAGGATTACCCGCTTGGCCCGGCCAAAGGATTCTGGCCTGGCATGGGGTGCCTCGCTGGCTGCGGCATTCTGTCCCCGGATTGCCGTCGTCAATGTACCGAGCGCGCCCAGCGCTCCGGCGGCCAGGACCCGGCGGCGCGAAAGTGCATCTCGGGAAGTGGCCGGTGATCCCAGAATGGTGAGCATCGTGGGCTCATTCTAATGTCGTTCACGATGAAATTGAAAGACTTTGTTGGCCGCAATCGGCGGGCCAAAGCTATGTTGGCATCGAACTTGCGGGTCATTACACCCGAAGAAAGGCCCAGCCATGAAAGAGAATTCATCTGCTACAAAACTTGAGGGGACGCGCCCACCCGAAACGTCACACAGCTTCGTGAGGGCTTTCCACGGCGTTCGATACCAGGTTAGCGACGTGAGTCGCGCCATCGCGTTCTACACCGAGCATCTCGATTTCAATCTTAAGCATCAGCAACTTCCGGCCTTCGCGAATGTTGCGCTCGGACCCCTTGACCTTTTGCTCAGCGGTCCAGGAGCGTCGGGTTCGCGCCCCATGCCCGACGGCCAGCGGCAGCAGCCCGGCGGATGGAACCGAATCGTCCTGCGCGTCGCGGATCTTCCCGAGTACATCGAACGGCTAAGGACCGCGGGACTGCATTTCCGCAATGAAATGGAAGTCGGTCCGCACGGCAAGCAGATCCAACTGGAAGATCCGGATGGCAACCCGATCGAACTGTTCGAGCCGGCGAAATAGCTGACGGAGTTGCGTGCGGGCCGACCGCGAATTTGTTCCTAATACTCGTTCCTCAGCCGGCCAGACGCGTCCCCGTGCGGCGCGCCGAACCAACAAGGAAGCAGGCAATGAACACACATCACGAACTTGCGTCAACCAGCGACGCCTTTCAGGAAATCCTAGCCACGACGAGCCGCACCCCGGACATTAGTCCCCAGGACGATCTCTATGGCTTTCTGATTGGAAGCTGGGAACTCGACATCGTCACTTATCCCGAAGATGGCGACGTTACACACAGCACCGGTGAGGCGCATTTCGCGTGGGTGCTGGGCGGCCGCGCTATTCAGGATGTGTTCATCAATCCGCAGCGGTCGGTCCGCACTCCGGACTCGCCGAAGTTCGCCAACTGGTACGGCACCACGTTTCGATATTTCGATCCGACGATTGGCGCCTGGCGAGTGTTCTGGTTCAACCCCGATGACGGCGTTCGTGCCGAGTTGATCGGCCGCCAACATGGCAACGAAATCGTGCAAGAGGGACACTTTCCGGACGGCACGCCGATCCGCTGGACGTTCAGCGAAATCACCGCTGAGTCCTATCGCTGGCGCGGCCAGCGGCTGGAACCCGACGGCAAGTCGTGGCGGCTCCAGGTCGAATTCCGCGCCCGACGCGTCTGAGATGTGGACTCAAGTTCCTTCCAAAGGAGATCCGAACCATGCAGCACCAAATCGTTAGTCGAGAGCGGTGGCTGGCGGCGCGGATTGCGCTGCTCAAGGAGGAGAAGGAGCTCACGCGGCGCAGCGACGAGCTCGCGCGGCGGCGGCAGGAGCTGCCGTGGGTGCGGATCGACAAGGAGTATCGATTCGAGACCGACGAGGGGGCCGCCTCGCTGGCCGACCTCTTCCGAGGGCGCTCGCAGCTCCTCGTCTATCATTTCATGTTCGGGCCGGACTACGCGGCAGGGTGTCCGTCCTGCTCAGCGATTGCGGACGGCTTCAACGGCATTGCCGTTCACCTGGCCAACCACGACGTAATGCTCTGGGCAGTGTCGCGGGCACCGCTTGCGAAGCTCCAGGCATACAAGCGCCGCATGGGGTGGACATTCCCCTGGGCGTCCTCGCTCGGCAGCGACTTCAATGCCGACTTCAACGTCTACTTCACCGAGGGCCAACAACGCCAGGAAGGCATCGAATACAACTACCAGCGCGAGGCGGCGTTGGATTGGCGCGGCGACGAGGGGCCCGTCGCCGAGATGGCGGCTACGACCGGAACCGACGTGGCCACGTACACGCGCGAGAGGCCCGGCATGAGCGCGCTGGTGCTCGACGGCGGCGTCGTCTACCACACCTACTCCGCCTATGCGCGCGGTCTGGATGCTCTCTGGGGCATGTACCCGTGGCTCGACCGCGCCCCCAAGGGGCGCAACGAGACCGGCGTCTGGTGGCGCCGGCATGACGAATACGAGTCGGTTCCTCAAAACTCCGGCTCGTGTTGCCATGCGGCGGAGTCGCACGCGTGAACAATCGCCTTCGCTCGATCCGATGCATCATCGAACGACGCAACGGCGAGTTCGGCTGGGCGCGGTGCGGAAAGCGAACTCCTTGCGAATCGTCACCTTCTAATATCAAGAAACAAAAAAGGGCACCGGATGGCTCCGATGCCCACAAGTGGAGGCGGCGGGAATTGAACCCGCGTCTGAAATCGACGCAACAAATTCTGCGATAAGCGGTTGCGAAACTCAGCAAGCTCCGCGCGCTGCAAATGCGCTGCACAGCAGCGACCCACATTGTCTGGACTTGTCGTCATTTGACGCCGATTTGCTCGACGTCGTGCTCGCTTGGAGCGCGCTTCCGGTGAGTGTGAAACAAGCCATACTTGTCCTCACCCGAAACTGCGGCCAAAACAATAGCCATTCGCTCGATCAAGTAGGACGATGTGACCGACCGCGCTAGGAGCTGACTTCTAGTTGCTCTGAGATGCCGCGGCGGCGACTTGGGATGCCAATCGTCCGGTCTAAGAGTTGATTGCGGCCAGGTTCCGGCTCGACCACAATTGGGTCGATGTCTGACGTGACACGCATCTTATCGCAGATCGAATCGGGCGATCCTGAGGCTGCGGAACAGCTCCTCCCGCTGGTGTATGAGGAACTGCGCAAGCTCGCCGCTGCAAAGCTGGCTCTGGAGAAGCCCGGCCAAACGTTACAGGCCACGGCGCTCGTCCACGAAGCCTATTTGCGGCTGGTCGGGAATTCCGACTCCGAACAGCACTGGAATAGCCGCGGCCACTTCTTCGGCGCGGCAGCCGAGGCAATGCGGCGCATCCTGGTCGAAAGCGCCAGGCGCAAACAGTGCCTGCGCCACGGCGGCGAGTTCGAGCGGCATGACGTGGATTCCCTCGCTCTCTCCTCGCCGAAAACCCCGGATGAGTTGCTAGCGTTGAGCGATGCCCTGGACCGCTTGGCCGAGGCCAATACCCAGGCAGCCGAGCTGGTCAAACTGAGGTTTTTCGCCGGCTTGACCAGCGAACAAGCCGCTGCGGCGCTTGGCGTTTCGCCCCGAAAGGCAAACCAGATCTGGGCTTACGCCAAAGCCTGGCTGCTGGAGAGTTTGGGCCATGAGCCACTCTAATAATGCGGTCTGCCGGTAGCCGGACAAAAAATCCGAGAATCCCGTGCGCAAATTGCTCGCGGGCATCGCACTGATCTATGACGTCGGGCCTGATCCGACAGGAGCGGCGATGTGAACGAACAGACCATCTTCACCGAAGCGCTGGAGCGAA
>DASRJP010000499.1:0-56552 GCA_035649415.1 Pirellulaceae bacterium | reverse complement strand
AGGACGATGTTGGGAGGCGCATCGGCGGCATTTCCTGTCCGAGGGACTCCGCAAAGGACCAATGCCGCGGCCACCGCCACGGTGACACGGAAGTCGGACATATCGAGACTCCTTGGGGCTGCATTGTAGTCCTAGCGACTGTTGACAATCTATAATCGCCGCGTGGCTTTGCACCTTCGACTCGGAGCCGATCGATGAGACTTCTTGCCAGCGTCGCAGTTATCTGGATCGTCCCGCTCTTGATGCTGCTGTTCTCCATACAGGCTACCGGCGAGGAGCCGGCGGTTGACGACGGCACCGAGCTGCTCCCCACCTTCACTCTTCCCGACGGCTTCACGATCGAGCTGGCCGCCGGGCCGCCGCTGGTGGAACGGCCGATCACGGCCGACTTTGACGAGCAGGGGCGGCTGTACGTCTCCGATTCGTCGGGGACCAACGATCCGGTCAAGAAACAAATCGAGGATTTACCGCACCGCATCCTGCGACTGGAGGATACGGACGGCGATGGCAAATTCGACAATAACACCGTCTTTGCCGACAAGCTCATGTTTCCCGAAGGGACCATGTGGTACGACGGCTCGCTCTACGTCTCGGCAGTGCCGAGCATTTGGAAGCTGACCGACACCGACGGCGACGGGACGGCCGACAAGCGGGAAGAGTGGTTCCAGGGAAAAACGATGACGGGCTGCGCCAACGATCTGCACGGGCCGTATCTTGGACCCGACGGCTGGATCTACTGGGCCAAAGGGGCGTTTGCCGAGCAGACGCACATGGTCCACGGAAAGGAGTGGAAGACGAAGGCCTCGCACATCTTCCGCTGCCGGCCGGACGGCTCCCACTTGGAGCCGGTGATGACCGGCGGTATGGACAACCCGGTCGATGTGGTCTTTAACGCCGACGGCGATCGCTTCTTCACGACGACGTTTTTCGTTCACCCCGGCGGCGGCCTCCGCGATGGCGTGATCCACGCGGTTTACGGCGGCGTCTACGGCAAAGAGCACGGCGTCCTCGATGGCCATCCGCGAACGGGCGAGCTGATGCCGGTCCTGTCGCATCTCGGCCCCGCCGCCCCGTGCGGCCTGGCGATCTACGAATCGCAGGTCTTCGGCGAGAAGTACCAGCAGAACCTGTTTGCCTGTAACTTCAACTTGCACCGCGTGACGCGGCACGAGCTGACCAAGAAGGGAGGATCGTATGAATCGAAGGATTCGGAATTCGTAGTGTCGTCAAATCTCGACTTCCATCCGACCGACATCCTGGAAGATGCCGACGGCAGTTTGCTGATAGTGGACACCGGCGGCTGGTACAAGCTCTGCTGCCCGTCAAGTCAGCTTTGGAAGCCGGACATTCGCGGGGCCATCTATCGCGTGCGGCGGAAGGGTGCGCCGAAAGTGGATGATCCGCGAGGATTGACGCTGGCGTGGAAGGAGGTCAGGGAGTCCGCGTTGGTGATATGCCTGGGAGACCCACGGCCGGCAATCCGAAAACGAGCCGCGCGAGAACTTGCGAAGCGCGGAGAAAGTGCTGTCCAGCCAACCGTCGCGGGAATCCGTAGGGGTATATCCGATGAGCTGACTCGCAGCGCGTTTGGGACCCTAGCGCGAATCGATTCCGACCTGGCGCGGGCAGCGGTCCGGCAGGAAATCAGCCTCAGCCGTGCTGAGTGCAACGTTGCCGCGCTCCACGCGGTGAGTCTGTGGCGCGACAAAGAGGCGTTGGCACTACTGCTGGAACTGCTCCCTCAGCGCAAGAACTGCACGGTGATCGCCGAGGCGCTGGGCCGAATCGGCGACTCTGCTGCCGTCGCACCGCTTTTGGCCGAGTTGACGGAGCCGCGCGACCGGGCGATGGAACATGCGCTGATCTACGCGCTCATCGAAATCGGCGACGGCGACGCGACTCGCCAAGGGCTGAAGTCGTCCAGTGTGCATACCCGCCGCGCCGCCCTCATTGCCCTCGACCAGATGGCTGGCGGCGGGCTCACGCCCGATGACGTCGTGCCTCTGCTCGATGCGGACGATAAAAAACTCAAGGAAACCGCCCTGTGGGTCGTCGGCCATCATGCCGACTGGGGCTCGGCACTCGTCGGCTATCTGTCGCAGCGGCTCAAGACTGGGCCGACCGTCGATATCGAGCGCGAGGAATTGGCGAGTTTGCTGGCGCGGTTCGCCCAGCAGCAGGAGGTGCAATCGCTGATCGCCAAATCCCTCACGGACGAGCAACTTTCCACCGCTTCACGGCGCGCGGCAGCCAGCGCGATGGCGCAGGCCGCGCTGAAGGAGCCGCCAGCCGGCTGGCTCGATGCGCTGGCCAGCGCCGTGTCGGCCCAGCCTGATCCGCTGGCTGCCGACGTCGTCGCCGCCGTGCGGAAACTCGCCAATGCCAAGACGAAACATGAGAATCTGACCGTTAACTTGCGAGCGCTGGCCGCGGACGCCGCCCGGACGGTCGAATTGCGGCTGTCGGCGCTGGCGGCAATTCCTGGCGGTCTGGCCAGCGTCGATGAATCGCTCTGGTATCTGCTCGAAGACGGCCTCAAGCAGTCGGTCGCCGCGCGGGCGGATGCGGCGGATGCGATCGCCGCCGCCAATCTTTCGAGCGAGCAACTTCGCGATCTGTTGGAGCAAGTCGGCGCGGCGGGGCCACTGGAAATGGACAAGCTGCTGACTCCCTATGAGAAAAAGCCGGACGAGGAGCTTGGTCTGGCGCTGGTCACGACGCTGAAAAAATCGCCGTCGCTGACCAGTTTGCGGATTGACCTCATTAAAACCCACCTCGCAAAGTTCAGTCCGCCGGTGCAAAAAGCAGCGGAGGAGCTTTACGCGCTAATCAATGCCGACATTGCCACGCAAGGGAAACGGCTGGAGGAGATGCTTCCCAAAATGGCCGGCGGCGACATCCGCCGCGGCCAGCAGGTGTTTCACGGCACGAAGGCAGTCTGCAACGCCTGCCACGCGGTCGGCTACGTTGGTGGCAAGGCCGGCCCCGACTTGACCCGCATCGCCCAGATCCGCAACGAACGTGACCTGCTCGAATCGATCCTGTTCCCCTCGGCCAGCCTGGTTCGCAGCTATGAGCCGATCCTCATCCTGACCACCGACGGCCGGCAGCTCAACGGCGTGATCAAGAATGAGACGAGCGACGAAGTCATTCTCGTCACCGGCCCGAACAAGGAGGAGCGCATCGCCCGCAGCGACATCGAGGCTCAGAAACCGAGTGCCGTCTCGGTGATGCCCGCCGGCCTCGACAAGCAGCTTTCCGAGCAGGAACTGGCGGATTTGATTGCCTTTCTCAAGTCGCTCAAGTGAGCTTGTCAATCAGAAACGTCGCAAGTCAAATGGCAAGCCGAATGACCAGGCACCAATGACCAATGTCCAATGACCGGGCTGGTGTTTCCTTGGTCATTGGGACTTGGTCATTGGTCATTTAAGCCTGCCCTTTCTTTGTCGCCGGAACTGATGCCTTGCTCCGCCTCCGCCTCCTCAGTGCCGCCGTCATCCTGGCGGTCCTCTTTGC
Organism: Pirellulaceae bacterium; assembly: GCA_035649415.1. Lineage (GTDB taxonomy): Bacteria > Planctomycetota > Planctomycetia > Pirellulales > Pirellulaceae > DATKDU01. Next base: position 53,036 of record DASRJP010000499.1, on the reverse strand, counting down.
GCTGGTCTGGCTCGACTACCAGCGAATGTATGTGGGTGTGGAAGGAGTCTGGCTGTTGCCGATCTTCGTCGTCATCACCGTGCTGGCGACGGAAGAGGTGCTGAGCTTGCTCGCCGCCAAAGAGTGGCGGCCCGTGGCCTGGCCGCTGTACGTCGGCAACGTGCTGCTGTCGCTGGCCGCCTGCGGGCCGATCTGGGTGCGGCTGCTTGCGCTTGATACCAAGCGCGGTCTGCCGCACGAGCTGAGCCAGCCGCTGGGGCCACTGGGACTAATGGCCTTGGTACTGGCGCTCTGGTCGGCAGTCGTTTTCGCGGTCGAGATGCAGCGGTTCCAGCGCCCCGGCAAGACGATTTTGCAATTGGCGCTGGCGATCTTTACTCTGCTGTACGTCGGCGTGCTGTACGGCTTTCTGGCGGCGCTGCGACTGTTTCACGGCCACGAGTGGGGCCTCTTGGCGCTCTTGTCGCTGCTTGCCGTCGTGAAAATGTCCGACACTGGAGCGTACTTCGCCGGCCGTCTGCTGGGCCGGCACAAGATGACACCCATCCTCAGCCCCAAGAAAACGATTGAAGGAGCGATCGGCGGTATTGTGGCGGCGTGCATCTCCTCGTGGGGCGTATTCTACTTCGTCGGTCCGTACCTGGTCGGCTCGAAATTTGTCATGCCCAGTATTGCTGGCTGGCTGAGCTATGGCCTGGTCATTGCCGTCGCCGGCATGATCGGCGACCTGGCCGAGTCGCTGCTGAAGCGCGACATGGAGCAAAAAGACAGCAGCACCTGGCTGCCCGGTCTTGGCGGCGTGCTGGACATCATTGACTCGGTGCTGGTGGCAGGGCCGTTTGCGTATGGGTGCTGGCTGCTGGGGATTGTGGGGCCGGGGGTGTAGGACGTGTTCAAAGTTCAAATTTCAAGGTTGGATTGACCGCGACTTTGAACCTTGAACTGGGAACTTTGAACTTGAGTGTCCGCCATGCTCATCACCAGCCTCACCAACCCGCGCATCAAGTCCGCCGTCAAGCTCCGCGAGCGTCACGGCCGCGACGAGCAGGGGCGGATCGTCATCGATGGCTCGCGCGAGATCGGCCTGGCGATCGAGGGCGGGGTGAAGATCCGCGAGCTGTTTGTGTGTCAGAAGCTGCTCCAGCCGGATCAGGCGCAGCTTGCCCTGCGCGCGCTGGCCGCCGGCGCACAGCGGATCGACGTGACACCGCCGGTGATGGAAAAGCTGGCATTCGGGCAGCGGGTGGAAGGGATCCTGGCCACGGCGGAAACGCCGCGAAGGTCTCTCTCCGACGTAGGACAGGTTTTCAACCTGTCCAAGAAACAGTCAGGACAGATTGAAAACCTGTCCTATGTGATTGCCGTCCTGGAAGGAATCGAAAAGCCGGGCAATGTCGGCGCGGTGTTGCGCACGGCCGACGCGGCGGGAGTCGCGGCGCTGATCGTGGCCGACGGCGGCACCGACCTCTTCAACCCCAACGCTATCCGCGCCAGCTTGGGAGCGATCTTCACGCTGCCAGTCTGTGCGGCCAGCAGCGCCGAAACCCTGGCCTGGCTGCGAAATAACCACTGCCAGATCATTGCCGCCCGGGTCGATGGCAGCACGCCTTACACGCAAGTCAACTTCCGCCAACCGACGGCGATCGTCCTGGGAAGCGAAGCGCACGGCCTTTCCGATCAATGGCGCGGAAACGACACCATTTCCGTTTCACTCCCCATGCTGGGACAGGTCGATAGTCTCAACGTCTCATCCACGGCGGCCGTGCTCTTCTACGAGGCCCTGCGGCAACGGCGATAGGCCGCAGGCCTGATAGCACTCATTGCTATTGGTGCCTCGCTTCCCCTGGAATACGATCCGTCATTCCGTGTCACTCAAGCGAAGGATTCGCACGTGCCATCTGTCATGCGAAAGATCGCCCTCTTGCTCCCCAATTGGGTCGGCGACCTGGCGATGGCCACGCCCACTCTGCGGGCCCTCCGAGATCATTTCCCAGGGGCGCACATCGCCGGGATCTGCCGCCCTTATCTGGCCGGCGTGCTGGAAGGGACGCACTGGCTCGACGAGCTGCTGCTCTACGATCATCGGCAGCGGTGGGGACTTTCGCAGGCGATCAAGTTCTGGGCCGGCGTTCGCCGCCAGCGGTTCGACGTGATGATCCTGCTGCGGAACACGCTTGCGTCGGCACTGGCCGCGCGGGCCAGCGGCGCCAAACGCCGCGTCGGCTATGCCCGCCCTGGCCGCACCTGGCTTTTGACCGACGTTCTCCAGCCGCCGCGCGACGGCGTCAGACTGAAGCCGGTCTCCGCCGTGGATTACTACCTCCAGCTTGCCTATCAGCTCGGCGTCCAGGCGCAGCCGCGGCATTTGGAGCTGGCGACTCTGCCGGCCGACGAAGCGGCCGCCGACCGCGTGTGGCACGACCTCGATTTGCCGAGGGACGTTGTCATTCTCAACACGGGGGGCGCCTTCGGCGGCTCGAAACGCTGGCCCGCCGAGCACGCGGCGGCCCTCGCGCGGCGAATCACCGGCGAACTGGGGCACGCGGTGCTGATCAACTGTGGTCCGTCCGAGCGCGACGACGCGCGCCAGACCGCCGAACTGGCAAACCATCCACAAGTCAAATGCCTGGCCGGACTGGCGCCCCATGAACTTTCCTTCGGCCTGACGAAAGCGTGCCTGAAGCGAGCGCGGCTCGTCGTCACCACCGACAGCGGACCAAGACACCTGGCCTCTGCCCTGGGCACGCCGACGATCACTCTTTATGGCCCGATCGACCCAGCCTGGAGCGAAAATTACGAGCCAGGGACGATGCACCTGCGGCTGCCGCTGGAGTGTGCCCCCTGCGGCAAGAAAGTCTGCCCGCTGTCGCATCACCGCTGCATGCGCGATCTGACACCGGACCTGGTCTTCGCGGCCGTCGCGCGGCGGCTGGCGGAACTGAAGCGTCACGCGGCGTGATGTCCTTAGCCGGAGGGCAACGCCCTCCGGGACCGAGGTGGCACATCCGACAGAACGCCGCGTAAAGAAGAGCGTTCTCCGAAGCCTGTTAGGCTCCGGCTAAGAGCGAGGATCCTCTTCCACTTCCGCGACCGGAATCTCTTCTACCTCGCTGGCGGAGACGCCGCCGGGCTGCTCGATGTGGCTCCCCGAAGCGGGCGCTTCCGTCGCGCCGATCCCGGTGACGTACTTCCGCCAGGCGTCGAGCTGCTCCTGCGAGAGAGTGTTCTCGCGCGTCAGCTCGTGCTTCCGCTGGCTGCCGGCGCCCTCAACGCTGACCCTCACCGTTAGCCGCCCGTTGTCTTCATAGCGAAACTTGACTTCGATCGGCGTCTTCTCGGGGAGGTTCGCGGGCAAATCGCGAACGGAGCACTTGCCGAGTTGCACGCAGTCGCCGGGGTTGGCGCTCTCCCCCTCGACAATTTGCACCAGGATCGATCGCTGCCCTGACTTTTGAGTTTTGAAGACGCGCCGCGCGGTAACGGGCAGCGGCGTGTTGCGGGGAATGAGGACCGCGGTCCGCGGCCGCCGCGTGCGAATGTCGGTCGCCACCAGACCCAGGCTGTGGGAGTTGACGTTTTTGATGCTGAAGTGCGGGGCCTGCCCGGCATGTTTGGCCAGCAGAATGCCGGCGTGCAGCGCGGCCCCATGAGCTACGGCCTCGTCGGGCGAGACGCTGGCATCGGGCTGTTTGCCGGATAGTTTCCGCAGCATCTCGACCACCGCGGGCATGCGGCTGGAGCCGCCGACGAGCAGGATCCGCTCCATATCATTCCAGGTCAGTCCCGCCGCCGCCAGCGTTTGCCGCGTGGTGAAGGAAGTGCGGTCCAACAGATCGCGCGTCATCTCTTCGAACTGCTGCCGCGAAATCTCGACGCGGATCGCGTGGCCGCGGTAGTCGCAGGCGATATGCACCTTCGTTCGCGCCGAGAGCGTCCGCTTGGCATCCTCGCACTCGCGCCACAGCCGCCCGCGGCAGGTGGCGTCCTCGCGCGGGTCCGCGCCGTGCTTCTTCTTGAACTCCTCCGCCACGTGATCCAGCAGCCGATGGTCCCAGTCGGCTCCTCCCAGCATCACGTCGCCGTCGGTGGCCAGGGCCTTGAATTCCTTGCCGCCGATTTCCATCACCGTCACGTCGAACGTGCCGCCGCCCAGATCGTAGACCAGGATCTTTCGCTTCTCGCCGCTGCCGTCGGTCTTGAGGAACCCCTCCTGGAAGCCGAACGCGACGGCGGCGGCCGTTGGCTCGTTGATGATGTCCATCACGTCCAGGCCGGCAATGTATCCCGCGTCCTGCGTCGCTTTGCGGCGGACCTCGTCAAAGTACGCCGGAACGGTGACGACCGCTTTCGAAAACGGACCGATCTGCGTCTGCGCGTCCAGACGCAGCTTGGCCAGCACCCACGCCTGGATGGCCTCGGGCGGATAATGCCGACCCCCGAGCCGCTGGTGATAGAACCGCGAGCCGAGATCGCGCTTGGCGAACTGAGCCACAGCCTCGGCGTCGGTCGCCAGTGCCTTGGCCGCCTCCTTGCCGACAACGACGTTTGCTTCCTCGAAGAACACCACGCTGGGCGTGATCTTGTCCCCCTCGGCATTGATCAGCGTCTGCGGCCGGCCGAGGTCGTCCAGCCGCGCGATCACCGAGAAGGTAGTCCCCAGATCGATGCCGATGGCGGGGGGAAGTTTCGCTTGGTGGGCCATGGAATGAGGCGAGTGGTGGGGCCGGCAGGGGATGTGGGTCAATTCGCCGGTAAAGGTCCACTCTAACAGCGGGCGCCGCGGCCGCCAATGCAGGCCACTTGCAGAGCCAATGCGCCATTTAGGCCCGAAGCACGACTACGCCGCCTTGCGACTTAGCGGCTGCATCTGCGGCACAAGCCTGGCCGGCGCTTCCGCTTCCAGCATTCGCCGCGCCTCTTCCAGCGTGGGCTCGTGGGCCAGGTAGTCCGCGGCTTCTGCCATCCGCTGCTTGTAGGCCTGGATGGTGCCGAATTCCCAGGAGGCCACGAACCGGCCGAGCAGTTTGAACGCCGCTGCCAGGCCGGGGAGATCGTGCCACGTGTCGGCGGCGATTCCCAGCGGATGAGCCAGCACGGCCCAGATACCGCCGCGCGCCGCTGCATGCCGCAGGAAGAGCCGTTCGAGCTGCCGGCCTCGCGACAAGGCGCTGGTCCGCTTCCCGCCCTCGAGATCGCCGTGGGCGTTGACCTTGCAGGCCGGCTCAAAGGCGGTCCGGAATCCGAGTTCGGCCAGCGATAGCGCCAAGTCGATGTCCGCCAGCTCATCTCCGACTTCTTCGGCAAAGCCCCCCAGCGCATCAACCAGCTCGCGCGCGTAGAAGCCAGCCGCTAGCGTCGGACCGACGATCTGATCCGCCAGCTTGTGTCGCCGCGGCAGCGGTTGATTGTGCCCCACGCGGTAGCGCAGTCCGCCGCGCGTGTAGCCAGCGCCGAGCGATTCGATCCGCGTCGGCTGATCGGCCTGCACAACCATTGGGGCCACCGCACCCACCTTTGGATCGGCAAAATGGACCAGCGCCTCTGTCGTCCAACCTTCCTCGACCTGGATGCCGCAGGAAAGCGTGTGGATCACGTCGCCCTCGGCGTGTTCGACTGCCGCGTTGACGAGATCGACGAGCGTGGGGCGTGCTTCCACGTGCAGGAAGTTGACTTCGCCGTCCAGATGATACGGATCGTCGTACGGCAAGGCGTGCGGAACCAGGATTTCGCAATCCTCGGGCCGGTTTTGCAGCACGGAGATCAGCGTCTCCTCCGACTGCTCGGCGCCGCGCAGGCACGGAATCACGATTGAGAGCCGAGTCACCACGGCATTCCTTCCTTGGTCTCGGCGAGAAGATAGCGACGCTGCGGGTCCGGCCGAAACACTGCGACAGTGTGTTAATATTTCGGCTGACGCTGGCGCGGGAAATCATCGATTCCAATTGTCCGCGCACTTGCGAATCGGCAAAGTTTGCCGGAATTGCCCGGTCTCTTCAGGCGGCAAACTAGGGCTCAGCTTATCCCCCGGGGGACGCGTGCGAATCGAGTCATTGGATGCCAGCATTTCGTTTCGCAAGCGACGGATGGCGTGCGGCACAACCGTCACACGCCGCGTAATCCGACTCACGACTCGCAACGCACGACCTAAGTTTGCTGGGCACCCGTTGCCCGGATGTCAACTACTTATTCCTGATCTCGTCGTGGAGTCTTCCATGCGTCCGCCTACCGAAGTCCTGTCCAGCAACTTCCCAGCCGCCCCCGCGGCAAGCCCTCCGTACGGTTCAGCGGCGGCAAGTGTGGCAAGCCCCCTCGCCGAGATTGCAACGGTGCCGCGCGACCAGGCTCGCCGCGTGCTCTCGCCGGCCAACCTGTGGATCGCCACCGCACTTACGCTATTGCCGATTCCTGTCGGCCTGGTGGGGGGCATCGGCCTGGTCGTGCTGGGAATTGCCTATGCCGGCGTCAACCAGGGATTCACGGCGGCTTGCGTCGTGGCGGGGCTGCTGGTCGGCGCCGGCAGCGTCCTCTGCCTGCTGCACTTGCAAAAGCTGATGGCCAGCCGCTATTTGAAATCGGTTGCCAAGCGCGCGTTTGCCAGCCGCCAAAATCCGCTCGTGCGGCACGACGACGCGGAAGCACTGTTCCTGGAGATCATCCCGCGGCACGCCTGGCAGACGTTCTCGCTCGAGCCGCAGACGGACATCGGTTTTTTCAAGATCGACGCAGCGCGGCGGGAGTTTTTGCTGGAGGGAGACGTCAAACGGTATCGCATCCCGTTTGACTCGGTGACCAAGTGCGAAGTGGAAGAGATTCGCCTGGCTTCCGACCAATGGGGGACCGACCTGCACTTTGCCGTTGTCCTGGAAGCCGAAACGACCGAAGGCTCGCGCGAGCTGCCGCTGTTCACGCGGCACTTGGAACTGGCCTCGCGGCGGATGCTGCAAAGGAATCGGCAGGCGGATTTGCTGTGCCAAAAGCTGCGGGCGGCGACGGGGGCGTAACGACAAGACTCCGGCCGTCAATTCGTCCACATTACCGGGGTGATGGTGATTTTGTTGTCCTTGATTTCGAGCGGCGCATAGAGCGAGACGAGGCGGGCGTAGGCTTCCGCACGGCGCTGGTGCTGGCGATCGATCTGCTGCTGTAGGCCTTGCTTGGCCTTTTTGATGCGGTCGATCTCCGCACGCAGCGCCTCGCGGCCGTTTCCTTCCGCAATGAGACTGTTGATCCGGTCGAGTTTTTCCTTGCTGCCGACGAGTTCCACTTCGGCGCGGACCTTCATGTCGGCGATGGAGTTGTGGACTTGGGATGGAGGCCGAGTGTCGTCGCGGACCTCCTTGAGCATTTCATTGCACGCCTTGACGCGCGCGTTAAGTCCCGCCAGCTCGATTCCCACCATGACTTTTTGTGCCCGAAGCTGGGAAAGGATATCGCTGTTGATCTCCGACGGATTGGCCAGCAGTTCTTCTTTAGCGGTGATCGCCGCCGTCAGTTTGTTGACTTCGTCGTACCCCTGCTGCACGGACTGAAGGGACTTCTTTGCCTCGGTCAGACAATCGCGTTGTAGCGGGCGGCAGAGGCCATTGTCCCAAAGCTGAATCATCGCCCGGATCCGCTGCTCGGCCAGTTCCTCCGTCGGTGCGTATACGGTGATGTACCAGGCCCTGCGATTGGAAGGGTTACCTACGGCGCCACTCTCCCAGTAGACTTCCCAAATGGCATCGGGACTGGTCAGGAAATCGATCGCCGTTTGAGGTGGCAGAAGTTCTTTCGGACAGAGCTGCGATAGGAGCTTGAAATAGTCGCTTAAGGTTGCAATGGCCGCGTCTGGCGGGACGGGCGAAAGACCCATCTGCCGATAGGAAAACTGCGACATCTCCACGCCAGAAAAAATCGACGTTTGCCCGCCGGACCTTCCGTCAATGAGTCGCTTCGCTCCTTGCGGCAATTCGCGAACTGCATAGACAAACTCACTAATCGCGATGGGGACACCGGAAGTTGAAAAACTCAAATTTCGCGTTTCGCCGACCTCTTCCGAGGTAACGACGAGGGCCGTTCGAGCCAAAAACTTGTTCTCAAGCAGTTTCGGATCGGCGCGAAACAGCTTGGTCTCCTGAGCCGGGCCCATTTCCACCTTGAATTCCCGCTCGGGCGGCTTGGCCAGCGCTTTCTCGTCAATCGCACCGACCAATTTTCGTGTCGCCTCCGGGTCAAGTTCGGCGTCGGTCGGATTCCGGCCGCGAAATTGGGCGCGCACCGATCCGCAGGCAGCCAACACTGCTGCTGCCACCAGCACGGACAGCCAACCACGAAAAATCAACCGACTCATAGCGGATCTCCTTCGTCAAGATTCAATTTGGTCGCTGGCGCTCCCTCGCGCGAATTTGCGGAAACGCCGCCCGCGGCCACTGCCTCCTTGAACTGCGCCAGCAGCTCCTCATTTGCCGCACGCTGCTCGGCAAACCAAGGGTCTTTCGGCATCAGGTCGAGCGAGGCTTGCAGCCGGGCTTGCTGCTCGATCAGGGCGATCCGGCGGAGGACTGCCGCTTCGTCCACAGCGACCGGAGGATCGGTCGCCGGACGCACCTGATTTGGTCGTGGCATGACACCGGCCGTTTTCGGTGCATCGTCCGGCCCAAAAATCCGCAGCGCCACAAAACCGGCCGCCAGGAGCAGCACCAGGCTCAGCGCGGCGGCATAGTACGCAGCAGGCACGCTCTGCGTGCTGTGCCGGACAGGTTGAAAACCTGTCCCACGAAGCACCGCCAGCGACGCATTGAGCCGCGCCAACTCCTCCCGACATCTGGCACACGCGCTGATGTGCGATTCCACGAGCGGCCGCTGGTCCGCCGCCAGGTCTCCGTCCGACAGATCGACCAGCCGGTCGGCGTACTCGGCGCAAGCTCGAAATTTATCTCGTTCAGTCTTCATCGTTCCAGCTCACCAATTCCTCGGCCAGTTTTCGCCGGGCGGCTCGCAGCCGGCCGCGGACAGTTGATTCGGGAATGCCGACGATCTGGGCAATTTCACGCGAGTTCAAATCGGAAAAATATCGCATCGCCACGAGTGCCCGATCGTCGTTTGCCAGCTTTGCCAAAGCCTGGTCCACCTCTTGTTTCAATTCCGCTTGGACTTGCCCCACGAGCGTTTCGCCGCGCCACGCCGCGGCCAGCGACTGCCACAATCTTCGCCAGCGGTTTTTCCGCCGGTGCTCCAGGTGACAGCGATTGACCGTCACGCGAAATAGCCACCGTTTCAGGTCGCCTGCGTCATCGATTTGCGGCGGCCGGTCGATTGCCATCACGTACACGTCCTGAAGCGCGTCGGCCGCCTGCTCGCGTTTGAGGCCCAGCCCAATCGCCAATGCCGCGAGCTGCTCGGCCTGCTCAGTCCAGACCGCCCCCAGCAGACGCCGAAACGGGCTCAAGCCGCGCGCTCCTGGGGCGATGCCGCCGGCCAGCGCCGGAAGCGCGCCGACGTCGATGGACTGGGAAGCGTTCATGCGCTCTCGAATTCAGTGCGCGAGGGTGGCAAAGTGTTTGGTGCGTAGGACAGGTTTTCAACCTGTCCTAAACAGGTCGTTAAATGACGGCCAATGGCTGCTGGATACAGCGTGGCCAGCAATTTGTTTTGGGACAGGTTGGAAACCAGTCCTACGAAAAGTACACTCGCTCGGCCGTCTTTCGCAGTAGCTGCTCCTTGTCCCCGGCCGAGAGGAAGTCGATCCGGTCGCGGATCAGGGCGATCGAGTCGCCGTACCTGTGCCCCTTGTCGGTTTGGTACGGCGCGTCGCTGGCCCACATGCACCGCGACGGGCCATACGCATCCAGCACGCGGCGGATCATCGGCACCAGGTCCTCGTATGGCGCCTGCTTCTTGCCCAGGGCATAGTAGGCCGACAGCTTGGGGTAGACATTCTTGTGGCGGGCCAGGCCGCAGAGGCGGGCGACGTCTTCGTCGCGAATCGTCCCATCGACCCCGATCCGGGCGAAGTGGTCGATGACGACCTTCGTCTCCGAATGTTTGCCGCACATAGCATCGACTGCCACTAGGTCCTTGGCGTCGATCAGGCAGCTCATGATCTGGCCGGTCTTGGCGGCGTGCTTCCACATGGTTTCCATTCCGTCACTGGCGAGCCACTGGTCCTTATAAATCCACGACGTGATGCGAAACGCCTTGACTCGCTTCTTGAGTAGTTCATCCATTTTCGCTGGGATGTCCTTCTCGTGCTGATCGTCGATCATGCCGGTAACGACGAACGCGCCCGGGAAGCGGGCCGCGCAGTCGATCAGGTACGTATTGTCCCAGCCGTGATAGAGGTGATGCTGAATGAGGACGACGCGGCCAACTTTCTGCTCGTGAGCCAGCTTGAGCAGCTCCTCGGGCGTGAAGCTCGGCGGAGCAAGGTCCGCCTTGGTCAGATTGCCTGCCAGCGGCCAGCGCTTGGTGTCCGGCGACCAGACGTGCGAGTGGGCGTCGATGTAGGGGTGTTTTTCCAGGTCCACAGTTTGCTCCGCGGCAATGCCCGGCGACTGCCGCGGCAGTCCGGCGAGGCCGGCCATGGCGACGGCGGAGCCAGCAGCGAGAAAATGGCGGCGAGCGACAACCGGTTTCATAAAACGAACCCTCTTCGTAGTCAGGCAAGGCGTGAAGGTAGTCACTTAAGCGAATTGGAAGTCCGCGTCAGTATACCAAGGGTTCCCAGATTCATTGCAAACGGTATTCGTTTGCGAGGTCTCTCGAATTCAACGCAGAGACGCGAAGGCACGGAGGCACCCAGCGGCGAATGAATGAGTTCATCCACTTAGATTTTGCAATACCGCTCCTCCGTGACTTTGTGCCTCCTTGCCGCTGTGCTATAAAGCCAATCGCGCGAATTTACAGCAATCCCCAGACCTTCCCACGTTTCGAACTGATCATGGTCCGCTTACTTCGACACTGGCTCCCGATCTTTACGATCGCACTCACCCTCCCGCTCCAAGCCCAGGAGCCTTCCGGCGCCAAATGGTACAAAGGCAACCTCCACACCCACTCCCTGTGGAGCGACGGCAATGATTTCCCGGAAATGATTTGCGACTGGTACAAGAGCCGCGGCTATCACTTCCTGGCCCTTTCCGACCACAACATCCTCAGCGAAGGGGAGAAGTGGATCGACGAGGGAAAGGCGCAGACGCGGGACGCCATCGGCGGATTGGCCCGCTATCGCGAGCGGTTCGGCGAGAAGTGGGTCGAGACACGCGAGAAAGACGGCAAGACCGAAATCCGGCTCAAAACCCTGACCGAGTTCCGCCCACTGCTGGAGGAGAATGAAAAATTCCTGCTCATCCAGGGAGAGGAGATCACCGACAGCTTCCAGGCCCTGCCGATCCACGTCAACGCCACGAATCTCCGCGACCTGATCAAGCCGCAGCGCGGCAATTCGCTCCGCGAAACGATTGCCAACAACCTCAGTGCCGTCGAAAACCAGAGCAAGGCGTTCGGCCGGCCGATGCTCGCCCATCTCAACCATCCCAACTACGGCTACGCGGTGACGGCCGAAGACATGGCGGCAGTTCTCCAGGAGCGGTTCTTCGAAATCTACAACGGCCATCCCGGGGTAAACCATTTGGGGGACAAGCATCACGCCGGCATGGAGCAAATGTGGGACATCGCCAATTCGCTGCGCATCGTCGAGTTCAAGAGCCCACCCTTGATGGGGATGGCCACCGACGACTCGCACAACTATTTCGGCACGCGCGGGTCCTCGCCGGGACGCGGCTGGGTCATGGTCCGCGCCGAGAAGCTCGCCCCCGATTCACTCATCAAGGCGCTGCATGCAGGAGATTTTTACGCGTCCAGCGGCATTGAGCTGCACGACGTACGTTTCGATGCCGACAAGGGGCGGCTGTCGCTGGAAGTTGTGCCGCAGGAGGGAGCGACGTACGAGACGCAGTTCGTCGGCACGCTGATCGGCACGGACGTGAAGGGGAAGCCGGTGGTCAACGAGAAGGGGGAGGAAATCCGCGCCACGCAGCGGTACTCCGAGCAGATTGGCAAGGTGCTCGCGAAGGTGACCGGGACGAAGGCCGAATATCAGCTCACGGGCAAGGAGTTGTACGTGCGGGCGGTCGTGACGTCGAGCCGCGCGCCCGAGAACCCGTCCTTCGAGGACCAAAAAGAGCAGGCCTGGACGCGGCCGGTGGGGTGGCAGAAGCACGTCAAGGGAGCAGCCAATCGCGAACCAGCAGCCGCTGGCAAATGACGAATGACCAAGCACCAATGACCAATTCCAGTCTCATTGGTCATTGGGACTTGGTCATTGGACATTCATTCTTCCAGCCGCCGGCGCAGGGTGTTCATGACACTCAAGGCCTCGACTCCGGTGAGCCCAAAGCAATCGACGAGCAGGGCCATCGCCCCCTGGGGGCTGCCGGCGGCCAGTTCGCGGCGAAGCTGCGACACTTTAGGGAGAAAATCGGGGTCGCTGCGGAGGCGGCGCGAAAACGTTTTAGCGCACGCGACGGCCCGCGTCTTGGAGAGGCCCAGGAGCGACCCGAGCACAGCGCCGGCCCCTGTCAGATCGCTGGCTTGAATCCGCTCGGCAAACTGCTGAAACGTCTGCGGACTCGCTTCGGTCCACGCCTCAGTGCGCGGGGCGGGGAGTGCGGGCGTGGCGACGAAGACCGGTCCCATCAGCGCTGGCGTCGTATCGGCCACGACGGCGTCGGCACTCGGAGAGGGCTCGGTAGCGACGGTGAACGTGTCGCCGCGCTCGGCCACGCCGGCATGCGGAGCGGGCTCGACTGGCGGCGGCAGCTCGGCGGGCAAGTTGGCGAGCATCTGGCTGACGTGGGCCAGCTTCATGCCGACCTGCTCGTACAGCGACTCGATCTCGTTCATGTACGAGTCGCCGCGGGCATCTGCCAGTATGTCCTCGGCCGACTGGAGCACCAGCTCGGTCAGCCGCTGGGCCAGCGCGTCCTTCGCTTCTCGCAGGATGTCGTGAGCTCGCTGGCGGTCGTTCATTGAAGTGTAAACAGATACAAAATATCTTCTGCTGTCTTAAAGTATATGCCAAGTGGATTGGCGGCGGCAGTGACCAAATGACCAAGCACCAATGACCAATGGGCTGATTCTCCTTGGTCATTGGGACTTGGTCATTGAGGCTTAGCTGCTACCGCCGGTCCATCGGGACGAATTTGCGCTCGGTAGGGCCGGTGTAAATTTGCCGCGGGCGGTTGATCCGCTTGGCCGGGTTGTTGTGCATCTCGACCCAGTGGGCGATCCAGCCCGGCAGCCGCCCCATGGCGAACAGGACAGTAAACATTTGCACCGGTATTCCCAGCGCCCGGTAGATCACGCCGGAATAGAAATCGACGTTGGGATAGAGCTTCCTCTCAATGAAGTAGGGGTCGTGCAAGGCGACCTCCTCGAGCTGCTTGGCCACGTCGAACAGCGGGTCGCGGAGCGCCAGCTTGGACAGTACCTTGACGCACGCCTGGCGGATGATCGTGCACCGCGGATCGAAGTTCTTGTAGACCCGATGGCCGAAGCCCATCAACCGAAAATTGCTCTTTTTATCCTTGGCCATGTCCACAAACTTGCCGACGTTTCCTCCCTCCTGAAGGATCTTCTCCAGCATCAGCACCACAGCTTCATTCGCTCCGCCGTGCAGCGGGCCCCACAGCGCGCAAATGCCGGCACTGATCGAGGCGAACAGGTTAGCGTTGGAAGAACCGACCATCCGCACGGTGGAGGTACTGCAGTTCTGCTCGTGGTCGGCGTGCACGATGAGCAGGAGGTTGAGTGCCGCCATCGCGTCGGGATCAACCACATATTCCTCGCACGGCGTGGCAAACATCATGTGCAGGAAATTCTCCGCGTACTGCATGTGGTTCCGCGGATAGATGAACGGCTGGCCGATCGACTTCTTGTAGGCATAGGCAGCAATCGTCGGCAGCTTGGCCAGCAGCCGATGGATCGAGATCTCGACTTGCCGGGCGTCGTTGGGATTGAGCGAATCCTGGTAAAAAGTGGAGAGAGCGGAGATGACGCTCGACAAGATCGCCATCGGGTGGGCGTCTCGAGGAAAGCCGTTGTAAAACGCCCGCATCACCTCATGGATCATCGTGTGATGCAGGATGATGCTGCGAAATTTTTCAAATTGCTCGCGAGTCGGCAGCTCCCCGTAAATCAACAGGTGCGCGACCTCCAGGAAATCGCAATTGCCGGCGAGCTGCTCGATCGGATAGCCGCGGTAACGGAGAATGCCGCGATCGCCATCCAGAAACGTAATGCTGCTGGAGGTGGAGCCGGTGTTGGCGTAGCCGTCGTCCAGGGTGACGTGACCGGCAGTAGCCAGCAGCTTGGAGACGTCGATCCCCCGTTCCCCTTCCGAACCGACGACCACTGGAAGCTCGTATTCCTTGCCGCCGACACTTAGCCTGGCCGAATCTGCCATCGATGGTTCCCTCGTGGTGCTCCGTTGCCAGCCCGCCGTCGGACTGCCGCCAATTGGCCCCGCAGCGATTTTGCTTCCATTGGCCTGAAACTTCGCAGTATAGCGGTGACACCCAGAGGGGAGAAGTGGCGCGATAATTCGCCGCTTGACTCCGTAGTGCGTCCGTGTCAGTGCAGGCATCACGCGCAGCGTAAGGGCTGCACGACTGCGCAAGGCGTCTGGAATTACTCTTTCGCGTCGCTGCGAAGTTCGACCATGCGAACGCCGCTTTGGCGGCTGAGTTGGCGCTGTTGGACGGCGTCGTCGGGAGCGACGAACAGTTTGAAGGGGCGCCCCAGCGACGGTTTCAGACCCGTCGAAAAGGAGGTTTGCAGCCGATCGTCCACCCCCAGGCGGCGAAAGAGAGCGGAGAACCAGGGTTCCGCTTCCTTGACGCCCAGAACGGCGACCGAGTGGCTTTCGCGGAGGGCCCGCTCCAGCGCGGTGAGCGTGCCGGACGGAACCTGGTTGCGATCGTCGGTCTCGTGCTCGGCGGCCCGGCCCACCAGGCGGAGCGAGCGGAGCGCATCGGGCACGTCGTCATAGACGACCAGTCGCCCGGCGGCCCGTAGCGCCCGCAGCACCAGGAACGGATTGTTCGCGAACCGCGACAGGCCGTCCGGCGGCAGCAGGAACATCTGCGTGTACACTCGTCCGCCGGCCCGCCCGCTGTATTCCGCCCCGGAGCAGACCGTCCGCGATAGCACGTACCATTTCCCTCCCGCCAGCGGATGAAAGTTGATGCTCTCAATCCCTTCGCGCGGGTGCAGGAGCGAGTCGTGAGCCGGTCCCCAAGCCTGGAGATCGCGGGCCAGTTCGTCGTCCACCTCCTCGCTCCGCGCGGCAAGCTGGTAGCCGTCCAGGCGTTTGCCGCGCACCGACGTGAAGATAGCTTGAGGGATATGCATAGTGAATGACCCTGCACCAGTGACCAATGGTCATTATTATTTGGTCATTGGTCATTCCTCATCTACGGTCCTAGCGACTCCACGAGCCACTGGAAGGGTTCCACAATGCCGCGGGGTTCGATCCTCAAGGGGACGTGCATGCGGCCGAAGAATTCGTTGCGATAGCCCGTGGTGCCGGCGACGCCGACGGCGAAGAAACGGTGGCGGGTGAGCCGCTCGCGGACGAGCTGGAACAGCCCTGGCGTGTGCTGCGTGGCAAAGAGCTGCGGGTCTTCGAAGCAGCGTTCGCACTCGTCCGCCTTGGTAAACACCAGGGAAACGGGGCGGGCGGACCAGCCGCTCTTCTGGTCGGGGTTCAGCTCGCACAAGTAGCTGACCAGCTTCATGATCTGGAAGTCTTCGTCGCTGTCGCCGCGCTGGGCGCGGGCGGCATCGATCATGACCATCACGCCCGAGCAGCGCTCGAGGAAGGCGCGAATCACCGCATAGGTGTTGGGATGTTCGATCTCCTCCATCAGCGATTCGCCCGCCAGGTCGGGCATGATCAGCTCCGCCGGTCGTTTGTGCTTCCGCAGCACCTGGCAGTGGACCCAGTTCCAGCGGTCCGGCTCGTTCGGTGTCTTGTTGGGGAACTCACAGCGCGCCAGGGCGGCCATCGTCGTTTGCTGCAGGGCGATGGAAAACGCGCCCCGCGCCAAAAGCTGCATCGGCTCGGTCTGCCGCGACAGCATATCAGTGAGCATCCCCAGGTAGACGGTTTTGCCTGTGCCTGAGGGGCCGATCGCGGCCACCATCTTGGGGCAGATGCGCTGCGACGCCGCCTGATGGGCCAGCGCCATCGGGGCGTAGCAGTGACGGCACAGTTCGGCATCGAAGTTGTTTCCGTGGCCGCAGATGTAGCAGCAAACGCTTTCCGCGTATTGCGTCAGGCGGTACGAGTCCAGGAGGACAACGCCGTTGCGATTCATAGGACCGCCTCCTCGTGTTTCGTGCTCGCTTCACCCCCTTCGCCGTCCGCGGCCAGTTCGTCGGCGCTGTAGATGTCGCAGACGCCGACGGCGCAGCGGAAGCCGATGTTGTGGCGGCGGACCAGGGGATTGTCGCCGCTTTGAAAGAACGACGTGGCTTGGGTGTCGAAGTACGTGTCGAAGGCGCCGCCGCGAAGGCTCTTGAGAGGCATCTCCGACTCTAGCCTCAAGGTGGACGGCTCCCACACTCCGAAGTTGGTGCTGGTCCATTCCCACACGTTGCCGATGAGCTGGTACGGGCCCCCGAGGCAGGCGCTTTGTGGGTGGCACGAGACGGGGATGGTATCGCCGGGTCCGCAGCCCCACAGGTTGACGATCGACCGGTCCATGGCGTCTCCCCAGGGAAACTTCCGCTGGAGCAGCTTGCCGTTCTCGGCTACCACCGGCCAGGATGCGGCCTTGACCCACTCCGGATCGCTGGGAAGCCGTTTGCCGACCCAGCGGGCATAGGCCGTGGCTTCATACCAGCAGATGCCCACGACCGGATGGTCCTCCTTGCTCGATTCGTAGGTCCCGTTGTGCCAGAATCGCGGTCCGGGCGCGCCGGTTTGGTCCACGAACTGCAGCATGGCGGGCCAGATGGCCTCGTCCCACAGCGCCAGTTGCTCGTATCCACCCGAATCGAGGAACCGCTTGTATTGGCGGTTGGTGACACAGTAGCGGTCGAGATAGAAGCCGTCGACCTCGATCCGCCGCTCGACGCGGTCTTTGTCGTCCTCCTCAAGTTCATCGTACCGCTGGCAGCGCATCATGACGGGGCCCTGCGGCACGATTCCCATCCAGACGTCGAGGGCTTCCTGCGCCATGCGAACATCGGCCAGCGACAGCGTGCTGGCAATCTGCGGACGCAGCAGCAGCGCATACCTTCCCTGGGCCAGCATCTGCTCGACTGCCGTCCCGTCTGAGCAGTCGGCAGCAGGCTCGGGGAGCGGACGCGACGGTGGCGGAGCGCGGCGGGGAGCCGGCGTCAGCTCGACCACGTTGACAAATTTTTCTTCTTCATTGCCGCCGAGTCCCAAGTGGCGACGCATCGGTTCCACCAGCGCCATCAGGCACAGGCCGGCGGCAGCTCCGCCCAGTCCGATGATCCACTGACCGAGCCAGGCGCCCAGCGCCAGGCACGCCGCCGACGCCAGGCCGAGGATCACCAGGGGCAGATATGGATACTTCTGGAGCATCATTCAACTCCCGTGACAGGCGGCCAATGGGGATATCGGTAGGCCGCCCGCGGAAAGCCGATTGGCTGGCTGGGGTTATTTCTTCTTCCGCCGCGAGGCGACGTCCTTCTGGAGTTTGGCGAATTGGGCCATCACGGCATGCGTTGCCGCGTCTGCCGTGGCGGAGAGGGGAACGGAGTCGCGGACGTTCTCGCGCGCCACTTCGCGGGCGGGGAGCGTCATGGTCATCGCCGGACGCCCTTCGGGCCGGCTCTCCGCGAACCCTTCGGCCGGCGGTTCGCGGAAACCCTCGCGGTGCGGCGGAGCTTCAGCCTGTTGCCCGAGCATGCGCCGCAGCTCGCGCAGCTCGTCTGTCATGCCCGAGCGCTGCTCGACCAGCTCCCGCTTGAGCTGCTGGACCAGCTCCTGCAGCTCGGCGGCGCGGGCCCGCACCAGTTCCAGCTCGCTTTCCAGCTCGACGTGCTCTTTCTCCAGCGCCTGCATCTTGACCAGGTCTTTGGCCCCCAGCGGCGGGCCGGCGCCGCCCGCCGGCCGCTCGGCGACGCGCCCCACGACCCGCTCGATCGCGCCGGACAACTCGCTGCGCGTGGAGTCCATGGAGTGCTTCAAATCGGCAAAGTGCCTCAGCAGCGGCTCGACCACCTGAGCGGAAGTGGCTCCTCCCTCCGCCTGCGCCAGGCTGAGCAATGTCTTCAACTCGTCGCGCTCGGTCTGCAGCCGCGCGATCTGCTCGTTGAGCGCGTTCACCTGCGACTGCAAGGTCTCGGTCCGCTCGTCTTCGCGGCGGCGTGAATCGTCGCGCTCCTGATCGAGCTGCTCCCGCAATCCGCGCAGCTCCGTGAGCGCTTCCGCCAGCCGCGTCTCCTGTTGTTCCAGGAGCTGCGCGAGCCGATTGGCTTCCTTGCGCTGGTCGGCTAGTTGCCGGCCGCGCTCGGCCAGCCGGCGACGGCCGTCGTCTAGCGCCTGGGCCTTGGTGGAAAGTTCCTCCCTGAGCCGGTCCAGGTCCGAGAAGAGATTGTGTGTGGCCTGCTCCCAGGCCGCGCACTCCTCGCGGAATTGGGACGCCGCATCCTGGAGCGGGCCCCAGGCGGCCAGTGGCAGGCGTGGTGAACGTGTGGCAGTCACGGCTATGGCGATCCCAGTGTTTTTACCGCGACTGGCCGCCAGGCCAACCGCGCTCGATGTTAATACCTGGTGCGCAGCGCACGCCGACGGAGGGCGATCGCTTCCGGTGAAGGCCGTCGACTTTTCCGCGCAGGCGTTGCGCCAGGGGGACACACCGCCACTGGAAACTTAGGTCGCAAACGCAAGGGGTGCAAATCCGGCCGAGGATGGCAACCCAGCCCGCTCTGCGCACGGGGTTACATCAGCCCAATTGCTGCGCTCGAGAATGATCCGCGCGCCGCAACCGCCGAGCGATCGTTGTTGCTCCCTGGCGACACGGGGCGGGGACGATACGATGAAGCGGCCCGCGCGGCTGGAGGAATCGGTACCGGTGCCAAAGTCAAAACGGAAGAAATTGCCGGCAAAATCCCCCCCGTCGGCCAGTAACCGCACCGGGCCAACCGAGGACCGCACGGTAGCGGCGGTGACGGTCGTATGGATGCTAACGCTTTTTTGTACGCTGGCCGCGGAGCTCGTCGCCCTGGCCTGCCTGGCTCTCACGCGACGGCAATCACCGCCGGACACTACACCGACCGTGCCGCAGCTAATGACGGTCGCGCTCGTCTTTGCGGCGCTGGTCACTGGCGTGTTGTGCTTGGCACTCACGCCCCTGGTCTGGCGGCTGCGGCAGATCAAGCCGCCGCTGGCCATCGTCGCAGCCGCCCTGGTGGTGGGCCTGGCGCCGCTGGTTACATTGGTTGTCTTGAGCTGCCTCACGTAACGTCTCGTATCACCGGACCGCTCATCCATTGGCTACGCAAACCGACTATCTCCGCCACACCCACCATGAATTTGTCGCCGCATCGGAGCAGGCCCTTGCCAATCAGGGACTTCAGCAAATCCTTGGCCGGCTCGGCGACACGCTCGGCGCACGCAACCGCCAGGCGTGGCAACTGCTGGAAAACTCCGATCTGGTCCGCGAAAAGGCCCGTGCCATCAAGGACCAGACGCTGGCCGACCTCGATCGCCACCTCATGACGCTGGAAAAGAGCGTCCAGGACCGGGGCGGCCACGTCTACTGGGCCGACGACGGCGCGGAAGCATGTTGCCAGGTGCTCGACATCATCCGCGCCGCTGGGGCCAGGCGGATCGTCAAAAGCAAGTCGATGACCAGCGAGGAGATTCACCTCAACGAGGCCCTTCAGTCCGCGGGCCAGGAAGTCGTCGAGACGGACTTCGGCGAATACATCATCCAGGTCGCTGGCCATCGCCCCAGCCATATCGTCGGACCGGCGCTCCACCTCTCCGCCCAGGACGTGGCCGTCATCCTCAGCAAGCCTGCCGGCCAGCGCCTCCCCGCCGAGCGCGAAGTATTGGCCGCGTTTGCCCGCGCGCAACTGCGCGAGAAATTTGCCCAGGCCGACGTAGGCATTTCCGGCGTCAACTTCGCGATTGCCGAGACCGGCTCGATCGTGCTGATCACCAACGAAGGGAATGGCCGGCTGACGACCGCGCTTCCGCGGGTGCACGTTGCCATCATGGGGATCGAGAAGGTGATTCCCAAGCTGGCGGACTTGCCCTATTTCCTCAAAGTACTGGCGCGAGCCGCCACGGGGCAGAAGCTGTCGATCTACACGTCGCTCATCACCGGCCCGCGGCGTCCAGGCGAGCTCGACGGACCCGAAGAATTCCATCTGATCATCCTCGACAACGGCCGCTCGAAAATCCTCGGCAGTCCGCTGCGGGAAAGTCTGTTTTGCATCCGCTGCGGCGCATGCCTGAATGCCTGCCCGGTTTATCGCAGCGTCGGCGGCCATGCCTACGGCGGCGTCTATGCCGGGCCGATCGGCGCGGTGCTCACGCCGCTGTACGACGGGCTGGCCGCCAACCATCATCTGCCGCATGCATCGAGCTTGTGCGGCGCGTGCCAGGCGGCCTGCCCGGTGAAAATTCAGATCCCGCAAATGCTGGTCCAGCTCCGCGAGCAGCTTCATCACACGCCCGAGCAACGCGGCAGCCGTCTCGAGCGGTGGGCTTACGGCCTGTGGGCCTGGGCGCTGCGGCGTCCCTATCTCTATCGCCTCGGCAGTTGGCTCGCGTCGCGGACAATCGGCTGGTGGCACCGCCGCGACGCGTGGATCAAGCGCATGCCTGGCAAGCTCGGCGGCTGGACGGAGAGACGGGATTTTCCCGCGCCCGCACGCGAGCGTTTTCGGGACTGGTGGAATGCGGGCAGCGAAAACGAGGAGTCGGCGCGATGAGTCGCGATATCTTTCTGGAGCGTGTTCGCCAAGCAGCGCAAGTGGGACTGGCTCATCGCGTGCATCTTCATCCTCTGCCCCCGGATGTCGGCTACGTCGGTTGCGACGGGGACTTGTGCCAGCGTTTTGCCGCCGAAGTGGATGCGGTCGGTGGTATGGCACACCTCGTGGCTGACCTGGCGGGCGCCCGCGCGGTCCTCGAAAAGCTGCTGGAGGAGGTGGATCCCGCCACTGGCGGGACCTACTCAGCCCTCTGCTGGCAGCACGAGCTGCTCTCCCGCCTCGGACTGCCCGAACTGCTCGACGTCCGCGGCATTGAGAGGCTGGATTACGTTTCGCTCGCGGCCATGTCGCCGGAAAGGCGCCGCGAATCAATGCTGCGCTGTCAAATCGGGATCACTAGCTGCGACTGCGCGATTGCCGAGACTGGAAGCCTGCTTATGTGCTCGCGGAGCGGACGCGAACGAGTGGCATCGCTATTGCCGCCGACGCACGTAGCGGTGGTCGAGCGAGCGCAGATCGTCCCGGATCTGATCGACGCAGTCGAGCGCCTGTCCGGCGGCGCGAGCGAGTTACCCAGCAATGTCGTGTTGATCACCGGTCCGAGTAAGACCGGCGACATTGAGCTGCAGCTCACCACCGGCGTTCACGGCCCAGGCAAGTGGCACGTCGTCGTCGTTCAATCCTGAGAGATTCGGACTGCGCTTCAAGTCGCGGCGGGGCGCTTCCGACAGCGATAGATTAGTGCCAGGGCGCCGCCTCCCAGGAGCCAGATCGCCAGCGAGGCGGGCTCGGGCGTATGTACCAGCAAGGTTTCTTCGGGCGGGAGCTCCGGCTCGAGTTTGAGGCTGCCGCCAGCCCCCACGCGCTGCATCCGCACGAAGAGGGAAACGTAGCTGCCGTTCCCCTGGATGCCGGGCTGATCGGAATAGGCCCAGTTCACGCCGACATCCGGGTCGGCGAAGGTGATGGTGAGGGTGGCCTGGGTGAAGTATGGATTGGTGGCGCCAATGGCCGGGTTGCCGGCCAGAAGCGGATTGTAGAGTCCGCCGGCAATGCCGCCGCCGTTGTCTGCAAACAGATCGACCGTGATGTTTCCCGAGCCGCCGTTTTCGACGACGTTCCACACATTGCCGGTGGGATTGGCGTCGCCAAGCAAGACGCTGGAGAAGCTCGCGCCGTTCCACTGGCGGGCGACGATCGAGTAACTGCTGACAATCGGATCGCCGGTCACGTCGAAGCCGAAGCCCGTAATGGCCGCGAGGTTCGTTTGCGTCTGTGAGTTGCTATCGAGATAGCTGGTCGGCGAGGTGTTCCAGATGTTGGCGACGACCGTGGTGGTGCCGCCGGCGCTCGTTACATTGACGTCCAGCAGGGCGGAGCCAGTAGCACCGCCTGCCGTGCCGGAAAATGAAAACGACTGCGTCCCGTCTCCGGGTGCGACAGTTCCGCTGATGATCGCGCCAAAGGCGCGAATTGGGCTTTGCGCAGACGCAAAAACTGCGCACGCCAGCGCGGCAAGACAATAACTTCGCACAAACTGCCTCTTCGAATCGCGTTCGTTCGAAGTAACCCCAACACGGGCACTTCAATAAATCCTTATGCCGCCGGTGGCAGTTTCCTGACAGATTTGGCCAGCGCAGCAAAAAAGGGCCGGACTAGCGAGTCCGGCCCTTGGGGATGTCAGTTTATTCTGCGGGTAGCCGCTATGCCGCAGCCTTGCTCATCCGGCGGCGAAGTATGAAGCCAAGTCCGCCAGCTCCTAGCAGCCAGGCGACGATCGAAGTGGGCTCGGGAAGGAGGGGACCTTCGTCTAGAGTGCCGTTCCCGGCAAATCCAGTCACTACAGCTCCGGCAGAGTAATTCGTCTGATCAAACACAAAGATGTGGGTCGCAGCCTGGAACCCAGCCGCGTTGTTAACCAGGACGTCGCTGTCCGATGACCATGTGCCACTGGTATTGAGCAGCGTAAACGACATCGACGAAGCCGAGTGCTTGGCGCCATCGAAATTGTCGATGACAAGGCTGAACGAGCCAAAGTCGCTTACATTTGCAGGCAGAGAGTTGGGATAGTCGAACGGCCCAGGCGTGTCAAACCATGCGTCCGCCGGTTGAGTCGTTGTAATCCCTTGAATATTGGCAGCCGCCGTATCGCCAACAATGGAGTAGCTGCCGTTCACGTTGAGGGCCAGCGACGAACCATTTCCAATCAGATAATCGTCGTTTCCAGCCGGATTAATACGTGTCAGCGTGATAATTGCGTGCGTGGCATCGGTTCGATCGACCGTCAGCGTTGCGTATGGACCTGGGTACACACTCAGTGCGGCATTGGGAACACCCAGGTCGATCGATATTGCCCCAAACGAAATAGCCGGCAGCACAAGCGTTGCTGTCACGGCTGTCGCAACAATCCAAATCGCAATCCTTCGGGCGCAAGACATAGATAACATCCTAATTGGGCGTGCACTTCAGAAAGTCCACCCCCAACAAGAGTGCTTCCTCATAGTCTATTAGCCAGTCGAGCCAGCCACCTGACAGCTACGACCCAGCCGCGAGCAGCTGGTTACATGCAATATCCGGGTCCTCCACCACCAAACAGGAGGGGTGGGCCAGCAGCGTAAACGCCATTTTCTTCTCAACCGTCCAATCAATCGCCATCCGAATCGCCTTCGTAAACTCTTGCAGCGTCCACTTTTGCGCTCGAAAGGCAGTTACATCGCTGATCGGAGACATGGGAATCTCCACCAAACCGCTGTCATATCGGAAGGGCTGAGCCGCCTCCTGTGCCTTGAGGATCGAGGCGAAAACCTCATCCCCAGGCCGCTCTCCGGCTTTCACCGTCGCGTGAGCGGGGTACTTAGAGCTGACCCAGGTAAATCCCAAATCGAGCAGCAGCTCCTGAAGGTCCGGGCGATCGGAAAGCCCGTTGTTAAATCCACCAGGGGTGCGAAAGCCGCTCACTTTGACGCCGCACCGCTGCTCTAGCGACTCGGTCGTCACTCGGATGTTCTCGCGGATTACCTCCAGCGCCGTTTTGCCCCGCACCAGCCACGGCGCCCGCTGGAAGCGGAACTGCGTCTCCTCCGCCTTGGTCGCCTTCACGTTGACGTGGTCGTAGGTGTGATTGCCGATGGGGTGCCCTTCCTTCGCCAGTTCCTTGAGCCACTCGACGTCCGGTTGCTCCAGCACGCGGCCGACGCAAAAGAAGTGGATCACCCCGCCGGCTTTTTTCACCAGCCGCGCTGCCTTGAGCGAGTATTCCTTCGTCGCTTCGTCGAGATTCCCTTTCTCGTAGTTCCATTCCGTCATGCCCGGTTTGGGATACTGAGCGCTCATTTCCAAGTCGAGCGTGATGGCCAGGCGTGGCCGCGGCTCCTTGGGGAAGGCGTAATCGAGCGAGAGCGCTTCGGGCTTGGGCCAGCGGCCAGGATCACTCTCCGCTCCGCGGGCGGAAGACGCGTCGATCATGCTCCGGCTCAGTGTGTAAGTGGCTGCCGCCAGAGACGTTTTCAGCCACGTCCGCCGCGAGATCGATTCCGCCATGCTCTCAGCGTGTCGTGGCTGCATGCTCGACGCTCTCCTTGATCGGCGGTGTCGCGCCGCCAAGACTGGCCGGCCGCGGAGCGTGCCACAGCCTGATCGCCCCGTCATAGCTGCCGGACGCCAGCCACTGATCGTCCCGCGAAAATGCCAGGCAATAGACATCGGCGGCGTGACCCTTGAGCGTGCAGAATTCCTGGCCCGTCACCGGTCCCCACAATTTGATCGTGTCGTCCTCGCTGCCCGTGGCCACCGTTTTTCCATCGCTCGTGAACGCCACGCACCGCACGCCATGCAGATGCCCCTTGAGGGTACAGCGCACGTCGCCGGTGTGGGGATTGAAAATCGTGACGTCCCCGTCCCGATTGCCCGCGGCCAGCGACTGTCCATCGGGCGAAAACGCGACGCACCACACTTCATTTCCGCTGGCCAGCACGTGTCGTCGCTTCAGCGAGGGAAAGTCATACACGTAGGCGTGTTTGTCCTCGCTGGCAAAGGCCAGCAGTTTTCCATCGCGCGAAAAGGCAATCGACTTGACCTTCTTGTCCGATAGCAAGCTGTCGTTGAGCTGGTCGATTTTCAGTCCCGAATGGACGTCCCACAGGATTACTTCCTTGGCGCCCGTCGCCAGCACATTGCCGCTGGGATGAAATGCAGCGGTGAAGGCCTTATTCGCATGGCCCGCCATCCCCCTGAGTAGTTTTCCTTCCGGCATTTGCCACAGCCGCACGTTCTCCGGGTCGCTGCCCAACTCTTCCAAGTTCGTTGTCGCCAACAGCGATCCGTCGGGCGAGTATGCGACGGCAGCCACCGTCCCGGGGTGCTGTTCGCCGATCACGCGGATCTGCCGCCCCGTTCCGGTTTCCCATTCCACGACCGTCTGGTCATCGCTCCCCGAGACGAACGTGCGACCGTCTTTGCTGAAGGCGATGCCCCAGACTTCCGGGGGTTGTCCCTTGGGCTGGTCGTAGCGCTTCGCAAACGGCTGCCAGAGGGCGACGCGGCCATCACTGCCGGCGATCAGGATTGCGTCCCCACTAGGCGCAAATTGCAACCCGCCGACGTTTTCGATGTCCAGCTTTCGCTCGTGCTGGATGTTACCCGTGGCGGCATCGAGCAGCTGGACCCTGTCATCCGCGGTGACCGCCGCCAGCCAGCGTCCGTCGGAGGAAATTGCCGTCGGCGAAGTCTGGTATAGGTTTTGTGGGGACCCGAATAGCTTTGTCCGCTTCTCAAGGTCCCACAACCTCAAATTCCCCTTGACATCGCAGGACAGGACGCGGTCCTGTTGCGGGGAAACAGCAATGCTCCAGATTTCGCAATCATGTCCGGGAAGCTTGCCCAGCAGAGTTGTCACGGCGGAGAGCGGTCGGAGCTGGATCTCCCCCTTGTTGGTCCCCACGAGCAGTAGATTTTTGGACGGGGCAACGGCCAGCGCAGTCAACTGTCGGGTGTTGGAAAGCCGGTGGAAGTCGCTCGCCTTTCCAGACGCGACATCCCACACCCGCACCGCGGCGTCTCCGCCCGATACGAGCTTCTGGTCGCTGGCGAAGCACAGCCCGCGGACGGCGCCGGCATGGGCAGCCAGCGCCAGCTTCACGTTCCAGTCAGCTGTGGTCCAGACCTTCACCGTGCCGTGCATGTCTCCCGCCGCCAACAACTTGCCATCGGGCGAGAACGCGACTCTTTCCACGCTTTCCTGCAAGCCGCGCAGCCGCGCCATTTCACGTCCCGTTTCCGCATCCCAGACACGCACGCTCGCGTCCGCGCTGCCGGTGGCAATCAAGCGGCCGTCGGCGGAGTAAGCCGCGTGGTTCACATACGTCCCATGTCCCGGAAGCACGAAATACTCTCCCCGCCGGCACTGGTTCCACCAGTAGTGCCACGCGAACTCCCGCAGGTCCTTGACCTCCGGCGGCGGAATGGTCGCTTGCAGCGCTTCGGTGAATTGGCGCAAACTGCCGGCATCGGCGAATTGCTGCGCCAGCCT
Organism: Pirellulaceae bacterium; assembly: GCA_035649415.1. Classification (GTDB taxonomy): domain Bacteria; phylum Planctomycetota; class Planctomycetia; order Pirellulales; family Pirellulaceae; genus DATKDU01. The sequence continues at coordinate 26,548 of DASRJP010000499.1, read as the reverse complement.
CACACCGGCGCCGAAGCTCCGCCGCCGATTTTCCTCGGCCTGCTCCTCGGCAATCCGCTGTTGCCGCTGCGCTTCGGCGGTCGCCTTTTCGTGTGCGGTGATTTTTTGCGCCAGCGTGGCATTGAGCCGCGACAGGTCCCAGTTGTGCCGGAAGAGTTGGACGACGAAACCGATCGCCAGGCAGATCGCCATGAAGGACAGCGCGGCTAGCGCCGGATGCCGCTGGACCAGCCGGCGCGTCCGCTCGGTCCATCCCTGCGATCTGGCTGAGACGGGCTCGCCGCGGAGAAAGCGGGTCAGGTCGGCGGCCAGCGCGGCGGCACTTGGGTAGCGATTTGCCGGGTCCTTTTCCAGGCATTGCAGGCAGACAGTGCGCAGATCGGCGGGGATTTTCGCCCTGATCTTGCTAGGCCAACCGGCGTCGTCCTCTTCGACGCGCTTGAGCGTGGCTAAATTGGTCGCCGCGGCGAAAGGGGGCGCGCCAGACAGCAGCTCGTACAAAATCACACCCAGCGAGTAAACGTCCGTGGCAACGCCGACGTCAGCCGTTCGTCCGGCCGCCTGCTCGGGAGCCATGTAGTTGGCCGTTCCCATGATCACGCCGTTCATCGTCGAGTCCTGGTCGCCGTCCATCACTTTGGCCAGACCGAAGTCGCCAATCTTGAGGACCCATTGATCCAGCAGCGGTCGCGCGTGCTGCGTCGTGCCGGGAGCCATAGTGGAACTGGCTGTCTGTGGGGCGGATGGTGCAGAGCCACCTCGCCAGGACTCTTCCCGCTCACGGCTCAAGAGCAAGACGTTGGAAGGCTTGAGATCGCGGTGGAGCACGCCGCGCGTGTGGGCATGGTGAACGGCGCCGGCCAGCTCGGCCACGATCTGAGCCGCTTCGCGCGGCAGCAGCGGCGCATGTCCCGCAGCGAGCCAGTCTTGCAGGGTGCCGCCGTTGCAGTAGGCGGCCGCCGTGAAAGAGATCGGTCCCTCCGATCCGACCTCGAAGATCGGCAGAATATTCGGATGGTCGAGCCGCGCCGCCGCTTCGGCTTCGCGCATGAACCGCTGGCGCAGCTCTTCGCTGGCCAGCACCTCGGGCCGGGGGAGCTTGAGCGCGACCTGACGCTTGAGTGCTGAATCCGTGGCCAGGAACACTACGCCGTGTCCGCCGCGGCCCAGCTCGCGGGCGATCTCGTAGCGGCCGAAGCGCGCATAGGTCCGGCCGTCCACGCGGCGATAGGAACTCCGAGACTGCCGAGGCTCGGGCGGCCTGGGCCAAATCTGGTTGAGCAGCTTCAGGCAGGGCTGCGCTTTTTCCAGCCGCGTGTGCAGTGATTCGTCTGTCGGCGTTTCGTCCACGGGCGGGGCGACAGCGGTGCTCTTGCCGCTGGCGTAGTTCTCGTCCCACTCTGCCAGCAGTTGTGCAAAGGCTTCCTCCGTCAGATCGGCATCGGCAGAAGGCTTATCGGGAGGAAGAGTCATCGGGTTGTCCCAGCTCATGTTGCAGGCGTTCCACAGCCCGTGCCCAGAGCTTGCGGGCGGCATCCGCAGTCTTGCCTATTGTGACTCCAATCGCCTCAAACGACAAATGTTGCTGATTCCGCAATACGATGACCTGACGCTGTTCGTCCGGCAGACGCGCCAACGCGTCATCGAGAGCATCCATTCGCTCTTTACTGATGGCCCACTGGCTGGGGGACTGATGCGGGCTGGGCAGCTCGGGTCCTCCGCCACTGGCCGATGGATCGTCATGAATAGGCCGTTCCAGAGCGGCGTTGCGCTTCCCCGTTTCCAGGTGAAAGCGGCGAAAATTGGCCACGTTGTTGAGCAGAATCCGCCGCAGCCAGGCCAGCATTTCATCCTGCGTCGAGCCGGTGAATTTGGCGAAGTCGCGCTGGGCCTCGAAAAACGTCTCTTGAACGAGGTCCGACCCGCCTCCCTTGGCTTGCAGTTGTTCATCGAGCTCGCGGTTGGCGACCAGCAACAGATACTGTCGGCAAATATCCAGGGCGCTCCCAAGCGACTGGCTTGAGCCCCCCCGTGCGGACGCGAGCAAGTCCTCAAACCGTACGTTTGACTCCATGTCCCACACCGGTTTCACAAACCGTCGCAAATCGAACCGCCTTAGACCGTCCGGCCTGTTCCCCCGGGGAATAAAGTATCGCCAACCCTTGCGAATCCCGCAAGGAAGCGACAGGGATGCTAATGCGAGTCATACCCGGCCACACGAGCGCGGGTTTCACTTGTCCCTGCCTGCGAATTGTGGGACACTAGACGAAACCCACCGGCAAAAAGTTCCCTCCTCGCCCGCAGCCGGGGCAGTTTGCGCACCGCCCACCACAACGCAAACCATCCCATGACCCTTTTCCGCTGGTTGTCCGCCGGTATCGCGGTTGCTATCAGTTTGGCGAACACCGTAGCAGCCCAGCAGACGGGGCAATTGCCGCCGGCCATGCTGCGGCGGCCCGTGGCCATCGTCACCACTTCTGGCGGAAAAACCGCTTTGGTTGCCAATCGGGCCAGTGGCAGCATCTCGGTCATCAACCTCGATTCGCGACGAGTAATTGCCGAGACCGCCATCGGCAAACACCTGACAAGTTTCGTCGCGATAGCCCAGTCCGATCTATATCTGGCGACCGACGATGAAGCCCACGAGCTGCTTCTTGTTTCGGCTGCCGAAGGCAAGCCAATCGAGGTACGTCAGCGGCTGCCCGCAAGTCCCTATCCGGTCGCGGTGATCGTCTCGCCCGATGGAGGCCAGGCGTATGTCTCTTCGCTCTGGTCGCGGCGACTCACCAAAGTGCAAATCGACTTGGCCGCCACAGTGCCGCTGGTCGTCGAAAGGCAGATCGACCTGGACTTTCCTCCGCGATGCCTCGCTCTGCTGCCCGACCGGCAGCGGCTGATCGTCGCCGATGCCTTTACCGGCCGGCTCACCGTCGTATCAGCGGTCGATCTAGCGCCGGTCACCCAGCGAAGTTTTCCGGGCCACAACGTGCGCAGCATGCTGGTGACGGGCGGCGGTCAAAAGCTGCTCGTGGCGCACCAGATGCTCAACGACCTGGCGCATACGATTCGCAATGACGTCCACTGGGGCATGCTGATGTCCAACGACCTCCGCTGGCTGAAGATCGAGGCGGTCCTGGCCGGCGGCAATGAGTTGTACTTCGGCTCCCACATGCATCCGCTGGGTGAAGCGGGGCGCGGCGCGGCCGACCCCGCCGGCATCGCGATGTCCTCAGGCGGCACGGTGGTCGTGGCCCTCGCCGGCACCGATGAAGTGGCGCTCGGCAAGGAAACCGACTTCAGCCTGTTTCGCCTCAAAGTCGGCAAGCGGCCGACCGCCGTGGCGATCACCCGCGACGACCAGACTGCATTGGTGGCCAATACGTTCGAAGACTCAATTTCAATCGTCGATCTGGCGGGCCGCGAGGAGGTGGCGAAGATCAAGCTGGGTGAAATGCCCAAGCTCTCGCTGGCCCAGCGCGGCGAGGAGTTGTTCCACGATGGCAAGCTGTCGCACGACACGTGGATGACCTGTGCGAGCTGCCATCCAGAGGGGCACACCATCGGCCAGCTCAACGATAACTTCAGCGATTTGTCGTTTGGTGCGCCGAAACGCGTCCTGTCCCTGCTGGCGCAAGGCGATACGGCGCCCTACGCCTGGGTGGGCAAGAACCCCGATCTGGCCACGCAAATCAAAAACAGCATCGAGAAGACGATGCAGTTCAACGACGAGGCGCCGGCGGACGCCGTGCAGGCAATTGCCGCCTATCTCCAGGCGCTGCGGCTGCCGCCGCCGCTGGCGGACCTGCGTGGCAGTCGAAACGAGGCGGCCATCGCCCGTGGCAAGGCCGTCTTTGAAAATCGCGACTGCGCCCGCTGCCACGCGCCGCCGAATTACACGACGCCGAAGACCTACGACGTCGGCCTGAAAGACAAGGAAGGCAACACCGAATTCAATCCCCCGAGCCTCCGCGGCATTTCGCACCGCGAGCCGTATTTCCACGACAACTCGGCGGCCACGCTGGAAGAAGTGTTCCTCAAGTACGGGCATCCGAGCGGTGAGAAATACGAGCCTGCCGAGATTGGGGACCTGATCGAGTTCCTGCGGAGCCTGTAATGTGCGGCTGTGGTTACGGCCACGGCTCGAGTCGCGACCCTTCAACCGCGCCCGCCCACTGGGGCCTGCCACGCATGTGGTAGAAGGGAAACTCCCCATGGGTCGGCAGGAAGAGGTCGTACTCCCTCTCGCAGACCTCGGTCCAGACCAGGTGCAGCTCCTGGGCATCCGGAATCCAGACGTTGAGCGTATCGTCGCCGAAGCCGGCGGTCAGCCGCCAGTCGTTGTGACTGCTGCCCAGCACGCGCACGTCACAGCGATCGGCATGCGCCACAAACGTGGCGATCGCCCGTGCTCGTGCGGCGCCTACCTGCAAAATGCAAATCCGGCGCATCGCGCCTCGCCGCGCGACGAGCAAGTCGTAGTCCGCGTGCTCCTTGACGACCCGTTCTTTCCGCGCGGCAGCAGCGGTCAGGAATTTCGCCGTCGCCTGACGGTACGTTTCCATATACGGTCCCGGACCGAGGAAGTAGTTTCCCACGCAGATCGCCGCCACGAGCAGCGCCTTGAGCTGCCACTGGCGGACCGAGCGCTCCATCGCTGCCGCAATGAACAACGCCAGCGGAATGACGAGCCAGAAGTTGTGCCGGCTGGAATTCAATTCCCGCATTCCCCAGAACAGAACCGTGGGGACAGTGCAGGCCAGTGCCGCGGCCGCCGCCCATCTGCCGCCGCGCGATGCCAGCGACAGTGCGGCAGCGGGACTCAGCGCGAGGGCCGTACCCACGCCGGGCGCCATCAGCATCGCCCGCAGGTTATCGCGATCCCAAAGCCCCGTGGGCGACAGGGCCCAGCGGTGCGACCACCGCTGAAAAGTTTCACCCGTGTGCGGCGCTTCGGGGGCAACAATCTGGCAAAACAGGTGCCAGACAACCAATGCCGCGATCGGCAGCGCAGCACCCAGCACGAAACACTTCCACCGAGCCTCATCCTGCGGCGGCGCCAGCACCGCGATCACCAGCAGCGCTGGCGAGAGCAGAATGACGTCCACCTTGACGAGCACGGCTAGCACGAACAGCCCCGCGGCCAGCGAAAGTTTTACCACTGGCCAATGCTGCTCTCGCAGGCCCGACGAAAACAAGTGCAGCGAAAGCAGCAGCAGTGCCAAGGCTGGCAGCGTCGGCAAACCGTCGAGCTTGAGGCTGAAAGACTCTGGCGAAAACAGCAGAAGCATGACCCCGATTGCCGCCTGGGAACTTGTGGCCAGCGGCCGCCACAGGAGATAGAGCAGTCCGGGAATCAGGACGCCGGCCACGAGCGTCGCCATGTTCATCAGCAGCGGCACATTCCTGTAGGGGACCATTCCGGCGGCCAGCAGCCGCTTGAGCACATACGCCGGGAGCGGACTGGACCGGAAGCGCTCCTCGACGAAGATTCCGGTCTCTGTCGGCAAGCGGTCATGCTGCGCCCAAAGCATGATGGCAATGCCGTCCCAGGCGGCATCATCCGAGCCGTAGGAGTTCCAGATCGCCAGCGGCAGATGCGCCAGCGAAAGGAAGACGATCGCCGCGATGAAGAACAGTTGCCAAAAGCGCGGCGGAGCCGCGTCGTCGGGCTGTGCGCCTCGGTCCGACGTCGCATTCGGTTTCGCATTAGCCAAAAGCGCTGGCTCCTGGTGGCAGACACTGGCGCGGGCAGGGAGCGGAAGATCTCTGCGCCGGGCAATAAAAACGCCCCTCCGCGACGTGAGAGGCTTGCCTGGCAAGGTCCGATTTTACCACGCAGAAAAGCGCCACGTTGCCGTAAACCCCTGGAGCGTGTAGGGGGCGGCGACCGGGACCTCATCGCCGAACTGCGGGCCGGTGATCGTGAAGTTGAGGCTGGTGACGCCGCTGCCGTTGGCCATGTTGGCCGGGTCCCACACTGCCTGGCCGACGCCGATCACTTGGCCGCGAAGGATATTCAACTCGTCGATGAGCACGGCGATGAGGGCCCCCTCTTCGTTGAGCCGATCGATGAGGGCCTGCGCGAGTGGATGCTGCTTGAGGCGCAGCCAGGCGTCGTGCGTGGCCTGCGTCCAGTCGAATTGGTCTTGATCGTTTCGGCGTCCGACTGCTGCTGCGCGGTGGCCTCCGGACGGAACGTGAGCGTGGAATTCGTCGGCTGGGCCACATTGGGGAAGATGGTCGCTAGCGGAATTCCGGCAGAGACGATTTGTTCAGAGAGACGGTCGAGCATCGACGAAGTAAGCTGATTTCACTGGAGGCATGTATGCTGTCGAAAGCGCGCAGAACGATTCGGCATTTGCTGAACTACTGGCGGGGACTGGCGGCGGGAAAGGCTTGCAGACCGACCGTTGCACCCGGCCATCAGGAGCGGTCGGACAATCCGTTGGAAGCGTATTTTGATTCGGTTGCCGATGGCCCAGGCATCTATAAGTGGCGGCACTACTTCGAGATTTACCATCGGCATCTGTCCCGCTTCGCCGGTACAGACGCGAACCTGCTCGAAGTGGGTATCTACAGCGGGGGTGGTTTGGCGATGTGGCAAAAGTACCTTGGTCGAAGTTGCCGCATTTTTGGGGTAGACATCGAGCCGGCATGTAAAGCCTACGAGACCGACCGAGTGCAGGTGTTTGTCGGTGACCAGGCTGATCGCTCCTTCTGGGCGGCGGTCCGCGCGCAAGTTCCCAGGATCGACGTGTTCATCGACGACGGAGGTCATACGCCCGAACAGCAAATGGTGACGCTGGAAGAAATGCTCCCGCACCTGGCCTCGGGCGGCGTCTATATTTGCGAGGATATTCACGGGCGCACGAACGGTTTTGGTTCGTTCGTCGCTGGGCTCCAGCAGTCGCTCAACGACGCCGACTTTGATGGCAAGCATGGCAGCCGCACATCCGATTTTCAGCAGTGCGTCGGCTCGATACATCTGTACCCATTCGTCTTGGTCATTGAAAAAACGGCGATTCCTGTCGATCGCCTGGCCTCCGAGCGCCACGGCACGCTGTGGCAGCCGTTCAAGCTGTAAATTAAGCCGCGCGGTGGAAGCCAGCCGTGTTGAGCTGGAGCGTTAGGTCGCTGCCGTCGGGCGTGAGCACGAAATCGTGCAGAGTCATCGGCACGCCACTAGTCCGACGCAGAGCGGGAGACCTGCTACAAAACAGCGGTAGGCTTGAGTTTGTGACCGGCCTCGCGGCGTGGTCGATCTCCGGCACTGCACCGGAGTACCAGTCCCGTGGTTGTGAAGTGCAGCGAGGCCGACGGGGCTCGAACCCGCAACCTCCGGATCGACAGTCCGGTGCTCTAACCAATTGAGCTACGGCCCCAGCGCTGAACCATGCAGTTTAGCGTCCCCAGTCCTTCTCGCAAGGGCGTTGCTGCGCCGGCCTGATCGATTCCCTATCGCGATAAACACCGTAGCCACCGGCATTTGCAGCACAATCGGAACCTCCGGTTGTCGGCTTCCCACACGGCGCTGGCCGTAAGCTACGGTTGCAGCAGAGACACCGCCCAAGGCCGGCCAGGCGGCACGAACACGAGGTGAAATATGCCGATCGACCGTATCATCGCCAAAGCTTCGCAGCTCATCCAACACTACTGGGCCATTGCCGTCGATGCGCCGACGCACTTCACGATGGCGCACTGGGTTGTCTTTTCGACCATTTCCGTCTTGATTGGCTTCTTCTGCATGCGCGGTTTCGGGTCGCGGAAGGATTTCTAATCGACGTTAGCTAGGACAATGCCGGCAGACGCGGGTTCGCCGGCGCGCTCTTAGAAAACACTCTCATCCGGTTCGCGGCCGAGAAGTTCGTTTGCCTTGCGACGACTTGCACTCGCCTCCTTCCATCGATTGCGCTTTTCGAGCACGAGAGAGCGATGGTAATAAATGACCGCCAGCTCGCGGAAGGTCCGACGGTCCTTAAGCTCCAAGTCCCGAAAATCCGATGAGAGCAAGATCCTATTGCGTCGGCTAGCGCGCAGTTCCGCAATGTCCCGCTCGACCTGAGGCAAAGCAAGATCGAAATCCCTAATCGCGCTGTCATATCGGCCCATTTGGTACAAGATGAACCCGCGCGTATCGAGGCGTGCGGCATCCTGCGACGCCGGCGGGATTCCTGAAAGCGACTCATCGATCTCTTCAAGGGCTTTCGGCAACTCCACTTTGCCAAGGGAACGCATATACGCAAGGAGGTTGAGGGCGATGGGACGGGGCGGCCGGCCTGTTTTTTGACTCGTCGCCAGGATTTTCTGTGCCTCTTGCACAGCCTGATCAAATCGCCCAAGATGAGCGAGAATGGATGTTTTCCTGAGACCAAGCTCGTAGACGTCGTATTCGACCCCAGTGACTTCGCAATCCGCAAGCGCCCCCTTAAAGTCGCCGTCTTCTTCCCGCCACCTCGCTCGTTCCAAATAGATCGCACCGTCACGCGGATTCCAGCTTAGCGCGCGGTCAATTGCGCCATCAGCGCGATTCTGCGGTTCGACTGCTTCGTAGGGCCGTTCATGCAGTCGGTTGTACTCCGCAACTAAACGATGCTCCATCGCCGCCGCCAGATACCAGCGGGCGATCTCTCGCGGCGCTTCCTGAATGCCAAGCCACACGCCCAACAGGAGCGTCACCAGAAACATGACCCTGGTAATCAGCGGCCGGCGGCGCGGCGGCGCGGACGAAGGGGCCGAAGAAGCAGCGGCAGGTTCAGACATCTCGTGAGCGCGAAGGTGGGCGAAACGAACTGATGAATTCTATTTTAACCCGGACCCCCGTCATTTAGGCAGCCGGGCGAAGCCACGAGTCGAATTTGTGCGCCAAGAGCGCACAAAAAAGCCCGGAACAATCCGGGCTGATGGTTTCAATGCCGAGACGGTCGATTACTTCCGATACCCCAGCGACTTGACGACCGACAACATTTCCTCGTAGGTTATGAAGCGGCGGCGGTGCATGACTTTGTAAGAGTCGATGGCCTGACCCAGCTCGCGGGCCTCGGGGGACAACTCGTCGTAGCTGTTGGAAAACTGCCTCCGCTCCAGGCCGGGGGGACCGACCTGCGTTCCCTGGCCGCGTCGATCGACAAACGGCTCCAGTGCGGTCGCGTAGGACGAGGACATGCGTAAAACCCCTCACACAACGTGCGGCCGGCAGACCCCGAACGGGGAGATAGATAGGCGCACGGTATCCATCCCGGTAACCGTAGGACACGAATAGCAAGTCGTCAAATGACGGGTAAGGACGACTACCCTAAGGCGGGCAAGAGTAGGAGTGGGAGTAGGACTGCAATCCCCTCACAATCCCAATCTTACTCATACTCGTACTCCTACTCGTAATCGGAACCGTCTCGTCTTATCCTCCCAATTCTCCGCCACGCCCTTCGGCTCCCTACCCATTGAACGTCTTCAGCAGCTTCCTCCCTTTGTAAATACAGTACGCTTCCCGCACTCCCAGCGGCCGCCGCGGGTGCCGCGCTGGGAAAAAGAGGATCTCCTGCCTATCCACCACGGCTATCCCCGCTAGCTCCCCTTGCCGGGCCTCCGCGGTAACGACCTTGTCGCCAAAAAAATTCCCCATCAACCGCGACTCGATCTCTTCGTAGCCCGCGTCGTGCAGCCGCCGCGTCAGACGCGCCACTTCCGTCCGCCCGCTGCGGTTGAGCTTCTCCACGTCATACTCCTTGATCTCCTGATGCTCCGCCTGCCAGCCGGCATACGCCGCGTAAATGTCCGCTGGCGGCAGATCGGCCAGGTCCGCCGTGAACGCATGGGCCAGCGGGCCGGCAATGCCGATGCCGGTGTAAGTCCGCTCGGACTCATCGACAGTGACCGCATAGGTGAAGCGGAACAGGAAGCATTCGACCGGCTCGGGAAAGCCGGGCCAGAATTGTCGGCGGTGATCGACCAGCTCCAGCGACTGCGGGGGCAGACCGAACTGCGTCGGCTCGGCCAGCCACACCGTCAATTCCGCCTCGGCCCGCGCCTGCGGCGAGCGATGGTGCGGGTCGATTCGATCGGACAGACCCAGCTCGTCGGCATACGTCAGCACCCGCAGGCGGGCCACCGGCTCGGCGGCCAGCTTGACGAGTTCCTCCCGGCCGCGCTCTTCGCCCAGCCGCGCCAGGGCCGCGGCGGCTTCGGTCTTGATCCGCCGATGGGGTAGATCGAGCGCCTGAAACAGTTTCGCTGTCGCCCCGTGATCGCCGATCAGCGCCAGCGCGTCGCACAGGGAAACGGCCAGCGCGACACCCTGCTGCACGCGGCGGGCAAGATCGCGCGGCGAGTCGCCGGCGGCGCCGGCCGATTCTCCCAGCCGGCCGAGCAACCCGACCAGACCGCCGAGCATGTTTTGAAGCTGACTGCTGCGGCTGGCGGCCGGATGTGCGGGCGCCATTTGCCGGCGGCGAGTGTAATTAGCCAGATCGAGGATGGGGGCCGCCAGCGGCGCGTGTTCAAGCGCGTCGAGCAAGCGGGGAAAGAGCGCGTCCACCGCGAGCTGCTGCTGCTGAAAGAGGGGCGCCAGCGCCTGGACGACGTCGGCCTCATCCACCGGCGGATCATCGACCAGCAGTTCGGCAAGCTGCCCAAGCTCCTGCGGGCTGCCGCCAATGGACAGCCACGCGAGCAGCGGGCCGCGGGCGGCAGACGGAGGCCCAAGGTGGCGATAAAGTCCGACGATCGCGCCTTGCAATTCCGCAGCAGCATCCGCCTCGTGCCGCCAGCTTCGCAGCGCAGCGGCATCGCGCCTCGATTGCACGAGCGAACCCACCGCCGTCTTGAGCAGGATCTCCTGCGCCGGCTCCAGCGGCGCGGGGATATCGTGCAGCGCGCGGAGGAACTCTTGCTGCTGGCCGGTTTCCGCCTCGCCCAGCCAGCCGGCGCGGCGCGCGCAGCGATTGCGGTCGCCCACTGGTAGCGAGGCAACGCGGCGGAAGTCGTCGAGAATGGCCTCAAGGCGTTCTTCCATGGAAAAATGCAAACGCCGCGGGGCGTGACTCCCGCGGCGTAAGATGCTGTTATCCTGCGGCAACAAAAATGCCGGCTAGGCGATTGAGTCTAGGGTAAAGCCGTTGTGGTAAACGGGCTTGATGATGTCGGCCACCTCGGGCGCGTTCTTGGCCGAGAGGGTCTTGGCATCCCACTCGATCTTTTTTCCCGGAGTCTCTGGGTCGGCGGCCGCCCAAACCGCCAGGTTGCCCAAGAGCACTGTCTCGGTAAGCGGGCCGGCATAGTTCGAGAAATTCGACGCGGCCTGCTCGCCCCCCTTGATGGCGCGGGTCCATTCTTCGAAGTGTCCCGGCGAGTGGACCCATTCCACCTTGGGCTTGTCCGCTCCCAGGACCTTGAGGTTGTCGTCGGCATAATCGCCCGGGGCGTACAGCGATGCCTTGTCGCCGATGACGAGGCAGCCACTGTCGGTCCGCTTCTCGCCGTGCAATAGCGCCGGATCGACTTTCTTGTTGCCGTCATACCACACGAACTTGAGCGGAGCGCGGCCGTTCAGCTCGCCGAATTCATACGTGATGACCGACCAGCTCGGGAACGTCTCCTTGTTGTGGCCGCTCGTGGTTGCCTGAACGGAGAGCGGATCGCGGAGTGCGAGCGCCATGAAAGGCATATTGAGCGTATGGCAGGCCATGTCTCCCAGAGCGCCGGTGCCGAAGGCCCACCAGCCGCGCCACTTGAACGGATGGTACGCCGGATGGAAGGGGCGGAATTCGGCCACACCCAGGAAATTGTCCCAGTGGACGCGATTGGTGACCTGTCCCTTGTCGTTTTTGATTTCCACCAGTCGCGAGTCGCCATACGGGGCGTCGGCGGGCCGGCCTTCCCCCTGCGGCCAGACGGGACGATTCGTCCAGACGTGAACTTCCTTGACGGTCCCCAGCGCTCCGCTCTTGATGATCGCGGCCGACTCGCGGAGCGGGTTGCTGGCGGTTCCCTGGTTGCCCATCTGCGTGGCGAGCTTGTGCTTCGCAGCCAGGTGCGCCAGCAGCCGCGCCTCATAGATGCTCTTGGTCATCGGCTTCTGCACGAAGGCGTGCTTGCCCAGGCTCATCGCCATGGCGGCAACGGGGGCGTGCATGTGGTCCGGCGTGCTGACGGTCACGGCGTCGATGCTCTTGTGCATCTCGTCGAGCATCTTGCGGAAGTCGAAATACTTCTTGGCGTCTTCGAAGCGGTCGCTCGCCTTGTCCAGGCTCGATTCGTCGATGTCGCAGATGGCGACCACCTTGCCGCTTCGGCCGGCATCGGCTGAATCGCTGGCCCCTTTGCCATTGACCCCCACGCAGGCGAAGCGGATTTCCTCATTGGCGGCGCGGCTCTGGCGGGGGGCAATGCCGCCGGCGACCCAATACCCGATGCCGATGGCCGCCGTGGTCTTAAGAAACCGGCGGCGAGAACTCCTGCGACTCATGGAACGATCTCCCTGGAAGCGTATGTTAGGTGCGTAAAAAACCCTGTGAACATCCTTTTTCCGCGGACTATACAGTATCGCGCCGGGGATCGGATTTCAAACGGGCGGGCGGCTGCTACGGATTCGTCGTCTCTTCCAGCACGTCTTCCGCCACATAAATCGGCAGCGGCGGGTCGCAGGCCACGGCGACCGCAATGGCGTCGCTCGGCCGCGAATCGACCTCGATCAGCTCCCCCTCCCGCCGGATACGCAGCTTGGCGAAATAGATATGGTCTCGCAGCTCGCTGATCTCGACGCTGTCCAGCTCACCCCCGAGCGACTCGACGACGCTTACCAATAGCTCGTGCGTCCGTGGCCGCGGCGACTCGATCCGCTTGACTCCCATGTCGATCGCCTTGGCCTCGCACTCGCCAATGACGATCGGGAACTGCCGTTCCCCTTCCGTCTCGCGCAGGAAGATCACCTGCTGCTCGTTGATGTCGCTCATGATGATGCGCGCAAGCTGCATCTGCACTGGCATGGGATTTCTCGCAAGTGGAAAGACAGGCGACCGCCGCCACACGCCTAACCGCAAACCACTTGTAGATTATAAGTGCGCTACTGCCAGGCGCGAATGAGCGGAGACGTTGGCGGAATCAGCGGGATTGCACCGAAACCGCCGGCAAGCGGATCACTTCCCCGGGCTGCGGAATCCGTAGGCGCTGAAACGACGGACTTACAGCCTGGGTTGCTGTCGCTGGAACAACACGGCTTCGGCCCGCGGGAAACTGGCTCATCGGCTCACGCGGCGGCGGCGCCGGTCGGTCGGGCGTGACCGGCGGCGGCAGGGACGAGTCGCGCGGCATCCGCCGCGGCAGCACATCCTCGTACGGCAGCTCAGGCAGCAGTGGCGGCGTCACTTCGTCGAAACCAGGCGCCCGGCCCAGATCGAACGACTGTTCCGCCGGCTCGTCGGCCAGCGGATAGCGGGGCTCGTTGTCGCCAGGCCGCAGGCTGGATGGATAGCAGGCGTCCGGGAAGAGCCGTCCCAGCGGGCGGATCGATCCGTACCGCTCCTCGACGAAGACGACCCCGTGCGTCTCCAGAATCGTGCCGGCCTGTTGCTCGAGGTCGGCAAGCTGCGAGTTATACGACGTCAGCGAGCCGGCCTCGGCACTGACCGCATCCCCCCAGCTCGTGATCGCTTGCAGCACATTCAGAAAGATGACGCGGCCGGCGCGATAGTCTGCCAGTTGCTGGTCGAGATTGATGCGGGCCGCTCGGCGGGCGTCCTGAAACGCCTGGTATAGCTCGTAGGCCTGGTCGAGCGTGCGGACGCTGCTGGCCAGCGAATGCACCGCGGCGTGCAGCCCCTGCTGGAGATTGGCTCGATCGCGCGCGATCAGCAGCTCCGTCCGCCGCAGGCCGGCCCGCGATTGGCGCAGGCCCAGCGGCACTGAGAAATTGACCCCTAGCGTCCAGTCCTGAAACTGGCCGGGCGGTCCCACCAGGTCGATGCCGCCGGGAAGCTCGCCTTCCAAACCGTTCCAGCGATACAGGCCGACCGCATCGACCTGCGGCAAGGCATTGTTGCGAGACTGAATCAGAAGCTGCTGGTCGGCTTCGAGGACGAGCTTCAGCTCGATCAAATCGGGCCGGCGCTCGGCGGCGATGTCGCACAGCGTCTGCCACTCGGGGACGAAGCGGTCCATGTTCGGCGGCGACGACGGGACGAGAACCGTGCCGTCGCTGGGTGGCAATCCCAGGAGATTGCGCAGTGCCGCTTCGCGCTGGATGAGGTTCGCCTCCGAGCTGACCAGATTGGCCTGGAAGTTGGCCAGCGACGTGGCCGACAGGGCCAGGTCTCCGCGGGAAGCGATTTCCGTTTCGAATCGGGCGCGCACCAGGCGATACGCGTCGCGGGCCTGTTCGACCTGCCGCTGCCGGGCCCACACGTCCACCCGGGCCGCGACCAGCGACCAATACCCCTCGACAACGCCGCGGAGCTGCTCCTGCATCGCGTCCTTGAATTGAAAGAAGGACCGCTCTGTATCGATGCGGGAGATGACGATGGGCGCCAGGTTGGGCCCGATGCCGCCTCCTCTGAGCAGCGGCTGTGTGTAGCTCAAATCGGCGGATGGCGTGGCGGTGCTCGCGCCGCTGGGCACACGCGTCGGATTGGTGTTGGCGCCGACGCGCCACGTGCCGCCCAGCGCGTTTTCCTTGGTAATGGATGCGTCGAGCGTGTAGTTGTCGGTCCGCGGCGGCGTCAGCGGGTTGAAGCTCGGCGTTTCGTTGCGGTTCCAGCTCTGGTTGACGGTGACCCGCGGATCGAAGCGGGCGTTCTGCTCGTCAATCTGCGTGTTGGTGATGGCCGCGTCATAGATCGTGCGGCCGCTGGACACCGCCGTCGTCCCAACCAGCACGCGGACGACCTCGCCGTTGCGCAGCGCCGTGCGGATCGCTTCGTCCAGCGACAGGTAGACCGGCTCCAGCGGCTGGTCGCGGCGGGACACCGTCTGCGGCGACGGCATTTCGGGAAGCGAATACCGCGGCAATTGCGCCGGGTCCCGTACGCGGATCGTCCGCTGTTCCGGAAAAAGCGTCGGGAGAACCCTTTGCGCCTGGGCAAACTTTGACGGTTGGAGCGCAAGGGTAAGCGCAAGGAGGGCAATAGCGGCACGGGAAGCGTGCCAGCGACCTGTTGCGCGGCAAGACATACCAGTTTGGTCGGAAGTGCCGTTCGGGTTATTCCAACCATTCCGGATGAGCCGGTTTTTCTTAACGTGCCGGTTCGTCTTCCGGTTCCGCCTGGAGAGCTTGTAACGCCTGGTCAAGATTTAACGTGTCCGCCACAACCCGGCCGTCGCGGAGGACAATTTTCCGTTTGGCGTTTCGGGCCACGTGCTGGTCGTGGGTGACAAGGATCACAGTCAGGCCGTTCTCCTCATTGAGCCGCCTGAACAGGCCAATGATTTCGCGGCTGGTCTTGGAGTCGAGGTTGCCGGTCGGTTCGTCGGCCATCAGGATCGACGGGCGGTTCACCAGCGAGCGGGCGATGGCTACCCGCTGCTGCTGGCCGCCGGAAAGCTGGCTGGGGTGATGATCAAGCCGGTCCGCCAACGCCACGAGGTCCAGCGCCTCCCGCGCCCGTCGGTGACGCTCGGCGGCAGAAATTCCGCGGGCATAAAGGAGGGGCAATTCGACATTATCCAGGGCAGTTGTTCGTGCCAGCAGGTTGAAGTTCTGAAAGACGAAGCCGATCCGCTGATTGCGGATGCGGGCCCGCTCGTCGCGGGACATGGTCGCGACCTCCTCGCCCGCCAGCAGATAGCTGCCGCTGGTGGGGCGGTCGAGGCAGCCGAGGGTATTCATGAGGGTCGATTTTCCCGACCCGGAAGGGCCGAGAAGGGCCACATACTCCCCTTGCTCGAGCGTAAGGCTAGCATCCATCAGGGCTTCGACCTTGACCTCGCCCAGGTCGTAAATCTTGCAGACCTCCTTGAGTTCAATCAGAGACACGCCTTTTCTCCGCGCGGCCGATAAGATTAAGGTGAAACCCGGGATTGCGAGCCTGTGTATTGTAGGCGAGAGCTGCTTACTTAGCCCTGATCATTCCTATGCGAATCCGCTGGATCGTTCTGATCGTCCTTCTGGTGCTCATTGGCGCAAGTGCCGCGGCGTGGCAGCCGGTGACGTACTTCTTGCGGCTGCGCAGCATTCCCAAGTGGCGGACGAAGGAAGTCGCGCAGGGACAGATCGTGGCCGTCGTCAACTCCACCGGCACGATCAAGCCGCAGCGGCAAGTCTCCGTCGGCTCGTTCGTGTCGGGCCCCATCGATGCCGAGCATGAGCTGGTGGATCGCAATGGCAAGCCGATGTTCGACAAGTATGGCGCTCCGCTGCACATCGCCGAATTCAATCAGGAGGTCAAACAGGGGGACGAGCTGGCCAAGATCGACGAGCGGATCTACAAGGCCAATTACGAGCGGGACGACGCCAGTCACTCCTCGCGCGTGGCGGACGTCGAGCGGGCCAAGGCGGTCCGTGACCAGTCGGAGCGCGATCTGGCGCGGGCCGTGGCACTTAAGAAGCAGGACATCAAGTTCGTGGCCCAGTCCGAGATGGACAAGCTCTTCTACTCCGTCAAGCAGAACAAGGCGGCCGTGGACGTCGCCGACCGGGCCGTCAACCAGGCCGAATCGCAGCGGGCCAACTCCAAGGCCAACCTCGACTACTGCACGATCAAGGCCTCCGAGGATGGGATCATCATCGACCGCAAGATCGAGCCGGGCCAAACGCTGGCCGCCCAATTCCAGACCCCCGAGCTGTTTATCATCGGCGTCAACATGCGGCAGGCGATGAACGTACACGCCTCGGTGGATGAAACGGACATCGGCCTGATCAAGGAAGCCCAGATCAAGGAGCAAAAGCTGAAGGCAGAGGACCAAACCGCCAGCCTGGTCAGCTTCACGGTCGATGCCTATCCCGACGAGCTGTTCCGCGGAAATATCGAGGAGATCCGCATGAACTCCACGACCACGCAGAACATCGTCTCCTACCCGGTCGTGGTCCGAGCGGAAAACCCCGATCTGAAGCTCATGCCGGGAATGACGGCCAGCATCTCCTTCGAGGTTGACCGCCGCGAAAGCGTGCTCAAGATTCCCAACGCCGCCCTGCGGTTTTTTCCCGAGCGGGAAAAACAGCACGTCCGCAAGGAAGACCAAAAGCTCCTGGAGGGGAAAGTCGACGAAAAGCTCGAAGGGCAGAACGAGGTCTCGGAAAACGCGCTGTCGGCGATCGAACGATCCGACCTGCGGCGGAAGCGCAATGTTCGGCACGTCTGGATTCAGGACGGCCTGACCATCAAGGCGGTCGAAGTCGTCACCGGCCTGGCTGACGGACAGTTCACGGAGCTGGTCAAAGGCGATCTCAAGGAAGGGGACAAGTTGATCATCGGCGTCGAACCGCCCAAAGGAATGTTTGGCGGACAATAAACCACTTGTTTGACTGGCCCATGGGTTATTTGCTCACCTTCCGCGTCGCCTTCCGCGCCCTGGCCAAGAACAAGCTCCGTGCTGGTCTGACCGTGCTGGGGGTGGTCATCGGCATTGCCGCCGTGACAGCCATGGTGTCGCTGGGGCAAAGCGCCAGTGGTCTGGTGCAGGGTCAATTCACCATGCTGGGGACGAACGTGATCTTCGTCTTTCCCGGCAACGTCCGCCGCGGCCCGGTGATGCAGTCGAACATTCCCACGCTGACTGCCAAGGATTCCGAGGCGATCGCCAAGGAGTGCCCCTCCGTGCGGGCCAGCTCACCCATGGTCGGCGTTCAGGGGCAGGTGATCTTCGGCAATGCCAACGTCAGCCCGCGGGAGATGATGGGGGTGGGCACGGATTTTTTGATCGTCCGCAACTGGGGGCTGGCGCGCGGCGGCTTCTTCAGCGAGCGGGACATCTCCAGTGCCGCCAAGGTTTGCGTCATCGGTCAGACGCTGGTGGGCAAGTTGTTTCAAACGACCGACCCGATCGGTAAGACGGTCCGCATCAAACACATGCCGGTCAAAGTGATCGGCGTGCTGGAGGAAAAGGGCGCCGCCCTGTTCGGCGACGACCAGGACAACATCGTCCTGTTGCCCTACACGACCGTCCGCAAACGGCTCCAAGGTTCGGAATTCGACAACGTCAATGCCATCATGGTCTCGGCCCGCTCCGGCGACGTCATGCTCGACGCTCAGCAGGAGGTGGACATGCTGCTTCTGGAGCGGCACCGGATCGTTCCCGGCGAGCCGCGCGACTTCCTCGTGCAAAATACGACGGAGATCGCCAACATCCTGGGCATCATTACCGGCACGCTGACCCTCATGCTCAGCTCGATTGCCGCCATTTCCTTGCTCGTGGGGGGCGTGGGCATCATGAACATCATGCTGGTCTCGGTCACTGAGCGGACCCGCGAGATCGGCATTCGGATGGCCGTGGGGGCCACGTCGCGGGACATCCTCCGCCAATTCCTTGTCGAGGCGGTGCTGCTGTCGTGCGTCGGCGGCGTGATCGGCTTTCTGCTGGGAATGGCCGGATCGATCGGCATGACGCACCTGATCAACGCGCTCACTAGCGGCACGAAGTGGCCGGTGGTGATCTCGTTTCCCGCGGCATTCGTCGCCTTCTTCTTCGCTGCCGCGGTGGGGATCGGCTTTGGCTTCTACCCCGCCTGGCGCGCCAGCCAGCTCGACCCGATCGAGGCGCTGCGGTATGAGTAGCCACGGGCAAACGGGACTTGCCAAGGCGCCTGGCGGGAACCCGCATTGAATCGTGGAACCGAAGGGAGATCTATTGGAAGCGGCTGCCAGGTTCAAGTAACATCGAAACGGTCGAAGTCTGGCATCACCGCAACCAACGGCCATCTTTCATGAAAACCAAACGGCGGAAAGCTGTCAAAACACTGCTTTGGTGTGAGCAACTTGAATTTAGATGTGTCCTTTCGACCATCGTTGACTGGGGCCCCTCCTCGCCGAGCGCCGATAGCGATGGTGACTTTCATGCCGTGATTGTCGCCGGCGCCCCCAGTGGAAGTCCGGCGGACTCTCCCGCCAATCGCGTCGATGCTAACCTGGCGACTTCGCCGTATGCGGGAGTTGGCAGCCTCCAGATCAGCACCAGACGCGGCACTTACATTTGCACTGCCACGGCGATCGACGACACACACGTTCTAACTGCCGCCCACTGTATCGATCTAAACAACGATGGCCGCAGCGATCGGAAGGACGGCATCAAGAACATCGATTTCCATTTGAACCTGGACGCCGACAACAGCACGGACTTGACCGTTCGAGCCGCCAGTTGGACACCGCATCCTGACTTCACCGGGTTCAATCGGCCGTCCGTCAACGACGATCTGGCGGTCATTACTCTGGGTGCCTCGCTGCCGACGGACGTGCCGAAGTACGTCTTGTCCTCGACGCCAATGGTGGCGGGGGCAACGCATCTGTATCTCGTCGGATACGGCCGATCGGGTGACGGCGTGAGCGGCTATACGACCGATGCGAGCTGGACGATCAAGCGCAAGGGCGAGAATATCGTCGATGCGTTTTATGCCCAGGACGACGCGGGCAAGTCGTCGGCCAACGAAGTGTTCCGCTTCGACTTCGACGGCCCCTCGGGGAATGGTTCCTTCGGCGGACCGACGCTGGGCAACGATAAGGAAACCACCCTGGGCGGCGGCGACTCAGGAGGACCGAGTTTTGCTCTTGCTGATCCGAGCCATCCGGAGCTTGCCAGCTCCTACGAGTTGGTCGGCGTCAACACCTTTACTCAAGGTTTCAACGCTCCCAAGTTCGGTTCGCTGGGAGGCGGCGTTAACATCGTCCCCTATCGCAACTGGATTCTGGGAGCCGCGACGTCATCTTTCGGCAGCAGTTTGGGGGGCGCGAGCGACACAGTTGGCGGCCCCGGGCCGGGAACCGCCCTGGGGATCGCGGTGGCCTCGCTTCCGCTGGGGCCGCTGGGGAGCCCAGTAGACCAAGCGGCATGGACATCGCCGGACGGGTCCGAAGGAGGACTATCGGCTCCCGCTACGGATCGCGCGGACACATTGGCTCATCTCCCACAGAATACCGAGACGGTTCTCGGGGAGCCGATGGTCGCCGTCGTTCCACGCGGGAGTTCCTCGCTTGCCGACGGCTGCGCTTCAGCGGACGACGACGAGTCCCACGAAGTTGTCGATCACATCTTCGAGGAATGGCTAGCGGACGAGGAAGCGTAAGCGCTACTTCGGATACGGCCGCGTCGCAATCACCCCATCCTCGGGGCTGCTGGCCGTCGCGTACAGCCGCTTGGGAATGCGGCCCGCGAGATAGGCCAGGCGGCCGGCCTGGCAAGCGGCTTTCATCGCGCGGGCCATTGCCAGCGGATCGCGGGCGTGGGCAATGCCTGTGTTGAGCAGCACGCCGTCCACGCCGAGTTCCATGGCGATCGTCACGTCGCTGGCCGTGCCGACGCCCGCATCCACGATCACCGGGTAATCCGGATCGCCGTCCTTGAGATACTCGAGGATGATCCGGATGTTGTTCGGATTGAGCACTCCCTGGCCGCTGCCGATGGGGCTTCCGGCGGGCATGACGGCAGTCGCTCCCGCTTTCTTGAGCCGCCGCGCGATCACGGGATCGTCGCTGGTGTAGCACAGCACCGCAAAACCCTCGCCCACGAGCTGCTCGGTCGCCTTGAGCAGCTCGACAGGATCGGGCAAAAGCGTTTTGGAATCCCCCAGCACTTCGAGTTTGACCCAGTCCGCGCCGGGGTTTTCCAGGCTCAGCAGGATTTCGCGCCCCATCCGCGCCACGCGCACGGCGTCGGCCGCGTTGTAGCAGCCGGCCGTGTTCGGAAGCAGGATATACCGATCGAGATCGATCGCATCGAGGATGTTCTTGCCGTCGCCGTCGTACAGCCGCTCGCGGCGGACGGCGACCGTGACGCAGTCCGTGCCAGAGAGTTCCAGCGCCTGCCGCATCGTTTCGAACGTGTCGTACTTGCCGGTGCCGACGATGAGTCGGCTGGCCAGGACGTGGCTGCCGAGGCGATGAGGGTCCTGGCTGATTTCGGGAGTCGAGCGGGCGGCGGTTGTGGTCATCGGTCGATTCAAAGACGGCACACGGAGTGTGCCTGCTACTTATTATCAACCTCCCCCCACCAGCGACACAATCTCCAGCCGGTCGCCGTCGGCCAGCTCGCGCTTGGCGTGCTCTTGTCGTGGGACGATGTGTTGATTCACCTCGACGGCAATCCCGCGGCTCGGAAGCTTTAATTCTTCCAGCAGCCGAAGGACGGTGGTACGCTCCGGGAAGTGATGCGGTTTGTCGTTGACGAGGAGATTCATCACTGGCATCGTGCGAGGCGAAACCAAAGGGCCGCCGGAACAGCCAGCGGCCCGAGGATGACGAAGGTTTCTGGCACGCGCTACTCGCGCAGCTTCAGATCGCGGGCTCTGGCGACATCGAGGGTAATCATCTGCGCGGCCAAGAGCGAGCTGGGAGGGTTCGCCGTAACTTGCGGGTTCCAGGGAAACGCGTAGGCGGCCACGATCCCGGAGTTGCAGTCGGCGACGTAGATTACGCTGGCGCCCGGCTTGACGTTGGAATACGAACTGAGCACGCTGATCCGCCCCAGCGCCATGGCATACTTCGGCGACTTGCCCTGTTCGACCGGCAGCTCCTTGACAACATTGGTCTTGAAAGCCGCAAAGAACCTGCCTTGGCGCGGACTCATCACGAAACCGGTGAGGTCGCCGGTGAGAAAATCGAGACAGAAGACCCCGTCCACGTTGCCGTCCACCGGGCCCGTCGCAATGGCGAATGTGTCGCTGCCATGTGCGGCGTAAGCCTTGAGCTTGAGCTCCTCCAGCGGCAGGCCGGCCATGACGTCGCCATCGCCTGCCTTCCGCATTCCGATGGCTACCCCCACCGCCAGAGCGATGCCGACCGCCAGACCAATGGCCAAGCCGGCACTCATCCACGCCAGACGCTTGAAACGACGTGTCCACAACATGATTTGGTCCTTCCGTTCCGATGAGGCCTGAATTAGCCAGCCGGACACGATCTTCGCCTGCAGAGCGCCGACCCGTGACTTGCCAGCCCTTGGTTGGTGCATCCCCTGACCCGCCATTCATCTTAACGGATCAACCAGGCCGCGGAAACCGCAAGTGGGACAGATAGTCGCGATCCACAACTGGAACTACTGCCGTCACCTGCTTCCTCACCGCGCCTTATTCCACCAGATCGTCAACCATTGTCCGGCGGGGCTGACACCGAAATTGCCGCTGGCCAGGTCGGCATCCCCGTCGCCGTCAAAATCCCCCGCCGCCAGCGCCAGACCGCCAATCGGGATTTTGACAGGATGCCGCTCGAATTTCCCCACCGCTGTCTGTTCCAGAAACACGAGCAAGTCGTAGGAAGGCGGCCGCTGTCCCGCTCGCATTTGGACGGTCTCCGGCGGAAACGCGATTGCAGCCACATCGAGGTCCCCATCGTCGTCAAAGTCGGCCGCCACCGCCTTGTAGACCCCCGGCATCGTGGTCAGCAAGTGCTCGGTAAACGGAAATTCCCCGCAGTTCTCCAGCCAGCGGACGGCGTGGAACGGCTTGACCTGGAAGCTGTCCGCCGCGTCGCCGTTGGTGTACAGCACGTCTATGTCGCCGTCGCCGTCAAGGTCCACCAGCTCGATGCCGCTGGAGCCGAAATTCGGGTCGGCCGCGGCAAAGACGGTCTGAATGCGGAAGCGGCCCTCCGGCTGCTGAAGAAACAGCTCGACTTTTTCGTGCTCCTGGCTGATGAGGGCGACGAAGTCCAAGTCGCCGTCCGCGTCCCAGTCGATTTTCCGCAGGTGGCTGGCTCCATGCCGCGGATCGACGACAGCGGTCTCGAACTGCGGGTCGTCGTTTTCGCCGCCGGTCCGCTTGAGTAGCAAGATCTTGCCCGTTTTGAACCAGCCGAACTCCGCGACCAGCACGTCGCGGTCGCCATCGCCGTCGAAATCGCCATCGACGGCGTGGGCCACGCGCCCCAGCTCGCGGGCCAATACGCGACTGGTCCACTTACCTTCTGCGTCCTGGCGGAGCCAGACGACCTCACCTCGGCTGTGATCCTGCGGCAGAAAACTCCCCAGCTCGCCGACGAGATAGTCAACGCGGCCATCCGAGTCGAGATCGGCCGGCTCGAGGATTGCCGGATGCTTGAGGCTGGCAAGCTGCTCAAACTCCGGTTCGAAATCGAGTTTGACCCGTCCGACGAGTCCTTGCCGCATGTCGCACAGCAGCAAGTGGCCAACCGACGAACCTGCGGGGACGTGCCACAGCAGCGACGAGACCCCCGCTTCCTTCGCCCCGCGCGGTGACAAACCTATCTGCTGGCGGAATCGAAATGGGGACTCGTGTGCGGCAGGCTGCGGGCGGGGGAATTCGAGACTTTCGGGGGCCAGGGCCTCGAAATAGGCGGTCACTCGTGCTTCGTCGGGCTCGACGAGATCCTGCCGTCCCGTGGCCCGATAAATCTCGTAGGCCCGAGCCACCTCCTTGGGCCAGTCCACCTTCGCAAACGACGAAGCCGGCGGCACTGCATGGCAGTCGCCGCAAAAAGCGGCGACCTGCGGACGAATTGCTTCCAGGTCGGACGGCAGCCCGGAGCGAGGCGGCGTCGTGCCCGACGTGTGCGCATCAGCGGGCGGCACGCTCGAACCGACCGGCGTGCCCCCGGCTGGCGTTGCCGACTTTTTCCAGCAGCCTGCTGCCGCCAGCGCAGCAGCCAGACAAGCTGCGACGAGCATCAGTCGAAAGTCGGCGCTCACCTGCTGTCGCTCCATGAGCACTTCTGGAAGCGGCTCAATTCGGCGCGGGTTCATTCAGACGTTCTTTAGTCGCTGGATTGCGGGCGGCCGACTCGCTCGCCGGTCCATCGTTCCACCAGATCGTGAGCCAGACTTGTTTGGCAGCCCGCGTGAAGCTGCCGGACGCCAAATCAACATCTCCATCAGCGTCAAAATCGGCCGCGGCCAGTGCCAAGCCTTCTGCCGGCGCCTCCAGGCGGTGGCGCACAAAGCGTCCCGCCTGGGTCTGCTCCAGGAGAATGAGGAAGTCGAACTTGGACGCAGCCTGCGGCGTTTCGTCGCTATGGGGCGCGGCCCATTGCGTCGGAAACGCAACCGCCGCCACGTCGAGATCGCCATCGCCATCAAAATCGGCCGCCACAGCCTTGTAGACTCCTGGCATCGGCGCCAGCAGACGGTCCTGAAACGGAAAGCTGCCGCGATTCTCCAGCCAGCGGACCGCGTGGTAAGGCTTGGGCGTCATACTGTCCAGCGAATCGCCGTTGGTATACAGCACGTCCAGATCGCCGTCGCCATCCAGATCGTTCAGCTCGATGCCGCTGGAGCCAAAGGCCGGATCGCCGGCGGCAAAGATCGTTTCGATCTCGAACTTGCCGCTCCCATCGTTGAGGAACAACTCCACCTTTTCGTGTTCCTGGGAAATCAGTGCGACGAAATCCAGGTCGCCGTCTGCGTCCCAATCGAGCGGCACGAGGTGACTGGCGCCGTGCCGTTTGTCCACGATCTCGTCCTCGAACTTCGGCAAACCGGTTTCGTCGCCACTGCGCCGCAGGAGATGGATCTTGCCGGTCCGCCGCCAGCCAAACTCGGCCACCAGCACGTCGGTGTCCTTGTCGCCGTCGAAATCGCCGGCAACTGCCTTTGCCACTCGTCCCAGATCACGCAGCAAAATGTGACTTTCGAAGCCGCGGATTCCATCGGGACGCAGCCACAAAAGCTGCCCTCGATTGTGGTCCTGTGGCGGGAAGCTTCCCAGCTCAGCCACCAGGTAATCGGTTCGCCCGTCGGCGTCCAGGTCCGCGATCTCGACGTTGGCCGGATTCGAAATGCGCGCCAGCCGCTGCGCGCGCAGCTCATCATTCAAATTGACCGCGCATACGTCCCCGTAGAGCATGTCGGTAAACAGCAGCCGGCCCGGCCCCAGGCCGGCGGCTGATTGCCACACGATCGAAGACACGCCTGCAGACGACTTTTTTTCCTCCGGCAAGGCCAGGTCCTGGCGGCGAAATCGCACCGGCAAGGGATGATCGCTATACGCAGCCGGTCGGTCCTCCAGTTCCTCAGGCGCCTGCGATTGGAAGTAGGCGACCACGTCTTTCATCGCCGGCTCGACAAGATCGGTCCGGCCGGAGTTCCAATAGAATTCATAGCCTTGCTGCACTTCCTTGAACCAGTCAGACCTGACGAACGATGACGCCGGAGGTACGGCATGGCAGTCACCGCAAAATGCCGCCACTGCGGGACGGAGCTTTTCGATATCGACCTTTGCTGCCTGCGTCTTTGGTTTGGGGCCGCCCGGAGGGGAACCTGTGCCCCAAGAGCAGCCGGACGTCGCCGGCCAGAGCAAAACAGCCATCCCCAGTAGCGCGACCGACCGCCAGGAGTGTAGGGCAACCACCGTCCGGATCATGACCTCTCCTCATCGCCAAGCCATCGTAGCCTAACATCCCCAGACCAGGTCGCGGAGAGCAGCGGCACGATTTCCGCCAGACGAACCGATCTCGCCTGCCGCGACGGTGGCCGCAATAATTGAACACCGACCCCTTCAGGAGCGCCCGCTGAGATTCTATGAACCGCCCGGTTATGGACGACCTGTCACCTTCCGACGGCGAGGCCATCGAGCGCCGCACGCAGGCCATCGGGCGGCACCTGTTCGCCAACCTGCGGGAGAGCAAGCCGCAAATCTGGGAGCGCCGCTGGTGGGACGACCGGATCATGGCCTGGTCGATGCAAGACGAATCGCTCAAGGTGCAGCTCTTTCGCTTCGTCGATGTCCTGCCGATGCTCGGTTCGGCTGACTCCGTTACCGAGCACCTGCACGAGTACCTCGACACAGTCCGCGATCGGCTCCCCGCGCCCGTGCGGGTGGCGCTCGGCGTCGCTCGCCGCGTGCCGTTCACGCGGGCCGCCGTCGCCCGCGCCGCCCGCCTCAGTGCTGCCGACTTTGCCCGCCGCTTCATCGCCGGCGAAAATACCGGCCAGGTGCTCGCCGCCGCCCGCCGCCAGCGCGACCTCCGACGCGGTTTCACGCTCGACATTCTTGGCGAAGCTGTGATCAGCGAAAAGGAAGCTGACGCGCACTTTCGTGCCTACCTCGATCTGCTCGAGGCTGTCACGCCCGAAGTGACCTCCTGGCCCGACGACCCGCTCCTGGATGCCGACGACCGCGGCCCCATCCCGCGCGTCAACCTGTCGATCAAGCTCTCGGCACTCGACAGCCAGTTCGACGCCATCGATCCAGCCGGCACGCTCGATCGCGTCGGCGGCCGGCTCCGCGAACTGCTGCGTGCCGCGCGGCGTCTGGGTGCGTTCATCAACGTCGATATGGAGTCGTACGACAAGAAGACCCTGACGCTCTTCATCTTTCAATCGGTCCTGAGCGAGCCCGAGTTCCGCGACTGGACCGACGTGGGAATCGTCATCCAGTGCTACCTCCGCGATTCGGCTGCCGACCTGGTCGCCCTTCGCGACTGGGCCGCCAATCGCGGCACGCCAGTTTGGGTGCGGCTGGTGAAGG
>DASRJP010000498.1:0-9362 GCA_035649415.1 Pirellulaceae bacterium | reverse complement strand
AATTTGGGCTCCTTTATTTGCTGCTTATCCGGCAGACAAGCCACTGGTGTTCAACACGACCACTCCGACGAACGATTTGAAGGGATCTTTGGCCGCTCGCGTGCAATTTGCCCAGAGCCAGATCTTGCCGCTTCACCTTCAAAAGGGGGACAACCAGCCACATTTGATCGGTCATCGCAAGAGTCTGTTGATGGTGCGGCCGCTCAAGGCCGATGACGCTTCGCCCATGCATGTCACCGCTCGGGACAAAGCCGGTAAAACTCTCGGCTCGGTCAGCCTCAACCCCCCAGAGAAGCTTCCCAAAACCGCCTATTACTTGGACGGCATACCGGATGAGAAAATTGAGTTCACGAAGCAAGAGGGCGCTGCCAACATCATCAACAGCATGCCGGAACTGAAGAAGTTGAGCGACCCAAAGGAAACTTTCCTCTCCGATCGACTGCGGCAGCATGCACTGGTGGAGATTCAGACCGCCGACGGCCAGTGGGTCGGCGACATCTATGTCCCCAACGGGGCGGATCTCGATGGAAAAATGCTCCGCATTCGCTCGAATGCCGGCTACTCGTCGACCATCCATTACAGCGGCCGTACAGTCGTCATCTCCCGCGACCAGAGCCTGCAGTTCAAGTCCGTGCGAGGTCAGTGGATTCTTGAAGGCGAACTTGAGAATCAAGGCCTCACCTATGCCGCCGAAACCTGGAGCGGTGTGCTGCCCGCCGAGTGGATCGCGCCCGGCCTGAGGCTAGAGATTCAACAGGGCAGCTTCAGCGGTGAGCTCACCAATCTCAAGGTAGGGGCGCCCAGCGAGCTCCTCATTCACACGATCGACGTAGGTATGTTGGCCCCGCCGCGCGATCAGTTTGAATTTGCCAAGGATCCTGAAGCCCATCGAGAATACTTCCAGACCGTGCCGACCAGCCGGATGATCGTGAGCCAGTACGCGCCGCTTTTCCTGCGCGAGGTGATGCTGCCGGATGGGACCTTTCTCACCGATTTCGATCCGAGCAAGGGAGACTGGCATAACGGCACGATGCGCCAGAACATCGGCAAGGAGCTGATTTCCCTTGGCATCGACAACGCCAACTACGGAATTAATAGTTCCGCAGGCGGAGGGGAAGAGAGCCATCCCTATTTGGTAGCTCAGCTGACGGCGCACAACAGCCACGGCAAGTACGCGAACGGCCTCGTGGTGCATGGAGGCTCGGGCGGCGGCGGCATCGTGACCCTCGACACTTCACTTGGCAACGAGTTCAGTCACGAAGTCGGCCACAACTACGGACTCGGCCATTATGTAGACGGCTTCCGGGGCTCGGTACACCGCAGCGCCGACCAGATCAATTCGACCTGGGGTTGGGACGCCGATAAGAACCGCTTCCTCCCGAATTTTTCACCGATCCGCAGCGGTAAGGATACGTGCCTGGAGGGGCAGTGCCAAAGTCCGTTCGATGGCCGCACATTTGGCTTGGACGCGATGGCTGGCGGCGCACCCCTTTCGAGCTTCAACCGGTTTACTCTCTACACACCCAATTCAGCCGCCATCATCCAGCGTTTCCTTGAAAGCAAGGCGGTGTTCGATGCCAACTCGCTGACCGGCTTCAGCAAGTGGAACGCCGGCACAGGCAAGATGGAGCCATACAGCCACAAGATTGACGTCGCCGAACAGATCACCGCTCCAGTCAGCGATCTGAGCGAGGCGAAGATTGCTTCACTGCTCGCCAAATACGATCTCGTCAAAGTGGCGATGCAAGATGGCAACTGGACTAAAAATATTCAGATTCCGGCCGCCTCATCCGCCAACCGCGGTCGCATTGTGACCATCGATCACGCAGCCGCTTACGATAGTTACCTTTTCATCAATGGCCGGCCGGTCAAAGTCTCCCGCGGCTTCAAAAAGAGCTACACATCGGACGGGAAGCGCTGGAAGGAGGGTTCGGCGGCGAACCAGAGGGTGGAACGCAAGCCGCAGGCCTTCGGCGTCCCCGTGACGACGTTAGTCGGCTACTACGATCCTAAAGGTGAATTGAAGAGCTACATTTATCCGGCGCTGCATGGAGCGTACGGCTTCACCTACAAGGATGATCACAGTCGATCGGACGAGGAAGACTGCCACCTTCTGGTGGAGACCCGCGACGGGCCGCTGCGTTTCCGTCTGGCTAACCATCGACTCAGCGCGAACGTAATGAATAAGTTCCACGTCAACATTCCCGAGGCGAGCCAGCCGCACAGCGTGGCCTTGGTTATCCGTGGACAGATCGTGGATGAGAAACCGATTGCGAAGGTCGCGGAGAAGCTCACCTTCACAGTCAATGACAGTTCCAGTCACTCCGGGGCGCCGGCCAAGGACCGACCTGTTTCTGGCGGATCGCCCTGACAAACAAATCTTGCAACTCAGTCTTGGTTCCGTCTGCTTGTAGCAATTCGTGGATGAGATCATTCCGCCACTCTCGCGCAGCGTCTAGCTTGGAGTTTCGGCCACACCCCGCAGGGCGTCACGGTCCAAATCGGTCTCTCCAGCGGCGGACGCCGCGATTTTGTTTCTCTCGTCCGGCGCGCTGTGTTACATTAGCTGCGCAAGCGACCAGCAAATTATCGAGGCATCATCCTTGGCGCTTGTATGGAGGGGTTTATGGGCTGGAAGGTTCACATCGGCGCCGTCGCGGCGGCCATGTTCGCTTCGCTCACGTACTGTACGTCGCTCGACGCCCAGGAAGAGCCCTTGTTCGAAAAACCGCTCGACGTGCGCGTGCCGCCGATCACGAAGGACGAGTCGGTCAAGTACGAATACGACATCGTCTACGTCCGCGCCGGGCGGGCGGGCGACGAAATTCACAAGCGCTATTACACCGACTTTTCTTCGCCCGTGACGATCGAACCCGGGGCCGACCTGATGCTGCTGCATCCTGACGGCAGCGAAGAGTTGCTCGTCGCCGGCGGCAAAGGATCGATCACCGATCCGGTCGTTTCGTACGACGGCCAGTGGGTCTACTACGTCCACATTCACAACCTGCAAAACGCCAACCAGTGGTCGCCGCCCGCCGAAGGGGCCGACATCCATAAGATCCACCTGCCGACGCGGCGGATCGTGCGGCTGACGAATCAAAAATTCTCGCCGAACCTCGGCGCTGGAAAATGGTCGGAAGACTTCCGCCAGCCGAAAGGAGATGGTGACGCGCAGTACAAGCTCAACTGGTACGACTACGGCGTTTATAACATGGGGCCGCATCCACTTCCCGGCGGCAGGATTGTCTTCACCAGCAACCGCGACGGATTCCGACCCGCCAAAGGGTATCCCGCGATTGCGCTCCAGCTCTTCGTGATGGACGACCGTGACAACGACCTGCCAGAAGATGCCGACCCGACGAACCTGGAAAAGATCGGCCACCTCAACATCTCGGGCGCGCTGCACCCGGTGGTCTTGCGCGACGGGCGGATCATGTACAGCACGCTCGAATCGCAGGGGCTGCGCTCCGACATCCTGTGGGGAATCTGGACGATCCATCCGGATGGCACCAATTGGGCCCCGCTAGTCAGCGCGTTCGACCCCGGCGGCGCGCCCAACGGGTTTCACTTCCAGACGCAATTGAGCGACGGCGCGATCGTCGTGGAAGAATATTACAACCAAAACAACAGCGGCTTTGGGGCGCTAGTCAAATTGCCACCCAGCCCGCCGGACGGTTATCCGCCGTTCGGGCCGGCGTATATGAACGACCCGCGGAATAGACCCTGGCGTTACGGCCGGTTCGACAACGGCCGGCCCAAGTGGTATCGCAAGCCGTTCATGCCGACCGGGTCGGTGTCGCTGACGCCATTCTCGCTCGGCCTCGAAGGACCGGCAGACGTCTCTGACATCAAGGATAAGAACTCGCCCAAGGTCGGCAAGTTCACGCACCCCTCCGCCGCGCCGGACAATCAACTTTTGGTCATCTATTCGCCGGGGCCCGTGAATCATCAGTATAAATTCCTGCCGCAACTCGACGGCGGCATTTACCTCCTGAAAAACGGCGAAGTCATCGATGAGCCAGCGCAGCTTCGGCTGATCAAGAACGATCCCGCTTGCAACGAATGCTGGCCGCGGGCCGTCGTCCCCTATCGCCGCATCGCTGGTGTTGACGAGCCGACGGCGCTCCCGCGCCTCGTCAACGACGGCAGCCGCTCGCCCGATCTGCCGGCGGGCGCGCCCTTCGGCCTCGTCGGCACGTCGAGCTTCTACAAACGCGAAAGTTATCCCAATGGCGTCGTGCCGGAAGGAAAGGTGACCGCCACCTTCAGCGGCAAAGACGATCCCTGGAAGGGGCTCGATGAGTTCACCAGCCACGGCAATGGCATGCAGCTCAACTGGCACAACCAGGGGGCCGATGCGGGACTGTACGACAATGCGGAGATTCACGCGGTCCGCATTCTGGCGATGGAAGCGACGACCGATCGCAAGCGCGGGGAAAAGAGCGGCCGGCAATTCTACAGCCACGCCCGCGAGCGGCTCCGCGTCCTCGGCGAAATTCCCTTGCGCAAATTCAAAGACGGCCAGCAGCCGCTCGATCCCGACGGCAATCCCGACACCAGTTTTCTCGCGAAAATCCCCGCCGATACGGCATTCAGTTTCCAGACGCTCGACAAGAATGGCCTCGTGCTGAACATGGCCCAGACCTGGCACCAGCTTCGGCCCGGCGAAATTCGGCACGACTGCGGCGGCTGCCATGCCCATAGCCAGAAGCCGACGCGCTTTGAAGAAACTGCCGCGGCCCGCGCTGACTACCAGATCTTCGACCTGACGCGGAAGACGCCGCTGATCACCACCAAGGAACACGACGAATCGAAGCAGCGGTGGGATGCCGACGATACGTCGGGGCTGCGGTTTGCGGACGCCCCGGCGGTCAACGTCGAGTATTGGCGCGACGTGCGGCCGATCCTGTCGCGGAGCTGCGTCGCCTGCCACACCGGCGCGGGTGGCCAGACGCCGGCGGGAAATCTCGACCTCGATGCCGACGGCCAGCGGGTAAAGACCGAGCACGAAGAATTGCCGGGGACGTTTTACCGGCTGGCGGCCGACGAGAAGGCGCAGTTCGGGCACAAGCCGATCGGCTGGGATAGCTGGGGCTCGCCGAACGCGTCGCGATACATCCGCAAATTGCAATCGCGGCGGAGCCTGCTCATGTGGAAAATCTTTGGCCGGCGGCTCGACGGCTTTTCCAACGACGATCATCCGTCGGAGTCCGAGCCCGGCAAGGGTGACCTGGTGCTGGCCGGCAAGCCGCTAGAGGTCGAGCGCCATCGGTCGCGATATGACTTAGACTTTGCCGGCAGTCAAATGCCGCCGCCAGAGGCGGTCGCCGGCACTTATCGCACAAAGGACGGGCGAAAAATTAAGGTCCAAGCGCTGTCAGACACGGATCGTCGTGTGATCGCCTGTTGGATCGATCTGGGATGCCCCATCGACCTCGATCTGGATCCGCAGAATCCAGACGCTTACAGCTTTGGCTGGACGTGCGACGATCAGCGCCCGACGCTGGCGCTGACCTGGCCGCAAGGGGGCGCTAACCGTGAGCTGTCGAGAATTCTGATCGGCATGTACGACTACGGCAGCGGGCTGGACGACAAGACGTTTCGCGTCACTGCCGACTTCGAGCTGGCGGGCAAGCCGGCTGGAGAAAATCTGTCGCCGCAGTTCTCGCCCGCGGGCGACGGCATCTGGGAATGGAAGCTGCCCCAGCCGCTGCTGTTACTGGGCAAAGGAATGCTGACTGTGACCGTGCGCGACCGCCAGGGGAATGAAACGAAGATCGCGCGGACGTTCTCGATTGGGAAATGAGCCGTAGGGTGGCGCGACATTCATCCAAATGGCCGACTGATCAGTTTTTTGACACGGAGGCACGGAGGCGCAAAGGCACAGAGCAATCAACAAGTAAGTGCTGCTTTGTGCCTCCGTGCCTCAGTGCAAGAAACGACCGACTTCCCATTTGCGAGGATACTGATGCCCGCGCGTTCCCATTCCCGAGGATTGCTCGCTGTCATCTTCATTGGTCTGGCAGCATCAGCGCTGGCCGATGAGTCCGAGTCGCCGAAAAACCGTGTGCTGCTCGACTGCGCCCTCGGCACCGAAATCGACGATGCGTTCGCGCTGGCCTTGGCGACGGCCGATCCAACCATCGAGCTGTCAGGCGTAACGACGGTCAGCGGCAATGCCGAGGATCGCGCGTGGATGGTCTGCCGCTTTCTCTCAGCCAGCGGCAAGAAGGACATTCCCGTTGCCTTTGGCCGGGGCAAGCAGCCGCCGGCGGAGATCGGCGCGCAGCACCAGTACCGTTACCATCCGGCCGTGCTCTTTGGCCGCACGGCCAAACCGGTCAAGCAGACCGCTGTCGAGCTGCTGCACGAGCGGCTCAACGCTAACGGCGTCAAGACGACGATCATCTGCACGGGCCCGCTGACAAATGTCGCACAGCTTCTGGCCGAGCATGCCGACGACAAGGATCGCATCGAGCGGATCATCATTTCCGCTAGCCCGAAGCAACTCGCGCTCGATGCGACCGCCGCCAAGGCCGTACTCGCTAGCGGCATTCCGATAGTCATCGTGCCGCAGGACGCCATCGCAAAACTTCGGCTGGACGAGGCCCGCTGGCGAAGAATCATCGCGGCCTGCACGCCGCGGACGCTTCAGCTTCAAACGCTGTACGAATTGTGGCAGGGGAGCGAGCCGGTGCTGGCCGATGCCGCGGCCGTTGCGCTGGCTTCGACCGACGCCGCTGCCAATGACACGTTTGAAACGATGGCTGCAACCGCCACACTTGCCGACGACGGCCGGTTGGCGATTGCCGGCGGCGATTCCCAGGTGCGCGTCGTCAAGTCGCTCAAGACCGAGCCCCTTCTGGACTGGATGGAAAAACAACTCATTCGCGGCGAGCCCGCGTTGCCGCGCGAGCTGGCCAACCGCAGCAAGCCAATCGACCGCGGGGCTGTACCCAACCGCGTACACGCCTTCGAGAGCTACGAAACGGACATCGAGCGCCGCTGGTGGCTGGCAGGCATTCCCGAAAAAACACGAAGCGGAGAATCCGCAAGCGGCCGCCACGTCCGCGGCATGCTCACGATGGACTTCGACGACCAGCAGGGGGACACGAAGACCATGTATCGCGCGGTGGTTTTCAATCCGGTCCCCGGACCGCCGATGGGCAAGCATCCTCGACTTTCGTTTCGCTGTTGGCTGAAAGGGACCGACCAGCTCCGCGTGCAAATTTATAGCCTCAGTAATGGCTACCACCGCTACCTGTCGCTGGGCGAACTGCCGCAAGAAAAATGGCTCGACCTGGCGGTGGACATGACTGCCGCCCGCCGCCCCGACAGCAGCGGCAGGCCGCTGTCGGAGAACGAGCGCATCGACGACATCCAGTTCTATGTCGATCCGCGGGCCGAGCTGCTGGTGGATGACATCGTGCTTTACGACGCCGCACCAGCGGAGGAGGTACGCCTGTTTCCCAAGCGGATCCATTTCACCGGCTGGTTCGACACCGGCAAACAAGGCCAGGAGTGGCCGGGTTCGTTCGAGATCCCGGCCGAGGGGGGCTACTTCTGGAAAGCGGCTCGCACGCTGCCGGCCAACGGCAAAGATCCACCCTCGATTCGCGTCGGCCTCCGGGGCAGCCGCCCGCTGACCGGACAAGTCCAACTCGATTTCCGGTACCGTATCGACAAGGCCGCCCCCATCGAGATTTCGCTCCGCGATGCCAGTTCGGGTCGCAAGCTTTCCACCCGCCTGGCCGAGCCCAAGGCAGGCGACTGGCAGCTGGCGTCCGTGACACTGCCGCAAGCCATTTCCACAGGCAAATCGCCCGCCGCCGCCCAAGAATTGCCCCAGGCGGACGAACTTGAATTCGTGCTCGCCGGCGAAGGCGTGCTGTGGGTCGATGACATTCTGCTCTACGAGCCAGCCGCCAACAGCCGGTGACTTTGGACCGCCCAGCGAGCCGCAAGCAGCCAGCTTCTAGCCGAGTTTGACAGAAATGCAGACAACGTGCACACTAAGGGGGTTCTGACGGCGCTGTCCCGCGCCCCCGGCCGCAGGAGTGTTGACAATGTCCTTCCGCTGCTACGTGCTCGTGCTTTTCGGCGTGCTGCTGGCAGGCCCGGTCCTGGCCAAGGAGCGCACCTGGACCCACGCGGACGGACGCCAGATGAAGGCGGAATTTGTCCGCGAAATCGACGGCGAAGTGACCTTCCTCAAAGACGGCAAGCTGATCACGTTCCCGCTCGACAAGCTGAGCGAAAAGGATCAGCAGATCATCCGCGACCTGACGATGGGCAAGCCGGTCCCCGACGAGGACGCTGGCACGGCCTCAGCAGGGGCTGCGTCTAGCAGTTCTCCCGCTGCCAGCGGCGATTCCAAGAAGCCGGCCACTGCGAAAATCACCATTGAAAACCGCACCTGGACCGACGACCGCGGCAATAAAACCACCGCCAAGTTCGTTCGCATCAATGGCAACGACGTGGTACTCAACCGCAGCGGCCGGACGCTGACCGTATCCTTTCATTCCCTGAGCGAGGAAGATCAGCAATACGTTCGGGACGTGTTGACGCAGCAGGGGAAGGAAGACCAGATCCCCGAGGAACGTCCCGTTGCGACCAACAACAACGCTGCGGGCGTGGGGGCCGCTGGCGGCGCGGCTTCACCGACCGGCCCATCAAGCATACCAGGTAGTCCGTTCCCAGGCGGTGCCGGAGGAATGCCCGGCGGCATGGGCGGACGCGGGCCTCGCTTCGGTCCCGGTGGAATTGGTGCTGGCGGCATGCCGACACCTCCCGGCATCGGCGGCGGTCCAGGCGGCGGCATCCCCCGCCCACCCATCGGCATCGGCGGCGGACCACCAGGCGCCGGCATTCCCGGCGGCGGTATTGGACCTGGCAGCGGCATTGGCCCCGGTGGCATCGGAGCTGGGGGCATTCCGAGCGGAATTCCTGGCGACATCGGCACGCCCGGCGGTTCTACGTTTGGCCCGATGGGAACTCCGGATGGCTTGGGGCACCCGACGGGCACTCCATTTTCCTCCGGTATTGGCGGCGCGGGGAGTATGCCGCCCCGCTCTGGCATGACGCCGGGTTTTGGCTCCGGCATCGGCGGAAGCAGTGGCCCTAGTTTCCCCACCGGGCCGCAGGCTCCGGACATTCCACCCTTCGGCTCAATGCCCGGCTCGTCATTCGCACCGCAGCCGGTCTTCGAGCAGGTTTTTCAGTGTTCGGGATGCAAGCGGCAGATCAGCGAGGCCCAATCGAAACTCGACAAGTGCCCGTACTGCGGCACGTACTGGGTCTACAAGGATGACGGCTCCGGCCGCAAGCAATTCAACGGCGTCGGCTCGCAAGTGGTCAGCTAT
>DASRJP010000497.1:0-7037 GCA_035649415.1 Pirellulaceae bacterium | reverse complement strand
CGTGGGCGAGAAGATCAAGTAGCGGGCCGGGCCGTGGTCATCGCTGTAGAGGACCTTGCCCGCCTTAATGTCATAAGCGAGGAACTGGATCACGCCGCTGCGGCTGCCGTCCGCCGTGCCGGCGTAGAAAATCAGCCGCTTTGGGTCGAGGACGCTCGTTGGCAGGCACTGCTTCGGCAACGGCGCGTGCTTGACGACTTCGGTTGCGCCACGCCCCGGATGGTGACGCATGATCCAATCGCCGACATATTGATATTGGTCAGTGGTGACCCGCGTGCTGCCGCGGTGGGTCGCGAAATAGAGCCAGCCGTCGCTTCCCAGATCAAGACGGCTATGGATTTTCCCGGGCATGTAGTGCCCTTCGGGAAGCTTCAGGATTTCTGCCGTGCTCAGTAGCTGCTTGAGCTGCTTCGTCGCGCTATCGTATTCGTAGACGTACCCGCTCCCCTGCGGCGCTTTGTGATCGCCAATGGCGCTGTAATACTTGTCGCCGACCGCCAGGCTGTCTCCCCACACGGACCATGGATTCCCTTCGTAGTCCTGGCCCGGGTAATAGAGCACGTCCACGTTCGGCTTGTGCTCCGCGATTGTGACGCCGTCATCGAGGGTGGTGGTCGGCTTGAGCAGTTCCGGGGAGTTAAGCGTCACGACCATCTTTCCGCCGGGAAGTTTGGGCGGGAAGAGGTCTTGGGAAAATGATCGCGACTCGCCAATGACGAATGCTACGCAGGCTGTGAGGATCAGGTGAAGAGATATTTGCATGGGAAAGGCCCTGGAAAATTCCAAGCGACTGCGAAGGCAACGTCCTTCGTTCCTATTTTGCCATTTGATTGATTCTGTGATTGACCGGCTGGTTCTGGAGGACAACCCTCCCCACATGAGGCACTTCCAGCACCACATCGATCCCTGTCCGGTCGCCGACGCCGAAGTGGGCGATCGCCGGTTGTCCACTGGCATAGCCGTAGCCGGTCTGAATCTCCTGACAGCCGAGAAGTGCTTTCGCATCATCCGCTTTGCCTGCTTCATAGACGCAGACACGCGTCCCAATCCCCATCGGCGT
The DNA here is from genome assembly GCA_035649415.1 of Pirellulaceae bacterium. GTDB lineage: Bacteria > Planctomycetota > Planctomycetia > Pirellulales > Pirellulaceae > DATKDU01. Next base: position 5,977 of record DASRJP010000497.1, on the reverse strand, counting down.
CGTCCCTTTGCCGAAAACTTGAACTTGGATCCAATTGCCGGCCTTGGTCACGTTTTTTAGCAGGTGGCAATTATCTCCCTGGAACCAGTTAATCAGAAACAGATCGATCCGCCCGTCGTTGTCGTAGTCGGCCGACGGGCCGGCCGGGTAATAGACCATGTTCTCGCCGATCGGCCGCGGCAATGCAAACCGCGGCACTTCGTCCTTGAGCCCCGTGTGATGGAGGATCAGCGGTGAGACGCCGCCGTCGTCGTTTTTCCACGCCGCGGAGATATAGATGTCTGGCCAGCCATCGTTGTCGAAGTCCTGAATCTCCACGTGCGGGCACTTGACCGGCACTTCTGCGGGCATGCCAGTCTCGTTGGTCACATCGCGGAACCGAGGCACGCCGCCCTCAATCCCGTCATTCAAGTAGACCTTGTTGCGGGCCGGAACGCCGTGGATTGAGAGCACCATGTCGAGTTTGCCGTCGCGGTTCAGGTCCCCTAGCGCGGCTCCGCATGGCCAGTCTTCGCGATGGGCCGCCTGCCAGGCGAAGGTCTTGTTAAGAGCACCGTCCTCGACGAACTCGCCGCGGTTCGTGCTCAGCAACCAGCGGTTACTGTGGCCAATGAAGATGTCGCTCCGTCCGTCGCCATTGACATCGCCCACGGCGCAGCCCAGGCCATAGAGGCCGTCCGGTATGCCAGCGGCTTTCGTGACATCGGTGAACTGTAAATTACCGTCGTTGCGGAAGAGGCGCGTCTGCGGCGTCTTGATGAAGAGGTCCTCGACCACCAACAGGTCGAGCTGCTTATCGCCGTTGTAGTCGAGCGGGACGACGTTGCGGGCAGAGAGGAGCGCGTCAGGGCAAGTGCCGCTCGTGGAGGAAACATCGATCCACTTGACATCACGCAAACACAAGAGCCGAGAGTGAACGGACTTCGCATTGGCTTGAATCGTCTCCGGCGGCCCGCGAACGGCGCGGGCGTTGTTCGCGGAGTAGAGTTCCAGCATCCCATCACCGTCGAGATCGGCAAAAACCGCACCACTCGTCCGGGCGAAAAACTCGGTCGCGCCGCCGACTTTTTCAAACTTGCCGCCGCCCAGGTTGCGAAACAGGTGCGTCGGCACCGGCCCCTTTGCCGGCGCGTACTCGCGATCCGGCCGGTCGCAGAACCCGCCAACGAACAAATCGACATTGCCATCGCCGTCGTAGTCCCCCCAGGCGCCGCCGTGTCCCATGATGCCGGCCAACGATTCGCTCATCCCCGCGGCGGCCGTTTTATCCTCAAAGCGGATGGGGGACTGGGCGGACGCAACTGACGCGCAGACGACCGCGAACGTAGCGAGGAAAAGAGACCTCTGCATCCCATGGCTCCTTAGCCGGAGTCTAACAGACTCCCAAGACCGTGCTGCCAACAACTGCTCTCCGGGGCCTGGTAGCCCCCGGCTAGGATTCGATGCGCCAGGCCTGCCGTTTATTGCTTCTTTAGCGCCGCCAGATACTCGACCACATCCACCAGGTTTTGTGCCGTGAGCTGCTTCTGGAGATCGGCCGGCATCAGCGACACCGCCTGCTTTTTCATCTCCAGGATTTGGTCCTTTGGCAGCTTGCGGATAATCGCCTCCGCTGTCTTGAGCTGCACCTCGTCGTCCGTCTGGCTGACCACGATCCCCGACACCTGCGAGCCGTCGTCCAGGGCCACCAGATGCGTCTCATAATTGAAGCTGATCCCTGCATTGGGATCGAGGATCGACACGTACATCGCCTCCTTGGAAAGTTTGCTGCCGATCTCCGACAAATCGGGTCCGACTTCCTTCCCTTCGCCGCGGACCTTGTGGCATTTGGCGCACGTGCCGACGGTATCGAACACGTGTTTGCCGCGAGCCGCATCGCCGGTCGCTTTGACCAGTTCCGCCAATGGTGCCAACGGTTTGGCGTCGGCTGTCGCGGGCAGCTTCAAGTGCTTGCTTGCTTCGGCTTTGATCGCTGCGTCGCTGCTTGTCAAAAGCACGTTGGCGGCGGCAAATTGCAGCTCGGGAGCCAATTTGCCGGCGGTGACCAGCCCTAAAATCGCCTTCTGGCCCGCCGGTAAGCGACCGACGGCAGTTACGGCGGCCGTGCGAATCCCGACGGCGCGATTGGCATCGGAAACGAGCGGCAGCAGCATGTGGCCGAACCGCGGCAGGTCGGTCAGGCCGAGCACCGTCACGGCCCGCGCGGCCTTCGCGTCGTCGGCATTTGCCAGTGCCGCTTCGACGGCGTCCTGCGCATCCAGCTTGTAGAGCAGCCGGGCCGCGTTTACGGCGAGAGTATCGTCCGCCGCTTCATTTACCAGCCGCGACAGTTCGCCGGCCGTCTCGCGCAGTTGGAATTTTTCCGCCAGCTCCAAGTACTGCGAGGTCCCTTTCACTGTCTCCAGATGACGCAGGACGGCCGCTTTGATCTCCGGCTGGCCATCGAGGTTGAATTGCTTTAGCCGCACAAGGGCCTTGACCTTGAGGGCGTCCTTGGCTCGCTGGGCGGGGTCAATTTCCTGGGCAAACGCCACGGCGACTACAGCCAGAAAACCAGCAGCAAGCAAACTACGAACCATCTCGGCAATCACCAAATCGAAAGTTACATTCGGGGTCAGGTGGGAAACCAACCTTACATTACTCCAACAACTTCTTCAGCGCCGCGTCTTTTTCGGGACCGGCGAGGAAGTCGAATGCCCGGAGATAACGGGGCTGCTGGTCTTCGGTCGTGGCGGTGTCCTTGAGGATTTGCACGAGCAGCTCAGGAGTTTTCTTCGCCCGGCTTCGCCAGATGATGTCCCGCCCGGCGGGCGTGTTCCATTTGCTGCCGACGTTCTTCAGATAGGCATCGAGGCACGCGTCCCACTTTCCTTCCGCGCCGATGCCGAGGGCTTCCAGATACCAGCGATCCTTGCCGTCGTGCCGGGAGGCGAGTTCCGCCCACAGCTCCGGTGCACGCTCGGATTTTGAGCGCCGCACAGCGACCGCTAACTCCCGCCGCACTTCGGGCGCTGCATCCGCGGCCAGCGGCGCCAGAGCCACAGCATCCAGCCCCAAACGCTGGGCGATGCGAATGCCAGTCACGCGCACGTCGGCGTCCTTGTCGTGCACGGACATCTCCACGGCCTCTTCTCCTTCGCCCGGCATCTGGGCCAGCACCCACAGGAGCCGCGCCTTGAGCCGGGGATCGGTGGTCTTCTCAATCGCCTCCTCGACCGGGTGATGAGCCTTGTCGGCCATCGCCACCAGCGACGTAACCGCGTGATAGCGTACGTTTAGGTTCGGATTTTCGAGTGCCTTGAGGCAGCCCTCGACGGACGCAAAGTCAAACTTCGGCACGTTGAATTTCACATTGGGCGGGGCCACTCGGAAGATGCGGCCCCGATCGACTTCCTGCTGGTTGTGGCCACCCACGCCGGGATCGTACCAGTCGGCGACGAACAGCGAGCCGTCAGGGGCCACACAGACATCGCTGGGCCGAAACCAGTTGTCTCGCGCGCCGAAGAGGATGTTCACCGACTCGGCCTTGTAGCCCGCACCATCTTTTTTGGCGACATAAGCCCGCGTCACATTCGGTCCGGCGTCGCAGTGGATGACCTGGTTGTGAAAAATCTTCGGCAGCAGCATCCCTTCGTAGACGCAGATGCCGGTCGGCGAGCCGGCCCCCGTAAGAAGCATCGTCGGCACAACGCCGGGATCGTTGAGGTGCCAGTGCCGCTCGGGGATTTCCTTCTCCCAGTTTTCCCGCTCCTGCTGCCAGCCTGCGCCGGTGATTTCGTCCTTGTAGCCGTAGTTGCCGAACTCCATCACGTAGTTGATTCGCACTCCTTTATTGCCATCGTCGTCGTTGTCGCTCTGCCAGAGTGTGCCAAATGAATCGATGGTCACCTCCCAGTTGTTGCGGAAATTCCAGCCGAGCGTTTCCACGCCACTGCCGTCTAGATTGCAGCGGAAGACCATTCCTTCCTGATACGGCTTGCGGCTGGCGACGACCTGGTTCCCGGCCTGATCGACGATAGTCTTGCCGTCTTTGTCCTTGAGCTGGTTGCCCGAGTTGCCGAAGTTGAAGTACAGCTTGCCGTCGGGGCCGAAGACAAAGGCGTGGATGCCATGGTCGTGCTGCGTCCCGCTGATGCCAGAAAACAGCACGTCGCGCATTACGTCAGCCTTGAGATCTCCGTTGTCATCGTAAAAGACCTGCACGCGGTCGTTGGCTGAGACGATGATGCGGTTACCCAGCACGCAGATGCCGTGGGCCGAATCAATGTCGCGCCCCTGATAGAACACGGTTGTCTTGTCCGCTGCGCCATCGCCGTTAGTGTCTTCCAGGACGAGGATACGGTCCCCCTCGGGGCGGCTGCCGTTGTGCAGGCGATAGTTCTTCACTTCGCAGGCCCAGACGCGGCCGAGGTGATCGATGTCGATGTTGGTGATGTTGGAAATCTGCGGCTCGCTGGCGAACAGTGTTGCTTCCAGACCGTCAGCAACATCGAGCCCGGCCACGGCATCTTGCGGCTCGCGGCTGACGCTCTCGGCACTCGCGGTGCCTGCGGTGAGCCGGGCTGGAGGCTGCTGCGTGAAGACGTAGAACTGGACCGTCGAGCCGCACCCCTGGTCGGTGCCGCCGTTGTCGAGGCCGGCCCGGGCCTTGAACCTCGTGTAACCCTCCGGCAAGTCAAAGGTGATAACGCTATTGGCGTGAGTGCCGATTCCGTCGCTGACGCTCTGGCCGGCGATTTTCATTTCCTTGCCGGTGCAGTTCTTGTTGACCTCGACATTGCCAAACTGCGTCTGGGCACTCTTCCATTTGAGGTCGGTCAGTTTCTTCTCGCCTGACGGTCCCACGAGCCGCGGCTCGGCCCAGTTGGCCCAGTCGCAGCCGAAGCCGTCACCGCCGTCGGTGACGACGAGAAAGAGCTCCTTTGCTCCGGTAATATCCGCATCGACTAGGGCGGCGTGCCCCTTCGTCTGCGGCGTGACAAGCGGGCTGGCGAATGCAGGACGATTGCGGCCGCGCTCGAGCCCATCACTGCGCGACTGGTCTCCGTTTTGCTTCGGCGCCGCTTCCCCTGGCTTGTCCGCAGGAAGTTTCAGCCGCTTTCGCACCGCCTCGCGGTCGAAACCTGCCGGCGGTTTCTCATCCTGATTCGCCTCCAGGTCTGCCAGCGTCACTTGCGGCGACTCGACGCCATTGGTCGGCACGTCGCCGTGGGCACACCAAACGATCGCGTTGAGCATCACCTTGCGAAAGTTCGGATCCCCCCAATTCCAGTGAAAGTGCCCGCCTGTGAAGCCGAAGCCGCGGCCGCCTCCTTCGCGCTCGGTGGCCCAGGCGACATGCTGCCGCTCGCCCTTGGCGATCGACGCTCGCACGTGAGGATTGCCGCTGTGCGAGCCGTCGGGGCGACTGAGCGTCTCCTTCGGCGGCAGGTCGGTGAGAATCGGCGTTACCCCCTTTAACTCGGGGCGAAACCGCATGTGATAGTACCACTCGTCGTTGATCTCAAACGGCTTGACGCCGCGGGCGATCGGGTGATCTGGCAGCTTGTCGAACTTGGCCGTCCAGTGCGGGTTCACCGACCAGTTCATCTCGAAGTAGCCGCCGATCCACTCCAGGAATTTGTCGCCGACCTTTCCCGCCGGCACTTCGACGCCATAGTGGATACAGACGATACCAACCCCTTTCTTGGCCAGCGCATCGACTTTTTCGAGATTGGGAATCGCCAGATGACCGCCGCCGCCGTCGCAATACATGATGATGCAGTCCGCGCCGTCCAAGATGCTCTCGTCCTGCGGCCAGCCGTTCTGCTGCACGACCGTTTCGTACTCGGGCAGCGCGGCCTTCAGCTCCTTGGCCAGCAGGATACAACCTGCGTTGTGCTCGTGGTCGCCGTAGGCGTGGCTTGGCTTGCCGGCAACGAAGACGATCTTCTTGCCGGTCCCCTCGCGGCGGCCAGCCTGATCATCCTTTTGCGGC
>DASRJP010000496.1:0-11659 GCA_035649415.1 Pirellulaceae bacterium | reverse complement strand
GGCTGTCAAGTGCTTGACCCGTCGCTCGGGCATGTACAGCTCGACCTCATAGTCCGTGCCTTCGGCCGCTACGGTCATCAGCACCTGGCCGACGCCGACTGGACGCCGTTCGAGCGTCCGCTTTACGTCCCAGGTGACGATCCGGCCGGCAATGGGACTGCGGACGGTCAATGCCGCTTCGCGCTCGCGGAGAATATCCAAATCTTTTTGGGCGTTCTCCTCGCGAAGGACTGCGTTCGAATACTCCCGGTTGACCTGATTCCATTCAGCGTCCGTCATCCGATCGCGTGCAGTTCGCTGTTTAAGTAGCGCATTGACGGCTTCATGCGCTTGCGCGAGGTCGCCCAAAACCTTATTGATTTGCTGCTTGAGCTCGTCGCTCTCCAAAACTGCCAGGACCTGTCCCTCCACCACCTGGTCGTTGCTCTCCACCGGCACCTCAACGACGCGAGCATCCTCCCGGGCATACACATTGCTCTTGATCACCGGCTGAAGCGCTCCCTTGGCCCGCATGTCGAAATCCCACGGGACGGCGATCGACGCCACCAAGGCGATCAGAATTGCCGCCGTGATCGCGATCGTCTTGGGGAGCGTTCGTGCCTGCACCACCCACTTGGCCTTGCCGATCGCCCGCCACAGGGGCATCAAAAACAGGCTGTTGTGGTCCAGGGCGTTGGACAGAGCGCGGCTCGAGTGCTCGTAGACCATGTCTAGCCGCGGATTGAGCACGTCGCGGGGGATATCGCTTTCGATCTGCTCGATGATCAGCGCGCCGACGATTTCCCCGGTCGGCGCGGCGGTGTTATCGGCGACGGCGCCCTGCTGCTGCGATGCCGCATCCCCCGCATGCGGCTTGCGGAGCGGAATGACGGCCAGCGACTTGGTATACGACTGATCGACGTAGGCCTCGATCGCCTGCTCGATCTGCGGCGGAAAATCTTCCGTCGAGCCGGAGTACCATAGCGGCTCGCCCGACGCCACCACGCGCGTGGCCAGGTTCCCCAGCAGCGTCACCACGTTGGACCGATTGTCCATCGTGTCCTGCCCGCTGACCGCCTCCACGCGGCAATGCCCGCGGCGCAGGATGGCGATCGTCACGCGGTCGCAGCCCAGCAGCCGCCGGCCTTCGTTGACGATCGTGTAGCAGGTCTCGCGAATGTCGAGGCTCTCGTGTACCGACTTGGAGAACTGGTCCGCCTGCGCCCACAGAGAATGCCGGTCCGAGAAGTGCCGCAGCTTGCGGTTCTTGAGCCACTCGGCGGTGAGCTCGCACATCTGGACGAGGAATTTCAAATAGCCGCGCTGAGTGGCCGGCTGCGTGTCGGGGCGCTGAAAGATTTCCACGAGCCCTTCGACCTGGCCGTCGTGCCCCATCGGCGCCACGACGAGCAGCCTCTCGGTCGGATTGCCGCCGACGCGCTCGTCCGAAGCGCTAGACATCGGCGGAATGAGCTTGGGCTCTTTGGACGCCAGGATGTAGCTGAGGAGCCGGATGTGCTTGGAGGCGTCTTCGGATTCCTCGTTGAGCAGCCCCGGGCTGATGTTGATTTGATAGGAGAGCTGGGGCTGCCCCCCTTCGCCGACGACCCACACAGCGCCGCCAACGGCCGCCAGCGCCTGGATCACGCGTTGCAGAAAGGCAGCATAGTACTCTTCCGACGACAAGTCGCTTTTGGAGAGCTGGGCGATTTCACCCACCAGGCCGCGAATCTGCTGCTTGGTCTTTTCCAGGCTGTCGCCACGCTCTTCCTGGCTCGTTTGCGATGATCCGGTAGACATGGCATTCCCTTTGTTGGCGAGTGGCGGCAAACCCAAGTAACAGCGAGGGCAGAAGTTACGGCAATCGGCAGCTTATCCAATTTAGCTCGCTGATGCACGGCCGCTTTGCGGCACCGATGTGCCAGCAAAGCTCTCCCCAATCGCCAGCGCGGGGCAAGCGGCTCCGTCGTATGGAATGGTTTACAAGTACCGGTTATAGCGGCTGCAAGGACGTGCAGGTTTCCGTGCCGCAATGGCAGGTTCATCCGATGAGTGGCGGGGGGTGATGCAAAGGTCGGGCCAAATGCCGGCCGGCAGCAACTAGTCTGGCGTGTCGAGATACGGGTCCTGCCCCATCTCCTGCTGCATCTTCTTCCGCTCCTTCTCGTGGTACAGCAAGATAAACCGGTCCCGCAGGTGGCGGCGTTCGACCTTGTGCTGCGCTCGCTTAAGAAAGCCCAGATAGCTCTGCGCGTCGGCGCCATTCTTGCCGACTTCGGCGACCTGCTTCGCCTTGTCCGGTCCATACCCCGTGCGGATTACGTCGTCGTCGAGTGACATGTACTGCCGTACCGTACCGGGGTCTCCTTGCCGCGCGCAGCGCCCCGCGAGCTGGCGATCGATACGCGCCGAATCGTGCAGTTCGCTGCAGATCACGTGCAGCCCCCCCAGTTCCGACACGCCGGCGCCGAGCTTGATGTCGGTGCCGCGGCCAGCCATGTTCGTGGCCACGGTGACCCGCCCCGTCTGTCCCGCCAGGGCCACGATATCCGCCTCCTTCGCGACTTCGTGCGCGTTGAGCACCTGATGAGGAATGCCGGTGTCGGTGAGCATCCGCGACAGATGATGAGACTTGTCGATCGAGCGCGTGCCGATCAGCACGGGCCGCCCTTGGTGATGCAGCTCGCGCGTCTCTTCCAGAATGGCCTGCCACTTGGCGTCTTCCGTCCCGTACACCCGGTCGGGCAGGCGCACGCGCTGGCATTTGCGGTTAGTCGGCACGGGAATGACCCGCATCTTGTAGACCTTGCGAAACTCGCGGCCGGCACTCATCGCCGTGCCGGTCATCCCGGCCAGATGGCGGTACCGCAAAAACAGGTCCTGCACGGTGATCCGCGCGGCTTGTCCGGTGGGAACCGTGACTTCGATCCGTTCCTTGGCCTCGATCGCCTGATGAATGCCGTCGCGCCATTTGCGTCCTTCGGCCAGTCGTCCGGTGTTTTCATCGACGATCACGATTTCGCCTTCTTTGACGACGTAATGGCGATCGAGGTGGAAATCGCGGGCGACTTTGATCGCCCGCTCGACGTACTGGTAAAGGTCGATCAGGCCGGCCGTGCTCAGCAGCTCCGGCTTGGGTAGGGTCCGTACGACCTGCCGCCCGGCGGCCGTCAACTCCACTTTCTTGTCGTCGTGATCGTAGTCGTAGTGGTGATGGTCCTCAAACTGCGGCACTACCTCGGCGCTCCAGCGGTACATGGCCACGATTTTCTCGATGGTCTTGTCGCCGATCGAGCCGATGATTAGCGGCGTGCGGGCCTCGTCGATCAGAATGCTGTCGGTCTCGTCCACGAGCGCAAAGTGCGCCCCGCGCTGCACCGGCAGCTCGCCCCCGGACGACTCGTACTGCATGCCGGTGATTTCGCCCAGCAGGCTCGTTTGCAGCGCTCCCATCCGCCGCAGCAGCAGCCGGTCGCGGAGAAAATCGAAGCCAAACTCCTTGGCCGTCCCGTACGTGATGTCGCAGGCGTAATTCGTCCGCCTCTCGTCGGAGCGCATCGGCGTCAGGATCACGCCGCACGTCAGCCCCAGCAGCTCGTACAGCGGCCGCATCCAGTTGGCGTCCCGCTCGGCAAGGTAGTCGTTCACCGTGGCCAGGTGCGCTCCCTTGCCTGAAAGGGCGTGCAGGTACAAAGGCAGCGTTGCCGTCAGCGTCTTTCCCTCGCCTGTCTCCATCTCGGCAATGCAGCCGTGGAACAGCGACATGCCGCCGATCATTTGCACGTCGAAGTGCCTCAGCCCCAACGTGCGGCGGGATGACTCGCGGACGAGCGCGTACGCCTCGGGCAAAAGCCGCTCCAAACGCTCACCGCTTTTGGCCCGATAGCGGAGCGACAGACTGCGCTTACGCAGGTCCTTGGAGTCCTCCTTTTCCAGCACCGGTTCCAGGTCGGCAATCTCTCCCAGCACCTTGCCCCACTGGGCCAGGCGGCGCTGGACCGGCCCGCCAACCAGGGCCAAAACGTCCGCCGTCCAGCCCCGGGGAATGCCGTTGACTTTGGGAGCAGAGGGCATGGCAAGCGCTTTTGACAATGACGAACGCTATCGAAGGGCTAGAGGAACGGCCAGTGATGAGTCCGGCTGCGGGCAGCTAGCAGCAGCGGCTCCCTGATGATCTTACACCGTTTGGCAGGATTCGTCTCTCGATTTGCGTCAGTTGGCGGGGCAATTTCGCCGCGTCCTGTCGCTACTCGCCTGTGTCGCGAAAGGCGGCCTGGACCGGGTGTACCGAGTTTTCCCAGCGAGGCAATCGTAGCGGCAGGCCGAGCGGGGGCAACCGCAATTCGCCAACGCAAAGCCTGATTCCCTAGCGCAGCGCCTCGCGCAGTTGCTGGTGCTCAACGCGGAGCTGCCTGGCGAAACGGAACCATTCCCCCGTACGCCGGGCCAGCAAAGCAACCAGCGACGTGGCGCCGAGCATCAAACCGACGATCATGGGCAGCGCGTAGGACGCCAGCACGGCGGGAATCATGTTAGCAATGACCCTCTTTTCCTCCGGCGTCGCATTTTCTTGCTGACGCTGCAGTTCTTTGACAAACTCGCTGCCGTCGAGCCCAATCGCGGCGACAATGATCAGGCCGATGCCGCCCACGCACGCCAGGCATACCAGCGCTGATAGTCCCACATTGAGCCAGCGCGCCCAAGTGCTGGCAGAGAGAAGTCCCCAGGTCAATAGCAGCCCCACTCCGAGAATGATCGCCGACAGAATGGCCTGGATTGCCAGCATGATCTGGCCGCCCATATTCCAGGCCATCACTCCCATCATCACGGCCATAAACATCATCCCCATCGCCATAAAAAACGACATGCTGGCTGTAATGAATGCAGCCAGCACGACCCCCGCCGGCCGGGCGGCAACGATCTCCCGCTCATCCAGACGGAAGTGATAGGGCGGAGCCGACACCGAATCACCCGCCAGAAACCGGTTCAAATCGTGGACCATTTCGGCGGCGCTGGCGTACCGCTGGTCGGGATCTTTCTGCGTCGCCCGATGCACGATCCGCGCCAGCGGCTCCGGCACGGCCTTGTTCCGCCACAACACGGGCGGCAGGGGCTTGGTGATAATCGTCCGCAGCAGGTTCTCCCGGTTGGTCGCTTCCAGCGGCGGCCGCAGCGTCAGCAGCTCGTACAGCACCAGGCCTAGGGAATAGACGTCGGTCCGCGGATCGACTGCGCCGCGCCCGGTCACCTGCTCGGGACTCATGTACAACGGCGTGCCGACGAGCTGGCCGGTATAAGTGACCGACAAGTCGTCGAAGAACCGCGCCACGCCGAAATCGATCACGTGGATCTTGCCCCCCTTGTCCAGCAGGATGTTGTCCGGCTTGACGTCCCGGTGAACGACGCCCCGCTCGTGAGCGTGGGCCAGGGCGTCGGCTACGTCGCGAACCAGCTCGCACGCGCGGCGAATGTGAGCGCCCGCCGAGCGCAGCTCGATCGCCTGTGGCGTAAGGTACGGATTCAGCGGATTTTTGCCGCTGCCAGTCTCATCGTCGCTCGTCAGTTCCTCGGTCGGTTGATCGAAGCGGAGCGGTTTGGCCAGATCTTGATGGGCCAGCTCTTCGCGAGCGGCGGTGTCCAGGCCACTGCGGGCTACCGTCGATTGACCCAGGCGATCGAGCACCCGCCGCAGCGAAACCCCGTCCACCAGCTCCATCACCAGGTAGCAGATGTGCCGGTCTTGTCCGATGAAATAGATGTTGGCCACGCCCGGATGCGAAAGCCGCGCGGCCGCCTGGGCCTCGCGCTGAAAGCGGGCCAGGTCACTGGGTCGTTTGAGCGACTGGCCGAGGACTTTGAGCGCCACCGGCCTGTTCAGCGAGACTTGCCGCGCCTGGTAAACGATCCCCATGCCGCCGGCGCCGATGCGCCGCTCGATTTTGAAGTCCCCGATCTGCACGCCGGCTTCCAGCACGTCGCCGCTGTGCGACGCGTTGTCCGATGCGGTCGTGGGGGCTGGAGCGTTGGACATGGGACGAGCGACAGGTTGTGAATCAATCGACCGAAATGCGAAATGACCAATGCAAAATGCAAAATGAAAAATTCAGCGTGCGCATTTGCCCAGCCCGTTTTGACTTTTGCATTTTGCACCGATCATTTTGCATTGTTCGTGCCCCTACTCCTCCTCCCGCCACGTCTCCCCTTCCAGCCGCGCTGGCGTGGGAAATTCCAGCGTGAACTGCGTCCCTCGCCCTTTTTCGCTATGGACGCTGATGCGGCCCCCGTGCGCTTCGATGATCTTTTGCGCCGTCGGCAGTCCCAGCCCCGAGCCGCCGCTTTTGGTCGAGTAAAACGCCTCGAACATCTTCACTGCCGTCCGCTCGTCCATCCCGCAGCCGGTGTCGATCAAGTCGAGCGCCACGCCAGTACGCGTCAGGCGCGTGCGGGCGATGAGCTGGCCCCCGTCGGGCATCGCCTCCACGGCGTTCTTCACCAGGTTCACCAGGGCCGCTTGCAGCGTCTCGGCATTGAGCTGGATGCTCGGCAAGTCGGCATCCAGATAGCGGACCACTTCGATCCCTTGCTCCTTGGCCGCCGCCGCGTACAGGTCCAGCACGCGCTCCACCTGCTCGTTGAGACTCCCCATCAGCAGCTCGAGCCGGTGGACCTTCGCGAGTTTGAGAAAGTCGTTGAGCAGGTTCTCCAGCCGCGTGCACTGCCGGGTGACCATGTCGATCTTCGCCAGGGCCCGCCGGTCGCGGGGCGTTTCGGGTTGGGCAAAGTCCTCCGCCAGCAGCTCCATGTTCATGCGAATCACGGAAAGGGGGTTTTTGATTTCGTGGGCCAGCGATCCGGCTAATGCGGCCAGCTCGTCGTAGCTGGCCCGCAACCGATCGAGCGACTCGCCTTGCTCTGCTGAATGGTCGGCCATGAGGGACAGTCTAGCAACGCGTCGCCGGTGCCAGAATGACCAATGACCAAGTCCCAATGACCAACGGTTCGGAGTCCGCGGCATTGGTCATTGGTGCTTGGTCATTGGTCATTAACTATTCGACCCCTTCCCGCTCCAGCTCCCGGACAAACTGCGGCGGCTGCACCACCGGCGTTTTCTGCTCGATCAGGCAGCCCGGCAATGCCGACTGTAGCCGCTTCACGCCCTCGGCCGTGATCGGCGTTCCCGAGACGTCCAGCCGCTTCAAATGAATCAGCCCCGACAGGTGCGGCACGGCATCGTCGCTCGCCACCGTCCCCTGGATGCTGAGGCTTTCCAGCTCCTTGAGCTGGCAAACCTGCTCGATTTGCACATCTCCCATCGGCATACCGATCAAATCCAGCTTCCGCAGCGAATTTGCATCGGCCAGTTCGGTCATCATGGTGCCGCGGAACCGCGTCCCCATCAGCGACAGCTCCCGCAGCGCGGGTAGGCGCGCCACCGCCGCCAAGGAACCGGGAACGATGCGCACGTTGACCAGCGCCAGCGACTGAAGGTTCTTGATCGCCGCCAGCTTGTCCACGACAGCCCGCTCGACAAATACATCGACGAGGACCATCCGCTCGAGCTTGCTGCTGGCGGCCAGCGCAGCCAGGTCGGCCTCGCGCAGGCGGCAATTGGCGATCGTCAGCGAGCGTGCGTTCGGCAATCCCGCCACGCCTTGCATCAATTCCGACTCCAAATCCAGGTCGTTGAGCTGCAGGCTCGTCAAATCCGCCAGGTTGGCAATCGCGCCCAGCTCGCTGGCGCTCCCGGTCCAATTTCCCCTGGTCAGTCGAACGGCCACGCCGCGATCCGGGCCGTCGAGAATGTCGAGCTGCGCGCCGTGGCGAAAGAGCAGCCTGGCCGCCTGGCTGTGTTCCGGCGAAAGCCAGGGAGCATGGCGAATGCGGGCATTGGGGAGCGCCTGCGACAGACGTGTCGCTCCCGCCTGGCTGACGTGCGTGTAACGCAGATCGAGCTCGGTAAGTGCCGCCAAGTCGGCCAGCCGCTCGACCGCGGCATCCGAGACGTCGGTTCCGCGGAGATTCAGCGAATCGAGGCTTGTCATCTGCTCGATTCCCTCGAGTCGTCGATCGTCCAGGTCGCAGAAGCAGATCCGCAATTTCCGCAAGTTCGTCATCCCAAAAACATGCTGGCATGTTTCGCGGTCGGGCAGATGACCGTCGAGGTGCAACTCCTCGATCTCCGGAAAACTGCCTAGCCGTAGTAGCGTGCTCTTCGACGCAGCCCCGTCCGGAGGAAAATCGACCCTGCGGATGACGATGTTGGACAGGTCCCCCCCCAGTGCCGCCCAGTAGACGTCGTCGTCGGACCGCGCGACATTTCTGGCCCGCGGCGCGCGGCCGCCCGCCGACTTGATCTCTTGCCGCAGCGCCTCGTAGCTGCGGATGCGAAAGTGGTTGTACGCCGGGTAAATGGCGAGCAGCGCGATGATCCCGAGCATCGCAAAATAGATCCGCCGCCCCCAGTTCACGGCGGGGGCGTCGCGTTCAGTCGGCGGCGACTCGGTGGCAGACATGAATCGCTCAAGCCCTCAGATCCCAAGCCGTTCGCAGCGGCCCGCTTCTGGCCGCCGTCATAGAATCCACGCCCGGCATCGACTATCGTAGGTGCGGCGCGAATCAAATGTAAAGCCTGGAATCGGCCGAGTGCCGCGGGGCAAGGAGCATTGCCGTTATGCATCGTCTCGTCATGGCCATGCTCTCGCTCGCCATTGCCCTCGGCCTGCAAGCCGCCGAGCCGAAAGAGCCAAAGGTCCTCTACATCGGCATCGACGGCACGCGCTACGACGCGATTGAAAAAGCGGACTCGCCGCACCTCGATGCGCTAGTGAAGGACGGCATCTACTCCGACCATTGCCTGATCCTCGGCGATCGATACAAGAAGAACGACACGATCAGCGGTCCGGGTTGGAGCAGCATTTTGTGCGGCGTCTGGGCCGACAAGCACGGGGTTCACGACAATTCCTTTGCCGGCGCGAAGTACCAGGAGTTTCCGCACCTGTTCGCGCGGCTTAAGGAGACGCGCCCCGATGCCAAAGCCGTTTCGCTCGTCACCTGGGAGCCGATCCACAAGTTGATCGTTTCGCAGGCCGACGTGTCGCTCAATTACGAGCAAAAGGAGCACGCGGTGGCCGACTACGACCGCTACGACACGCAGGCTACCGACGAAGCCGTGAAGCAACTGACCGAGGGGAATCCCGATTTGCTGTTTCTCTATATCGGTCAGGTGGACGTGGCGGGGCACTCGCACGGGTTCCATCCGACGGTGCCACAGTATGTCGCCGCCATCGAGCGGGCCGACAAGCTTGTCGGCCGGGCCGTGGCTGCGGTCAAAGGGCGCAAGACCTATGCCGCGGAAGATTGGCTGGTGATCGTCACCAGCGACCACGGCGGCAAAGGGACGGGTCATGGCGGCGGGCACCAGACGCCGGAAATCCTCAACAGTTTTTTGATCGTGTCGGGGCCGTCGGCCAAGCGCGGACAGTTTGACGAAAAGGTTTACCTCGTCGATGCGCCGGTGACGGCACTGGCGCACTTGGGGGTCAAGGCCAAGGAGGAATGGAAGCTGGATGGGCGAGTCGTGGGGCTGAAGGAGTAGAGGTCAGAGCGGAGAGGTCTGAGGTCAGAAGTCAGAAGTCAGGAGCTGGCGACCATGCGATTTGCCCATTTGTGCCCAGTTGTCTTTCTCGTGTGTTTCGTGGTTCATTCCTCGCGTCCGGCCACTGGCCAGGAGCCGCGGTTCACCACGCAGATCATCAACCCGGCCGCCGAGTACCCTGCCTGTGCCGTCTTCGACCTCAATAAAGACGGCCAGCTCGACATCGCCAGCGGCGGTTTCTGGTATGCCGGTCCGAAGTGGGAGAAGCACTTCCTCCGCGACGTGGAAGTGATCCGCGGCCGGTTCGACGATTACTCGAACTTGACGCTCGACGTCAAAGGCGACGGCTGGCTCGATCTCGTGAGCGTCAACTACCGCAGCCAGTCGCTGTTCTGGCTCGAGCATCCGGGCGAAAAGATTAAAACCGCCCCCGATACGCCGTGGCAAAAGCACGTCATCGACACCCCGGGGCCGATGGAAACCGGCCGGTTGCACGACATTGACGGCGACGGACAGCTCGACATCCTCCCCAACGGCATTGGCTTCGCTTGCTGGTACGAGCTGGTGCGCGATTCGGCCGCTGGTGGCGCCAAAGTGCCGCGTTTCGTCAAGCACGATCTGCCCAAGGAAGTCTCCGGCCATGGCATTGGCTTTGGCGACATCAATGCCGACGGCCGCGGCGACATTGTCGGTCCCGGCGGCTGGCTGGAAGCGCCCGAGGATCGCCGCGGCGGACGCTGGCTCTGGCACGGCGAGTGGGAGCTGACTCGCGACGCGAGCATTCCCATCCTCGTTCATGACGTGGACAGCGACGGCGACGCCGACCTGATCTGGGGTCGCGGGCATCGCTACGGCCTGTATTGGCTCGAGCAGATGCGAGGCGCCGCCGGCCAGCGCACCTGGCAGCGGCACGCCATCGACACGAGCTGGGCTCAGCCGCACAGCCTGCTGTTGGCTGATCTGAATGGCGACAAGCAGCCGGAACTGATTGCCGGCAAGCGGTACATGGGGCACGAAGGGAAGGACCCCGGCGAGTGGGATATGCTTTGTGCGTACTCCTATCAGTTCGATCCGAAGCTCCACACATGGCGGCGCAACGAGGTTCATTTCGGCGAGCGCGTCGGCTTCGGGCTTGATCCGCGCGTCGCTGACCTCGACGGCGACGGCGACTTGGACCTGGTGGCGGCCGATCGCTGCTCGCTGGCGGTGCTAATTTCAGAAGTCAGAGGTCAGAGGTCGGAGGTCAGAGTGGGCACGTCGTCCACGGACGTTCCCCTCGCAACCTACGATCATCGCCAGCCGCTGTCGTACTTCGATGGCGTGTCGCTTCAGACCGCCACAAAGCCCGCCGACATGGGGATCCGCCGCGAGCACATTCGGCGCGGGATGGAAGAAGCGATGGGCAAGCTACCCGATCCATCGCGGCGAGTCCCGCTGGATGTGCGGATCGATAGCCGCGAGGAAAAAGCGGACTACGTGCGGATCAAGCTGACGTACGTTTCGGAGCCGGGGGACCGCGTACCAGCGCTATTGCTCGTGCCTAAATCAGTCGCGATCGAAGCTGACGGCATCGGCGGTGCAGTGCGTGATGGTTCAAACAAGAAACTGCCGGCCATGCTCTGCCTCCATCCCACCAACGTCGATGGCAAGGCTCAAACCGCAGGCATGGTTGGCGGCTCGACGCGGCACTACGGGCATCAGCTTGCCCAGCGGGGCTACGTCTGTCTGATTCCCGACTATCCCAGCTTTGGCGAGTACAAGGACTACGACTTCGCCCAGAAGCGGCCGGGCACCGACGATCCGCTGTACGTCAGCGGTTCCATGAAAGCAATCTGGAACAATATCCGCGCCGTCGATCTCTTGGAGAAGCTCGGCTACGTCGATGAGGACAACATCGGCGTCATCGGCCACTCGCTCGGCGGGCACAACGCCCTGTATACGGCAGTCTTCGATCCGCGTTTAAAAGCCGTCGTGACGAGCTGCGGCTTCACGACGTTCCACGATTACTACGGCGGCAACCTCAAGGGCTGGACCAGCGACCGGTATATGCCGCGGATTCGCGACGTCTATGAGCTGAAACCCGAT
>DASRJP010000495.1:0-3383 GCA_035649415.1 Pirellulaceae bacterium | reverse complement strand
GGAACCGGCAACACGGGTGCTGCGGCCGCGGCGGCACCTGCAGCCATCGATTCTGCCCCGGCAGGTGGAGGTGTGGCGCCCGCGTCGCAACCCATCGATGCAGGCTCGACAGCAGGGGGCAAGGTCGGCGAATTGATCGACAAGCCGGAAGGAGGATATGCCACTGCGGGAAAGGCCCCCAAAGCGGCGACTGACCCCTCGCTTCCACCGCTGCCTTCTCTGGCGGACATCGACGTGCGGCGATTCATCGATCTGCCTGGCGTCGATATTCCCAACGAACTGCCGCGCGCTCAGCTCGAATATGGCGTTCCATTTCACGAAATGAAGAAAATCAACGATCAGCCGGCAGTTTTGGCACTGCTGAAAGGCATGGACATGACTTACTCCACGACGGACGGTCAGTGTGAGGTTTGGCTGCCCGGTGCGGCCGTCCTTGGCGACCGGATGATTTACGATAATAGAGTGTGGACGAATTACTACGTCCGCAACTCGGATGATCCCTATGAGTTTGAACTGATCGAGGACACACGGCGGCGCGGCGGATCGGATCAGGAACTTGTCAAGCAGCGGCTCGTCAATGCGATCAAATGGGCGGGAAATGGCAAACAAGAGGTGCATTACCACAAGGAAGTCTCGCAAGGAGGACTTACCGGAGCGGAGATTATGCACGATGGGTCAAAGCGGAGTGGGAAAGTGGAAATCTGGCGATTTTTCTTTGTGAATGGCGTGACGTACGAGTTGAGTGAGAAGGGACCGCCCCGCGAGGAGTTGAGTCCCAACGGAAAGAAATTCTTCGACTCGCTGCGGCTGCGGAAATAGACCTATCGCCGGCGAGAGACGCCGGGCGCTTGTCGTGACACACGCGGTTGCATGCCGAGACAGTAGGCCACACTACCGCAGCTCGCTCGCCCGCCGGCGATTGTCCAGCAGCCGATCGATGGCCTTGAGTGCTGCGTCATCCTTCCGCTTCTCGCGATCTTCCTTGGAGACGCTGGCGACAACGCCCACCTCAGCCGGAATCACCAGCTTCTCAAGATCGACGGCAGCGTTCTCGACATAAATCGTTAAAGTCGGCGCCAAGGCGGTCGGCGGCTCGGTGTAGCGGTGGACGCCGAATTTCCGCACGCCCGGCTCGATCTGCTCAAGCTGAGAATACCACTGGTTGAGCCTCACCTGGTTGCCGAAGCCGAGGACGGCCGGAATGTCGTTTCCCGGCTTCAGGAAGGCAAAGCCGCCGGCCGGAAACTCCTTTCCCAGTGCAAGCTGCACGGTCATTCCCTTGGCCTTCGTCGCCGCCAGCTTCTTGATCAGCCGATTGAGGTCGTCTGTCGATTTGGCGGCAAACGCGTATTGGTTCACGTCATTGGGGCATTCGCTGAACCAGAAATTCCAGCCGACGGTGCGGGTCGCGTCGTTGACCAGGTCGACCACCTTCGCCGGCCAGCCTGCCTCTTCCGTCACTGGCTTGCCTTCTGATGCCACCGGGCTGAAACCGGCAATGCCGAAGGCGCTGCGAGTAGCCAGCAGCAGCGCGACCAGCGTCAATGAGAACGTTTGGACAACTGGAGATTTCATAGCGTCACCGGTCTGAAGTTCTGATTGGATACAAAAGCGGCCAACGGCTTATCCAATGCGTGTGTTCCGTGTCCCACGCCTGCCGAACTACTTCACCCCAAGCGCCTGAGCCTTGCGCACCAGGTCCACGAATTCCGCCCGATAGCCACCTTTGTCTTCGCCGATCGCGCCGGCAGCGATCTCGGCGGTCGCGGCCAGAGTTCCCTCGCCGCGATATTGCGAGTTGCGGAGGTGCATGCCGAACGACGCCACAGCCGCCGCGAATTGAAACTCCTTGGATGCGGCGTTGAATTTGCCGCCGCGATTCTTCAGCGGATATTCGCTCGGCTTGCTCGCCTGCCCGTCCGGCTCCTTGTAGCGGAGCTTGAGCGTGAGCAATTCGCCGCTCTTGGCCGCCTCAGACAGTTCCAGCGAACCGGCCTTGGGAACGTCTCCCGCGATTCCCGAAATCCGATTGCTCTGATACTTGAGCGGGTCGGTTGCGCCCGGCGGGTTGCCGGCATTTTGCGGCAGCCCGGTCGGCACCAGCTCGTACAGGGCCGTCACCGTATGCCCCGCGCCGATCTCGCCGGCGTCGCGCTTGTCATCGTTGAATTCCGGCGCCGTCAGCATCCGGTTCTCGTATCCGAGCAGGCGATACGACTGGATCTGCGCTGGATTGAACTCGATCTGAATCTTCACGTCTTTGGCGATGGTCACGAGGCTGCCCGACATCTGCTCGATCAGCACCTTCCGGCCTTCGCGGACGCTGTCGATATAGGCATAAACGCCGTTGCCGTTGTCCGCCAGCCGCTCCATCTTGGCGTCCTTGAGATTTCCCTCGCCAAAGCCGAGCACGGTGAGGAACGTACCGTCGGCCGCCTTCTCCTTGATCAGCTTCACCAGCGATTCGTCGTCGGTAATGCCGACGTTCAGGTCGCCATCGGTGGCCAGGATCACGCGGTTGGTACCTTCCTTGCGGAAGTACGCCTGGGCTTGATCGTACGCCAGCTCGATGCCGGCACTGCCGTTGGTCGAGCCGCCAGACGAAAGCGAATCGATGGCCGACAGAATTTTTTCCTGCTCGTTTCCGGTCGTCGGCGGCAGACGGAGCCCCGCCTCGCCGGCGTAGGTGACGATCGAGACGCGGTCGTCCTCGCGCAGCTCGCGAACCATCATGGAGAGCACCTGCTTGAGCAGCGGCAGCTTGTTCTCGTCGGCCATCGAGCCGGAGACGTCGAGCAGAAAGACCAGGTTGCTGACCGGCCGCTCCTTGTTGTGAATCTCCCGCCCCTTGAGGCCGGCACGCAGCAGCAGATGCTGCTGCTGCCATGGGCATTCGGCCATTTCCATATTTACCGAGAATGGCTCGCCGGCCTTCGGCTGGGGATAGTCGTAGCTGAAGTAATTAACCAGCTCCTCGATCCGCACCGCGTCGGGCGGCGGCAATTGGCTTTGATTGAGGAAGCGGCGGACGTTGGCGTAGGAGGCAGTGTCCACGTCGATGGAGAAGGTCGACAGGGCGTCGATTCCTTGAGCCACGATGAAGGCGTTTTCGACGACGGGGGTGTATTGCTCGCCTGTGATGTTGAACGTCGTGGCCGGCATTCCGGACATCATGCCACCAGGCCCTGAAACGCCCCCTGAGCCCATGCCTGCGCCGCCAAAACGTTGGAACATAGGGGCTTGTGCGCTGGCACCTGGAACACCGCCAGTTGAAGCACCGGCTAGCAACCCTTCGCTCGCCCGCTGACCTTGGCCCTGCCCCTCGGCGAATCTGTAGTTCCATCCGTCGGCTGGCTGACCTGTCCCGGGCCTTCCGCGGCCCT
>DASRJP010000494.1:0-6514 GCA_035649415.1 Pirellulaceae bacterium | reverse complement strand
ACGACGTTCTGGTGGGTCAGTCAACTGGGCATGTTGCCCGGCACGTTGGTATTCGTCTGGGTTGGGGCAAGTGCGCCCACCCTTCAGGAAATCGCGGAAAAGGGGATCAAGAGCCTTGTGAGCTGGCAACTAATTGCCGCGCTCTCGCTGCTGGGACTGTTTCCACTCGCTCTGAGGCTGGTCGTCGGTCGCCTTCGCGCCGCCAAGTTGCACGCTCGTCAGCCGGATGGGATAAAGCTTCCATGAAGCTCACTCTCCACGCCTACGACCTGCCGCTGGCGCACGTCTTCACCATTTCCCGCGAGAGCATCACGAGCCAGCCCACGCTGATCGTCGAGCTGGAAAGCGACGGCGTCCGCGGCTACGGCGAAGCCACCAGCAACAAGTACTACGGCTTCACGATCGAGCGGATGGCGCGCGACCTCGATCTGGTGCGACCGCGGCTGGCAGGCGCCAGCCCCCTCGATCCCGAGTCGCTCTGGGCGGCGCTCCATCCAGCCCTCCAGGACGATCCGTTTGCCCTCTGCGCTCTCGATCAGGCCGCTTGGGACCTGTGCGGCAAGCTCCGCGGCCTGAAAACCTACGAGCTGTGGGGACTGACTGCCGACAGCGTCCCGGCTTCCAACTACACGATCGGCATCGACTCGATCGAGGTGATGGTGGCCAAGATGAACGAGTTTCCTCTCTGGCCGATCTACAAGATCAAGCTGGGGACCGACCGCGACCTGGAGATTGTCCGCGAGTTGCGAAAACATACGTCCGCGACTTTCCGCGTCGATGCGAATTGCGGCTGGTCTGCCGAGCAAACGATTGCCAATGCCGCCGCGCTCAAAGAACTGGGCGTCGAATTCATCGAACAGCCGCTGCCGGCGGATCGCTGGGAAGACATGCGGCGCGTCTTTCGCGAGTCGGCCCTGCCGATCATCGCCGACGAAAGCTGCATCGTGGAAAGCGACGTCCTGCGCTGCGGCGGCTACTTCCACGGCGTCAACATCAAGCTCGTCAAGTGCGGCGGCCTGACGCCGGCCCGGCGGATGATTTCCCAGGCCGCGCAGCTCGGCCTCAAGGTCATGTGCGGCTGCATGACGGAATCGACCGTCGGCATTTCCGCCATCGCGCAGCTCTTGCCGCTGCTCGACTACGTGGACATGGACGGCGCCGTGCTGCTGGCCAAGGACATCGCCTCAGGCGCCAAATTGATCCGTGGGGTTTGTCATTTTGCCGACGAGAAAGGCAACGGCGTGACGCTGCTGGAAGCGGGCCGCGACCCGCTGAATATGTAGCAGGTACAATCCGTGTGCCGAAGGAATGGGACGTGTTCGGCGCGGGTCTCCTGACCCCGCCGAAACAGGCGACCCCAGGTGTCCCGTCAAGACCTTTGGTCGATCATGTGCGGAGTCGGAGACCCGCGCACAACGGGCTGCTGGAAGCGGGCCCGCGACCCGCTGGCCGCCTAGCCGTCGCGCCCAAGCGCTGGAAGAAATATGATGCAAAAGGCTGATATGCCCGCGGCCGCTGGTCTGAGTCGCGGGCAATTTGGCCTTGCGCACCTTTTCGGCCTGACGACGATTGCCGCGGGCGCGGCGGCACTCGTGGCCTGGTTCGGGCCGGGGACGCTGCTGACCAGCGGGTGCGTGCTCGTGGCGTGGCTCAATCTGTGCGGCCTGTTCAACCGGCTGCACAGCGGCACTCGGCAGGCGACGATGCTCTGGTGCGCTTGGGCGATCTTTTTGATCTCCTTTGCGCTGCCAAGCATCGCGGTGTTGGGCCCGGTCCTCGGCTGGGGCGCGGCCTGGGTCGTGCTGATGGCCCCCGTGGACATGTTGCGAGGCGTAAGAGGTTTCGACTTTTCGTTTCTCTGGTGCCTGTGGATGGATGCGGCCAATCTGCTCGGAGTCCTCCTGCCGGTGCTCGTCTGGAGAGTCGGGCGCGGCCAGGGCCAGTGGCTTGGGTCGGCGTTCTGCCTGGCGATGGTCAGCACCGGGACGGTGCTTTGGGATAACGCGATGCTCGTGGGATACTACGTCTGGTGCGCCAGCTTTCTGATGGCGCTCGTGGCGCTGCCGGTAAAAACAAAGACCTTCCTGGCGATGCTCGCGGCGGTCGCGCTGTGGGCGGCCGTGGTGGCCTGGAACGGCTGGGCGTGAATAATGCCAGCGGCCTGACACGAACCTCTGTTGCGCGGCGACGTTCGCCGGTTCAACGCGGCCGTTTGTAAATAAGCGCTGAACCACTGCCGCAGCAATTGCGTATCGCTTCGCAGCTAGCCTCACTCGGAGTCGCCGCCATGAACGACTCGCCTTCTTCCGGTTCGCAACCTCCGCGCCGCCGCTGGCTGCGCTTCAGCCTGCGGACGCTGCTCTTGGTGGCGCCCTTGATCGCGATCCTGATCAGTTTCGTCGGCGTGCGCTGGTACAGAAGCTACGTCGAGACCCAGGCGGTGCGCGCCATTCAGCGCCTGGGCGGGACGATTCAGCGCGACAAAGAGGGGCGGCTGATTCTGGTCGAGATTCCGGGAGACAAGCTTACCGATGAGGCGCTAGCCAAACTCATTCCTCACCTGGCGAATCTGACCTCGCTGGAGACGCTCATCCTGCACGGCCCTTTCCTCACGGACGAAGGACTTTCGACGCTGGCGCAGCTCACGCAGCTCAAGCGATTGCACCTGATCAATATGGAAGTATCGGCGGGGGCATTAGCGTCGCTGCGCAAGGGGCGTCCGGATTTGGAAATTGCTCAGTCCGCTCGCAGCCCGACGGCCAGCGCACTTGCCGCCCGCGACATCTTCGATCACGCGCTGTTGCATCTCGCGTTCTCGCCGGATCAGCGGCTGCTCGTTACCGGGCGTGCCAGCGGCTTGCTGGAATTCTGGGAGCCACGCACTGGCGAAATCGTCTGGAGCGTGCAGGCTCACGACGAATGGCTGTTTGCTCTCGCGTATCATCCGCACCAGCGCATCCTGGCGACGGCCGGCGGCGACGAGGTCGTGCGGCTCTGGGATTTGACGAGCAGAAAGAAAATTGCCGAACTCGCCGGCCACCTCGACGACGTGCACGGCGTCGCTTTCACCCCCGACGGCAAATGCCTTGTCACTTCGAGCGATGATCAGACGCTGCGTATCTGGGACGTGCCTTCGAAACAGACGCTCCACATTCTCACCGGACATACGGGCACGATCCCCGCGCTGGCCGTCAGCCCCGATGGACGAATCGTCGCGTCCGCCAGCCGCGACGACACGATTCGTTTATGGGACATGGCCACCGGCCAGTCGCTGGCCACGTTGCACGGCCATGACGGGGACGTGATGTCGGTGGCCTTCAGTCCCGATGGCGGCCGACTCGCCAGCGGAAGCTACGACAAAACCGTCCGCATCTGGGACCTGCGCTCGCGCCAGTGCGTGCGTGTGCTCACAGGCCCCGAGGATCTCGTCTTCACCGTCCGTTACTCGCCCGATGGTCGAAAGCTCGCGGCGGGCAGCGGCGACGGCGTGCGGCTGTGGGACGTCGATAGCTGGCAACTCATGCATACATGGTCCGACGCTCGTCTGGTCTCCGCCTTGGCATTCGACAAGCGCGGGTCGCAACTGGCCGCGACAAGTGCCGAGGGAACGATTCACCTCTGGAATGTCGAAAGCGGATTGCCGCTTGTCACGCTGGGACGCGGCTACCGCGCGGCAGAGGGCTCCTCCCGCATGGCCGACTCGGCCCGTCCTTAGAGCGCTTAGGGACTTTTTTCATCTTGCTGAATCGATTTTGCTCTGGTCTCCTGTTAGCCCATGACCGAGCAAAAGGAGTCCAGCATCTCCGAAGAGCAACTGCACGTGCTCATTCGCGGCGGCACACGGGCCGCCCTTGCGTCGCAAATCGCCTCGCAAATCGCCTCGCTTGTCGTCCTGGCGATTCTGTACCGCTTGCTGAGGCCCGCAGACTATGGACTGTTCGGAATGGCCCTGCCGGCGGTCATGCTGCCGCGGATGGCCGCCACACTCGGCGTCGGCGCGGCGATCGTGCAGTCGCCAGAGCTTTCCCCCGGACAGCGGACGAGCCTCTTCTGGCTGATGCAGGCTCTCGGTTTGACGGCAGCACTGATTACGGCGGCGTGCGGCGTGTTACTGTCCTGGGCTTATCACCAGCCCATGGTGTTATGGCTTTCGCTGGCGCTGGCCGGTTCCACGCTGCTGGCGACAGGCGGCCAGACTCACCAGTCGCTCCTGGAGCGTCAATTGGCGTTCGGCCCACTGGCCGCCGCGCGACTTGTCGCGCAGCTGATTGGCGGCATTGCCGCGATCGGCGCAGCGTTGCGCGGCTGGGGGGTGTGGTCGCTCGTCACGCAGCAAACGGTCGAACTCGCGCTGGCGGCGGCGCTGGCCTGGCGGCTGGAGCCATGGCGCCCGGCGCGGCCGGCCCAGGGGGAGCCGCTGGGATCACTCGTTTCATTCAGTGGTTACTTTGCGGCCACGAATCTCGTCTTCTACGTCGCCCAAAACGTCGAAAAGTTGCTTTTCCCCTGGCTGCTGGGAAGCTCGGCCCAAGTCGCGATTGGACTTTTTTCCCAGGCGATGAGCTTCGTACTGCGAATCGTTTATCTGGTTACGGCAGCACTTTCGGGGGTCATGCTGCCGGCACTGTCGCGGGCCAAAGACAACCCGCCGCTGTACGCGGAACTGGTGGCTCGCTTCTTTCGCCTCACGGGCGTCGTCCTGTTGCCCGCTGGTGTCGGCCTGTTCTTCGTGGCCCCCGAATTGATGCTGCTGCTGGGGGGCTACAACTGGCAGCAGGCGGGCGCGATCCTGCGGGCGCTAGCGCCGCTGCTACTGGTGCAGGGACTGCTCAACCTCACCGGAAGTATTTTCGGCTCGCTGGGACAGGGACGGCGGCTACTGGCCGGCTCGCTCGTCTATACCGCACTGCTCGCGCTGGGACTCGTCGCGGGCTGGCTCTGTGCAACCTGGCTATTTCCGGCGGCACGTTCGGGAACAGTTCAGTGGGTCACGTTGTGCATGGCAACCTCCTACACGCTAACAACTCTGGTTGTCATTTTCATCCCCTATACGGCATTCTGCCTGAGGAGCGCTCGCGTATCGCTGTCAGCATCGCTGCTGCCACTTTTGCCAGCACTGCACGGCGCGCTGTTGATGGGCCTGTGCGTGTGGCTCGCGGATTGGGTCCTGCGTCTGGCCACCGGCGTCGGCGATATGTCGCGGCTGACGGTCCTGATCATCCTCGGCGTCGCCTGCTACTTACTGTTTGCCGGGCGCGAAGTCCGTTGGCTGGCCAGCGAACTGTTTGGGGCTCCGGTGCCGCCCGACGAGCGCTAACACTGGCCGCAGACGCTCGCGGAACCGATAAAAGAATTGACATGGTTGCCAAATTCGGGCAAAAATGAACTTCCCGCCTCGGTTTTGGCGTGGCGGAACCGCCGCGCTCCCGCCCTTCCTCGCTTGAAGAACCACACCATGACGCTCCGCTGCCCTGGTCCCCCTTCTCGACGCAGCTTTCTGCTGGCCGGCGCGGCCGGTTTGACCGGCCTGGGTCTGGCGGACCTGCTTGAGCTTCAGGCTCGGGCAGCCGCTGGTGACTCGGCCCTGACCAGCAACAAGTCGGTGATCTTCGTCTGGCTTCCTGGCGGGCCGCCGCACCTGGACATGTATGACATGAAGCCCGAAGCGCCCAGCGACTACCGCGGCGACTTCCGGCCGATCAGCACGAACGTTCCTGGCATCGAGGTGTGCGAACTCTTTCCGCGGCATGCCAAAGTTGCCGACAAGTTTTCGATCATTCGCTCGATTGCCCACCAGTTTGCCGACCATGGCGGCGGGCACAAGCGGTTCATGACTGGCCGCGACCCCAAGGAACCGGCCGGCTTCATCAACGACTATCCGGCCGTCGGCTCGATGGTCGCCAAGATGCTCGAACGCCGAAACGTTGGCATTCCCAACTACTCGCTGATCGTCGATGGAGGGCGGGCGCAGATCGACACATTCAGCCTGGGCACGGCGTACCTGGGTCCGGCCTTCGGCCCGTTCACGGTGCCGGGCGATCCGAGCGAGAAGGGTTTTCGTGTCCAAAACCTGGCGCTGGAGGCGGGGACCGAAAACCGTCTGGCCGACCGTTCGAGCCTGCTCAGCGGCCTCGACAAGCTGCGCCGCAACGTTGACAAGAGCGGGTCGATCGACGCCTTCGACAAGTTTGGAAAGCAGGCGGCCGAGCTGCTCACCAGCGTCAAAGCTCGCGAAGCGTTCGACCTTTCTCGCGAATCCGACGCACTCAAGGAGCGCTACGGCCATCACGCCTGGGGCTATCGCCTGCTCATGGCGCGGCGGCTGGTCGAGGCCGGCTCAAAATTCGTGACCGTCGTCCTCGAAAACCCGTTTGTCTCGGGAGTGCCGTTCCTCAAGCAGGGGGTTTACAACTGGGACTCGCACGCGGTCAATTGCCACCTCTACGACGACGCTCGCGTGCGGTTCCCGATCTACGACCAGACGGTGACGGCACTGATCGAGGACGTCTTCGCC
>DASRJP010000493.1:0-13518 GCA_035649415.1 Pirellulaceae bacterium | reverse complement strand
GCCAGAGATGTGCCGCTTGTGCCGCGACCGCCTCGTCATAATCCGCAAGTGCCTTGAGCAACGCGGACAAATTGCCGTCGCTGGCCGCGACCAGCCGCTGGGCATAGTCGAAGGCGGGCGTGCGGCGGCCGTCACCGTCGGCATCGATCCAGACCGCGCCCGAGGTGCCGATGACCTGCGACTGAAATCCAGGGGACGTCGGCTGGTACGGCTTGGCTGTCTTCCAGAACAGACCGTTAATGCCGGGTCCCTGAGCGATGGCGACGAGATGGACGTCGTGCTTGGGGCGGGGAATTTTCCAGTCGCCGGTCCAGGGGATACCGTCAAACAGAGTTGACTTCGTGCCGTCATTGACGATCGCCGACTCGCGGATCGGCTGGCCGTTGGCATAGAGTGTCACCTTCTCGGCGCGGACCCAGTGCGGACCGAGCACGCGCACGGCGATGTCGATCGTCTCGCCGGTTGCCGGGGCTAACTCGCCCGGACCAAACCGGCCGTCCACGGTCAGCTCGGTGAGTAAGCCGTAGCTGACCATCACGCGACCTTGCACGAAGTTATTCACCGCTTCGTCGATGTTGATCGCGGCCGGATCGTCGTCACGGGCGCGGATGTAGGTCCGCCCCTGGCCGACGAAATGCCGGCCGACGTCGTGCGAATCGCTCCCCCCCACCGGTGTCAGCATCCGCCCGCGATTGAGATTGGCCATCCAGTCGCGAAAAAGCTGCATCGGGTCCGTTTGTACGGCACCGCTGTTGATAACCTCCATCGCATTGGCCCGCAGTTGCCAGCCTTCCAGATTCTCGCCTACCACCGCATTGTGCAGCTTCGGTCCAAATGGCCGCACACCGGAATGCAGGTCGCGGGCGTGATTGAGGATCACAACCTTCACATCAGGCGTCTTGTAAATGTTCGCGAAGATCGTTTTCCAGTCGGTCGGTCGAAAGTCGGGCACGGCCGCATCGGCCCGGACCGGGAAAATGTTGAAGTGCCCGACGCCGGTCGTCACCTCATTGCCGATCACCGGCGTGAAATACTGCCGCACGTGCATTTGGCGAGCGAACGGCTCGTGATTGATGTGCACGTTGTGGTCCGTGGCGATCGGCAGCTCGATCCCCTCGGCAGCCAGCGTGATCATCCGCTCCTGTACAGTCGCGTCGCCGTGGCCGGAGTGCGTCAGCGTGTGGACGTGCGTGTCGCAAGCGACGAAACCTTCCGTCGGCACTTCGCGGCGAATTTGCAGCGTACGGTGCAGTGTCTGGCCGGCGGTGACCTCGATGTCGGCCATATCGAGGGAGTATTCAAAGCCGCGGCCCGCGTAGAGCGTGTATTTGCCGGCGGGCAAACCGAATTTCGCGCGACCATCGCCCGTGTAAACAATGCCTGGCCGCACGGCCAGGTGGTCGTTCGATCCCGCACCGACGGACTGCAGCGCCCCATCGCGATTGAGTACCGTGATTCGCGCCGGCAGAAGCTCCCCTGATTCGCTGTCGCGCACTTCGACTTCGACGGTGGCTTCCGAAAGCACTTCGCTTCGTGACCGCGGGTCGAGCGCGATCTGACCGATCCGCACATCGTCCGCTTGTTTGCTGCCAGGCCCTTGTGCGACGCGCACCACATTGTCGCCATCGGCCAGCATTTCGGCAGGGACGGCAAAGTAGACCACCATGTCGTTCTCGTCGATCGGCAGGCGGGCCAGCTCCTTGCCGTTGACCTGCACGAGCCAGGTTTGCTTCACATCCTGCTGGCGCACAATCAGCGTCCACTCGCCGGTCGGCCTGGCGGCAGCGAACTTGAGCTCCAGGAATGCCGCTTCGGGTTTCTCTGGAAAGTCGCTCCACTCGCGTGGGGCATCGATCCGCAAGTGATGCAGCCGGTCTGTCAGCCGCAATGGCGGCAAACGGCGATCCTGGCAATGGCCGCCGCTGGACAGCGGGCCGAGGAGAATGGCGACTGCAAGAGTCACAAAACAAGCGCGGCCCAAATGGCGATGAAACATGCCCCGATTGTAGCTTGGGGCAGGCGCGAGGCGCAAACTTCACAGCCTCAATTCTCGACCAGCGGCACATCGATCCCCAGCGCCGTCGCCAGATCGATCTGATGCTCCTGTTCCTGCACCAGAATCCCGCGAATTGCCTCGGCGAGGGCAAATTCCCCCAGCGCCTCGCTCTGACGCACGCGCTGGCGATAGTTCCGGACCGTCTCGTTCTCGTTATCGAGGTCGAACCGCAGCAGCTCCTCCGGCTTCTGGGACATGCGCACCGGCTTGGCCTGGACGGTGGGAGTGCCGCCGAGGTAGTCGATCTGCTTGGAGATCATCAGCGCGTGCGCGAGTTCCTCCGCGGCGTGCTGTTCCAATTCCGCGGCAATCGTCATGAACGCCGCCCCCTTGATCACCTGCGAATAGACGACGTAGGCGATGATCGCCTGGTATTCCCGCGCCAAATCCTCGTTGAGCAATTCAATGAGCTGCTCTCGCGAGACTTGCGGCTCGCCATTGAACGTTTGCTGGGGCCGATCCGTTCGTGTCTCTTTGGCTGCGTGGCTGGCCATGATAGTTCCTCCGCGGAATGCCCGTCACATGTCAAACCAGCAAACGATATGCCGCACGCTGGCGACGAGTTCGCTATCGCGGCGTCGGGCGTTTCCAGGGGAGATTCGGCCGGCCGAAGGCGTCGTTTTGTCGCAGACTATCCGCCGCCGGACGGATTGCGACCCCTTACCGCTTCTTCTTGCGAATTCCGATCGCGTTCTCGATGTCCTTGCGGATGGCCGCCGTTTCGTATTTTTCGACCAGCGGCACCTTGAGCAGCGGCAGACCGGCGGCGGCCAGGGCCGTGCTCACGAAGCGGTCGCGGCGCGTCCGCTCGGGCCGGCGCTGGCGATGGTCGTCCAGCTCGATCGCCAGCTGCACCTCGAGCGTCTCCTGGTCGCAGAGGACGAAGTCGATGTGCTTGGAGGCAATGCGGTTCTGCCAAAGCTGCGACTGGGCCACCTTCGATCGGACCTTCACCACGTCTGACAGCCGCACCATCGAGAACACGATCCAGTCCTCGCGGACCGCGCTTCGCAGCGAGCGAAGAAAGTTGATTTCCGGCGGTGAAAGGAGCACCCCCCGCCGTTCATACGGCAGCGGCCCGTCGCGCAGCGACACCAGCGCCACGACCAGCACGACCGCGCCAATCGCGCACGCCAGCACCAGTTGCCAGTTCTCCACGAGAAGCTCGCTCATCGGGGCAGATCGAGAGTGCCGCTTGCCGCCATTCTCCTCCCTGTATCGGAGCGCGGCTTTGGGCGCTTGAACGCTGCCGCGTGGAACGGGGCTGGACCGTGCCAGCTTGGCGTTCCTTGCTGAACGAGCAAGTCGCGGCGGGCGGCCTACTGATGCAACCGGCAGCGCCGGCAGGTTGCCGCTGGCCGCTAGTATCGGCCCGATCGACGCGCTCGGCGGCTCAATGCGTAGAACCGCACTGAGGCGGAACTTGCGTCCGGATTGCCCCTTGCCCCCGGTAACCTAGGTTTGCCAAGGATTGACGATTGTTGGGGTCAGGCCGCCGGTCCACCGGACGGCCCTCATTGGGGGCGCTTGCATGTCGGCCGCCGTCAAGATTCCATTCCGCGCCACCGCGCCCGTTCCTACCGTCGATTTGACGCGTGAGCTGGCTCCGCTGGGCGATGCGCTGAAATCGGCATTCGGCGTCTCCTTTTGTTTCTGGTGCAACGAATCGGGAGAAATCCTGCTGCCGACGCTCCAGCAGCCGGGCGCCAACGACCCGCTGCGCGGTGAGCTGGCGCGGGCCGTGGTGGGCCTCGAGCCGCAGTTCGTGGCCGACGAGGACTTCGTGCTGCTGCTGGCCATTCCCTTCGCCATTCAGCCGGGAATCACCGTCGTGGCGCAGTCGGCCTTCGTCGTGCGACAGCCGGCGGAAGGGGAAAGCCTCGCCGGAGCGGCGCAGCTTTTGGGACTGGAAGAGTCGCGAACGGCATTGTGGATCCAGCGGCAGACGAGCTGGTCGCCGGAGGCTCTGCTGCGGCTGGCGGCAGCGGTGCAGCGGTCGATCCAGGCCGAGACCAAGGTGAAGAACCTGGAGCGCGAAGTCGAGAAGCTATCCGATAACTTGGCCTCGACCTACGAAGAAATCTGTCTGCTGCACGGCGTGACGCAGAACCTGCGGATCAGTGCCGACGATGAAAAGCTGGGGGGGCTGGTGCTGAACTGGCTGCTGGATTGCATCCCGGCGCAGTCGCTGGCGATCCATCTGTTGCCGGTGGCGGAACCGGGCGAGACGACGTACCGGGCGCGGACGAGTAACACGCTGCTGTCGGCGGGGAAGTGCCTGCTAACCAGCGAGCAGTTCGGCCAGCTCGTGTCGCATTTGCAGCTTTCCGCCGGCTGCGGACCGGTCGTGATGAACCACCAGGCCATCGACCAACCCCAGTGGCCGCTGCCGCAAGTTCGCCAGCTCATCATCGTTTCGCTGGCGGAAGGGGAGCGGGTCTTCGGCTGGCTGGCGGCATTCAATCACGCTGACGACGGGGAATTTGGCACCGTCGAGGCCAGCCTGCTGAACTCGGTGGCGGCCATGATGGGGATTCACGCCGGCAACCGCGACTTGTACCGCCAGCAGCAGGAATTCCTGGCGAGCGTGGTGCGGGCGATGACCAGCGCCATCGACGCCAAAGACCCGTACACCTGCGGGCACAGCGACCGCGTGGCCCGAATTTCGGTGCGGCTGGCGAAGGAGCTGGCCTGCGACGCGGAGACGCTGCACACGCTGTACATGGCCGGGCTGCTGCACGACATCGGCAAGATCGGGATCGACGACGCGGTGCTCCGCAAGCCGGGCAAGCTGACGCCCGAGGAATTCGACCACATCAAGGAGCATCCCGCGCTCGGACACCGCATCCTGGCCGACATCCAGCAGCTCGCCAAGGTCTTGCCGGCCGTGCTGCACCATCACGAGCAATGGGACGGCAAGGGCTATCCGCACAAGCTGGTGGCGGACAACATTCCGCGGATCGCGCGGATCGTGGCGGTGGCCGACGCCTACGACGCCATGACCAGCGACCGTCCGTACCGCAAGGGGATCGAGCAGGACCGGGTGGACCAGATTTTCCGCGACGGAGCGGGGAAGCAATGGGACCCGGAAGTGGTCCAGGCGTACTTTACCGCCCGGCAGGACGTGACCGAGATCTGCTCCGAAGAGCGGGCGAACCTGACGCTGGACGTGGAGCAGTGGGTGTGACCATTGCGGATTGCGGATTGCAGATTGCGGATTGAAAATCAGGGTTGCGTTCAATTCGCAATCGGCAATCCCCAATCGGCAATCGAATGGCTTTCCACCAATCCGACCGCGAAGACCTGCTCCGCGAAGCCACTGCCCTGGTCGAGCGAGCGGAGCTGACCGTGCCCGGTGAGCCGGCGCCGGTCGTCATCGGCTTCCGCAAGGACGGCTTGGCTAGCTTCTATTTCGGCGCGGATCCGGTTTACCAGTTCAACGCGGCTGGGGAACTGCGGCGGGCGTACATCAGCGGCCTGCTCTACAAGGCGGAAAAAGGGCGGCTCGTCGAGCTGCGCCGCGAGCGGACCCAGGGCCAGACGCAGCTTGTGCGGCGGGAACTAGCGGACCAGGAGCAGGCCGCGCTGCTGGTGGCTGCGGCCGCGCGGCTCAACCGTCTGGCGCGAGCACTGGCAGCGTCCTCGGCAACCGTCACCGGCCAGGCGCCGGACAATGCGGACGTTGCGCAGCGGATGTCGCGCTGGCTCCAGCAGGCGCAGGGGCCCATTTCGGTTGCGGCCAGTCCGCACGCACGCTAGCTCTCGTCGTACCTAATTTTCTCGCCGAACTTGCTCGCGATCTTTTTCACGCATCCCCGCAATCCACTCCCGCAGCAGCTTCACCGCCGCTTCATCGACGACGTTCGTCCCCACCTGCGGCATTCCGCCGGAGTTGGGCCCGCGGTGGGCAACGCGGTGCAAAAGGACCGACCGCTCGGGATGGCCAGGGGCCACCAGGCGAGCGTCCTCGATGCCGAATTTGTTGTGGACCGGCAGTACATCGACCAGCCGCATCTTTGCCAGCGGCGTCACGAACTCCAGCTCCATCTGCGAATTGCCGCCACCGGCTTCGACGTGGCAGTGCGAGCAGTTGGCGTGTAGATACGACTTGGCGCGCGCTTCTAGCGGCTGGTTGGCATCGTACGGATCGACCAGCTTGCGATAATTTTCCGGCAACCGGCTGAGCATCGTTGTATCCCCCGGCGACTGCCGCTGGCCGCTCGATTTGATCTTCTGGTCGATGACCCGGTCGATCTCCTTGTCCTCCTTGCCGGCGGCCTTCAATTCATCCTTCATGGCGGCAATCGTTTCGCCGCGGTAATCGACCTTGAGCATCCCCAGCGATTCCAGCACGCGAAGCTGGTTATCGACAATGCCGCCGTAGTCGTGCTCCTTGTTCATCTGTGCTTCGGAGAGGCCCAGGACGTAGTTGGCCGCCCGGCTGTGGCAGACCATGCACTCGACGCGGCTGGGATAGTGCCAAACCTGTTTCCTTTGTCCATCGGGATGCGCGCGCGACCGCGGCACGCGCAGCGAGTACTCGCGGTCAGCGCCCGCTGCATCCACGAGCGTCGCATCGGTCTGCTCGTCGTTCCAGGTATAGGAGTAACCGACCCATTCGTTCTGCTGTTTGACGAGGAATCGCGTTTCGACCCACTTGCGCGTCGAAGGGTCGCCCGGCTGCTCCTCTAGCGCGAACGATTTCACCAGCACCGCATCATCCGGAAAGAACCAGCCGCGGTTCGTGGAAATCCCGATCCGCATGTCCTGGTCCTCTTTGTGCGGAATGGCGATGTAGCGCTCCTTGTAAGCGCCGTCGGACCAGAGGGGTGAATTGACGGAGTACGGAATCACGCCCGGGGCCATCGCGTGCTTGGCGACGTCGGCAAACAGGCCGCTTTCGCTCAGCTTGCGAGGGAAGTGCGGCGCGTTTTTGTCAATAGGCGTCGGTTCGAGGTGATAGATGCCTCCTTTGCCGCCCGCCTGATGATCGAGCACGAGCAGCTCGCCGTGGCTATCGATCCCGAAGCCGCTGATGTTGAAGGGCGTGTCGGCCAGCAGCTTGTGCCAGGTGACCTTCGTGCCGTCGTGGCGAATGCCCCAGATGCGGCCGGTCGAGTGATCGCCGTAGATGTACGCGCCGATGAGTTCCGGCAGCTTCGTTCCGTAATAGACGACGCCGCCGGTCAGCGAGCGGGCGTCGCTGTGCGGGTGCTCGGCCGCCGGCATGGAGTGCGGATGTGGGCCGAGCTTGCGCTCGAGATAGAAGGGATGGCTCCCTTCGTACACGCTCCAGCCGAAATTGTCTCCCGGCCGGACAAAATAGATTTGCTCCCACAAATCCTGGCCGTTATTGCCGACCCAGATGTGGCCGGTCTTTTCGTCAGTGGTGATTCGCCACGGATTGCGAAAGCCGTAAGCGTAGGTTTCCGGCACGACTCCTTCCTGGCCGAGGAACGGGTTGTCCTTGGGGATCGAGTACGGCTTGTCGCCCTCCGGGTGATCGACGTCAATCCGCAGCACCTTCGAGAGAAGCGTGTCGAGCCGCTGGCCCATCACGTTGGTGTCGGAGTCGCTGGTGCCGTCCCCGCTGGTGACGTACAGCATGCCGTCCAGGCCGAAGGTCACATCCGCGCCGTTATGCCCATCGCTTTCCCAGGAGATGATCTCCAGCGCCGAGTTGGGATCGATTGTGATCGGCGCTTCGCAGACCATCTTGTACCGCGTGATTCGGCACCTTTTCTTTTCCTCCGGCTTGATCGCGCCGTTCCAGCCGACGTACAAGTAGCCGTTCTCGGCAAACTTGGGATGGAACGCGATGCCGTAAGCCGTGCCGCCGTCAGCGACCTTCAGCAGCGACGTGGTTTCACTCTCGCTCGGGTCGTCAACGACCAGCAGCAGCTCCGCCGGCCCATACGACGCATCCTGCGCGATCACGAACAACTCGGACATGCCCGGAATCCGATCGACGGCAATCGGATACGTGAGCTTCAGTTCGGGGAAGGCCTTCGCTGGCCGGTATGGCAGCGGCGGATCGGGACTGCCGACGACGCGCGACGTCGTCAGCGGCAGCTTGGCTTTGATCCCCTGCGGCTTGATGCCGGCGCCTTCCTTCGGCCCGACGAATTTCAGGTCGGCATAGTCCTCGTGCTGATGGAAGCTCGGTTTGGTCAGCGGCGCGCAGGTGGAGAGGTCGGGGTCGCCGAAGGCCTTGTTGTAATCGTAGCGGCAGAGCGCGAACCGCCACGTTTCATCCACGGCCGGGCGGCCGCCGGTCTTTAAGAACCCGATCCACTTGATCCGTCCTTCGACCGTCCAGCCTTCGTCCTTGTCGTCCCGTCGCTCAAGCGTGCCGCGAAGCACGACCTGCGAATCGAAATCAAACTCGCCTTCCTTGATGTATTTCTCATACGCCCCTGCTTCGCGCTGGGCGATGAACATGTCCATCTCGGTCCCGGCCGCATTCACCTGGAACTCGTAGTAGCCCGGCTTGTCCACAGCCGGCTTGAAGAACAGCTCGAAGACGTCGTTGAACCACGTTTTGCCGTCGCGCTCCTTCACGTCGGCAAACAGATCGCCGTCCTGCATCTCTGCCAGGAAGTAGAGGTACTCGCGGTCCCACAGCAAGCGGGCCTTGGTGGTGGTCTTGGCGGGCCGAGGTTCCTTGAGCCAGGAAACGGTGAACTTGTCGATCACCTGCGCGTGCTTCCACGCCTCGTCGTCCGCTTTGCCGTCGATCTTGATCGGACCGTCGGTGAAGCGACACTCAAAGAGCGGGCGCTTGGCGGCCGGCTCGTCGGCATGGTCCATCCCCGCGAGCAGAGCTAAAAGCGCAGAGACACGCAGAATCAAGCGAAAGGTCATGGCGCGGCGGCAGCAGTACGGGGGGAATCGTCAGCGATTACCCCGCTACTCTAAGACGCCGCGCAGCGGCCCGCAACCATTAGCATGTCACAGCCGCTTGCCGACCGCCCGAACCATTTCGTCCTCGTCGGGAAAGCTGCCCGTCTTGAGCTTGGAATAGACCAGATCGTTCCCTACGGTCAGTTCGAAGCAGCCGCCGCCGGAGGGCTCCAGCTCCAGCGTTTTGATCTTTTGCTTGTAGGTTTTCAGCAGCTTGGTCGTCAAACTGACGGCCTGCGGCTCGTAGTTTCACATCGAGCAATAGCGCAAATGAATTTTCATGGCTTCCCCCGGCACACAAATAGGTTCAATCCGATAAGGAATTATACGCCGGGGAATCGCAGCGGCTTATTTCCGCTTTTTCGCCTTCTTGGCCGGGGATTTCTTCTTCGACGCCTTGGCGGCGCTCCCCTTGGCCGATCTTCCCTTTCCAAAGGCCCCTTCCCAGCCGTCGGCATACTTGGCGTTGGTTCCCACGCGCAGGATCGTCATGGCACTCCTCGGATGAATTTCGTGGTCGATGAGCCGCAGCCCAGTGCAGCCGCGACAGGCAATTTCTTGTTCCCGTTCGGCGCGGGTCTCCTGACCCCGCCGGAAGGTCCGACCGAAGGTCTCCGGAATCGGCCATCCCGCCGAGACCTGCGGTCGCCGGATTGGGCGAGGTCGGGAGACCTGCGCCCAACGGTGACAGTTTTTTTGTGCCCTGTTTGTTAACGCGCTGGGCGGGCGTGGTCAAGGGTCAGCCGTAGTAGAGCAGTGAAAGGGTCACCTGACCGGCCTCGATCAGCCCCAGAATGCTGGCTGCCGCCACTCCCACCCAATGCAGCCAGTCGCGATCGCGGCGATCCACGTAGGCGATGATCCACACCAGCAGCAGGCACAGCGCCGTGCCGTAACCCCGCGACCACATCGCCAGGAAGTAGGGCCAGTTGCCTCCCGAGAAGGGGAACGCCGGCCGCATGCCGCCGTAGAAGAAGAGTCCCGCCACGACATGGCTCAATCCGTTGGTAGCGCCCAAGAGGGCTGTGGCAACTGCCAGCCAGCGCCAGTGGCCCAATTGCCTCCAGCGCGTCATGGCGATCAGACTGCCGACGAAGACCGTCAGCCACATC
Organism: Pirellulaceae bacterium; assembly: GCA_035649415.1. Taxonomy (GTDB): domain Bacteria; phylum Planctomycetota; class Planctomycetia; order Pirellulales; family Pirellulaceae; genus DATKDU01. The sequence goes on along the minus strand of DASRJP010000493.1, from coordinate 3,447 downwards.
AGCGAGAGCTGCGCAAAGTAGCGCGGATCAGGGCCTTCCACCACCCAGCCCACGTACTGCGCCAGTTTCACGACCTGCAAGGTGACGCCATCCAAAGCGCAGCCTAGCGCCAGGAGCGCCAGCAGCCAATGTCCTGGCTGCGAGGGGAAAGGAAGACCGCGGGCAAATCGCCGCCAGGCAAGCATTCCCAAACCACCCACGGCAATGCCGTAGGCTAGACCAAGGATCAGATGCCGACGTCTGATGTCATCCAGCTCACTCGGTTCGAATTCGCTCCAATCGGTTAGTCCGCGATACATGGCCAGAACGACAGCGACGCCGGCCATCCAGATGAGCAGGTCGATGATTCCCAGCCGCGGGTGCGCCGCTGGTCGCTTGAGGTCAGTGGTAGCTGGTTGCATTGCCGGGCATCGCTCCAACGAAAATACCTCTCCCTCCGGGAGAGGGTGGCCGAAGGCCGGGTGAGGGCTTTCGTGCGTCAGGGCGATGGCTCCGTAAATGTTGCCGCCGCAGCTTTCGCCTTCTAACGCGATCGAACGATCACCTGAATCTGATCGGCCTCTTCCACCAGGGCCAGCGCCACCAGTGCGACAATTCCCACCCAGTGTAGCCAGTCGCGCGGTCGGCGGTCGCTGCCCAGCACCACGGGCAGTGACGCGAGGCATACGGCGGTGCCGAGAATTCGCGCCCAATGGATCAGATAGACGGGCCACGCGCCGCTGATGATCGAGGAACCGCCAGCCTGGGCGAGCGACTGCGCCATCACCAAGGTGTGAGTCAGGAAATTAACCGCAATGAGCACCGCGACCAGCCCCGCCAGCAGCCACCAGTTCCAAGCAGTCCGCAGTCGCGCCAGAACCACAATCGCCACGCCCAGCGCCATCCCCCAGGCCAGCCACTGCTGAACGTAATACAAGCCTGGACTTCCGCCAAATCTGGCATTCCAAGCGGAGTTCATTCCTTTCGCGAGCACGAAAGCTGCCGCGTCGACCGAAAACGCCACACCGCCAAAGACGAGCAGCCAGTGTCCCGGATGCGCGGGAAAGCTCCGATCGCCGCGCAGCCGCCGGTAAATGACGAGCCCCATGCCGCTGATTGCCGTGCCGTACACCAGGCCGTAAGCCGTTTGCCACCAGCGGACTTCTTCACGACCTGCCGCTGAGACTTCAAGCCAGCCGGATTCCAGGGCCGCACGGTAGAGCGCCAGAACGGCGGCCACACCCGCTATCCAGATCAGCAAATGAACAATCCCCAGCCGGTGCTGTTGATCAGGCGCAGCGGTTGGCTTAGGCGCGGACATGCAAGATGCCCTTAGCCGGAGGACAACGTCCTCCGAGATCAACGCCGCATTCCGGAGGTCGTTGACCTCCGGCTAGAAACAGACCTAGCTAAATCGCCAGCGCCGACTTCACTTCCGCCACTACCGCGTCGAATGCCGCCGGATCGCAGACCGCGATCTCCGACAGGCTCTTGCGGTCCAGGGCGATGTTCGCCTTGGCGAGTCCCGCGATGAACTGGCTGTAGCGAATGTCCCGCTCGCGGCAGGCGGCACTGAGGCGCGTGATCCACAGTTTGCGGAACTGGCGCTTGCGGTCGCGGCGATCGCGAAAGGCGAACGCGCCGGCGCGGAGCAGCGTCTCCTTGACCGTGCGGAGCAGCTTTCGCCGCCCGCCCCAGAATCCTTTGGCCCGCTTGAAGAGACGCTTTTTGGCGCGGTTATTGGCGGCGCCGTTGGTCGTACGCATGATCTAATCCCGTTGTCTTTGCACGGCCAGGCCCCCAGCATCAAGCCGGGTGTTCATGCCCGCGTGCGGGTGTGGGAAAACCAATGTCTTACAAACTGTTCCCCGCCAGGGCCCGCGTGATCTGGTGCAGGACGGTTGAGTCCACCACCTTGGTGCCGCGGAGCTGGCGGCGGCGTTTCTTCGACCGCCGCGCGGCCAGGTGGCTGGTGCCGGCATGCCGATGCAAAGCCTTTCCGCGAGCGGAGAGTCGAAAACGCTTGCGTGTGCCTTTGTGGGTTTTCTGCTTGGGCATGGGACACCGAGTCGAACCTGGTCTGGCGAACTGGGAAGCCCCGCATTTTAGAGCGGATTGGCGAACTGAAAAAGAGGCGTCGCACGTTTTCGGTAATTGCAGATTGCAAATTGCCAATTGCAAATTTGCAATTTTCAATTTGCAATCCGCCGCGACTCGGTTGTGACATTACAGGCATACCGGCTAAATCCCAAAACCACAACCACTTACATCAATCCTCACGCCCCTTGCCTTGAGGTCGTCTGCTGCAATTCTTAAGATAGCAGTCGCAGGATTGGCCCCTTTCCCCTTGCGGCGGCAGGACGCTGCCCTTGGAACCTCCATGGCCGATATCCATCACGAGTGCGGCATTGCCGCCATCTACCACCTCCCCGGCGATCCACACCCGTTTTGCCCGGAGGGAGGGTCGGAGGAGATTTCCCGGCTTTTGCCGCGCATGCTCCTGGACATCCAGAACCGCGGGCAGCTTGCGGCGGGGATGACCAGCTACAACCCGGGCCGCGAGCAGCTCTTGGAGACGCATAAAGACATCGGCAGCGTGACCGAGGTCTTTCGCCTGTCGCACAAGGGGAAGGCCGAGAGCCTGATGCGGCAATACGCCGGGCGGGCCGCGATCGGCCACGTGCGCTATGCGACGTGCGGCGACGAGGATCGCAACTACGCCCAGCCGTTCGAGCGGCACCACCTGGAAAAGCGAAAGTGGTTCGCCTTCGGCTTCAACGGCCAGCTCGCGAACTATCAGCAGCTTCGGCAAAAAATCCTCAGCGATGCCGAGCATCACCTGGCCCGCGAGAACGACACCGAAATCTTCATGCACGAGATCAGCCGCGAAATGTCGGGAGACCGGCGGCCGCGGCTGGCGGATGTGATGCGAGCGGTGAGCAAGCGGTTCGACGGGGCATATAGCGTCGTGCTCCTAAACGCCAGCGGCGACATGCTCGTCGCTCGCGATCCGCTGGGGATCAAGCCGCTGTGCTACGCCAAAGAGGGGCCGCTGTTTGCCGCCGCCAGCGAGAGCGTGCCGCTGCTCAACCTGGGCTTTACGCCGGAACAGATTCATTCGCTCGAGCCTGGGCACGCGATCACGATCAGCGGCGGGCAGTTTGAGATCGAGAAATTCGCCGACTCGCCGCGCACTGCCCACTGCTACTTCGAGTGGATTTACTTTGCTAACGTGGCCAGCACGCTGGACGACCGCAGCGTTTACCTGTCGCGCACCGCCTTGGGTGAAGAGCTGGCCAGATTGGAGCGCGAGGACGGCAGCGTGCCGATCGACGAGGACACGATCGTCGTGCCTGTGCCGGATACGAGCAAGGCGGCGGCGGACGCCATGGCCCACAAGCTGAGGGTTCCATCGCGCGAAGGGCTGATCCGCAATCGCTACTCCGGGCGAACGTTCATCGAAGGGGG
>DASRJP010000492.1:0-6843 GCA_035649415.1 Pirellulaceae bacterium | reverse complement strand
AGTTCAGCCTCCTTGGCGAACCAATCGATCACTTCCTTCCAGGGCGCCGTATTGAAATTGAACCGCAGTCTGACGTCTTCGAGATTCTTGACGGGCTTGTCGTTAGCGGCCGTCTTTGTTGGTTCGGCCGGGGTGTTGGTTTCGGCCGGCTTGACGAGATCGGCCGGAGTGGCGCCTTCAGCCGGCGGTTTGGTCTCCTGGCTGGTTGTTGCCGCCGGAGCTGGAGCGCTGCCAGCATTCAAGAGTGTTCCGCCGCGTCCTGCCAGCCCCTCCCACTTTGCCTGTTGCTCCTTGGTGAGGACTCCCTTGAGCCGCCGTTCGTAGTCCGCCTTGGCTCGCTGCCGTTCCAATTCGGATCCCTTAGACGTTTCGCTCGCCATCTCACCCAGCAGCTTGCCAATCTGTCCTTTCTGCTCATCAGAAAGTGCCAACTGGCTGGTTATTTTCGGTTCGGCCAGGGTTGCCATCCCGGCGCGGGAAATGCGCAGTTGAGCCAGACGCGACTTTTGCTCATCCGTAAGCAGTGCCAGCCCTAACTTTTCGGATTCGGCGACGAACGGAGCCAGCCTGGCGGCCTGTTCCGGCCGCGGCAAATCCTTGATTTCCAGCGCCAAGGATGCGACGGCTTCTTCCCGCGCCTGGATCACTTCCGCCAGTTTGGCCCGCACTTCCGGTGACAGTTTCAAGTCACCTGCTACCTGCTCATCCGCGGCCAGCGCCAGGATTCCAACAAATGTCGGATCGGCGGCCTTGGAGATGGGGCACAACGCTCCGGCGGCAGCCAGGACCAAGACAAGCAGCACGCAACGGATGTGGGGGTGAAAGGCCATAGCAATGATGGAAAACTGAAATAGGGGAGGCTTAGGCTGCCGCCATTTGACGGAAGCAGCAACGGGGATTCAACTTATGGTACCTGTTCGAACTCCGCAGTGCTACTGAAAACCACCGCCAACTACCCGTGGCACTGGTTCGAAAGTACTATAACCCGAGGGGAGTCTGTCTACTTTCAGGGCGCAATGGCCCCTTGCACCTTCTAACCCCTGTCTGGCCACTTAGGTTCGGTTGTATGGCCCATCAAGTGCCAATTGCCGAGCGGAGAGCGCCTAACGTGCGGAATATCCGCACCTTGGGTGCGGCACTTTGCACTCGGCACGAGGCGGTTGAGGTTCTGGGGCTACTTCTGGTTTTGGGGACCATGGGCTTTTGTGGGGTAGCCAGCGCCCAAGGGGCCGGTTCCTACGTCGATCCCAAGTTCTTCGGCTTTGATCTGCCTCCTGGGCCGGTAACGCCCGGCAGCGGCCAGGCCGTTGCGACCATGGACGCGGACGGGTCGCTGGTGGTCGCCCGATTGCACGCGAAAATCGGGGAAGGGGCGATTGTCATGCTGCCGGATGGCCAACTTGCCGTCCGCAAACCGGATGAGTTTTCATTCACCGAACGGAGATTCGAGCCAATCGACCGTGAGACGCTCGCCAAGCGGCTGACCACCACGGAGTTCAAGGATTTCAAGATCAAGCAGACAAAACACTATGTCTACGTCTACAACTCGAGCGAAGCGTTTTGGACCGGGACCAAGAACATCCTGGAATCAATGCTTCCGGGCGTGATGAGCCACGCCAGGACCCAAGGAATCGAGGTCCGCGAGCCGGATGCGCCGCTGGTCGTAGTGATGTTCGCCAGCCAGGCCGATTTTCAGAAATTCCGCGGAATGCCCAGCGGCGTAACCGCCTACTACCACCCGGTCAGCAATCGCGTCTTTCTCTACGAGCCCAAGGAACTGGGCGCTGAAAGCCGCGAACTGGCCTTGAGTCAGGCCATCTCGTCGGTCGCCCACGAAGGGGCGCACCAAATTCTTCAGAACATTGGCGTTCAGCAGCGTTTGTCCTGTTGGCCGATGTGGCTCAGCGAAGGTCTGGCGGAGTATTTCGCTCCCACTTCCTTCGGCAAAAACCTCACCTGGAAGGGAGCGGGCCGGATCAACGACCTAAGAATGTTCGAGCTGGAGCAATACCTTAAGAGACGCGCCGACGAGCCGGCCGATGGGGGAATGATCGAACAGACCGTCGCTGCCGCGCGTCTGACCAGTGCCGGCTATGCATCCGCCTGGGCGCTGACCCACTTTTTGGCCAAGAACCACAAGTCGGAGTTTGCCCGCTACGTGCGCGAAGTCAGCAAGCTGGGGCCGCTGGAGGGGAATTTGCCGCTCAACGGAGAGACAGCCGTTCTGGATTCGCTGGAGTCCTTTCGCCGGCATTTTGGCGACGATTTGGCGAGCCTGGAAACGCGGCTGATCGCCTACTTGAAGAGACAGACCTACAAGGATCCCTTCGTGGACTTGCCGCACTTCATGGCGATGATCGTCATACCCGAAGGCAAGGGAGTTCGTCGCCAGGCGGAAGCATTTCATTCTTCCGCGCTGGCCGAGAAATGGGCCCGCGAAGTGATTGCCAAGCTCCCTCCCGAACAGCAGCCTTCTGCGTTTCAGACCATCAAGCGGTTCGCCAACCGCAGTGAAGCGGAGGCGTTCAAGAGCGACTGGCTGAAGCCGCGCTAGCTGATTGAGCATGCGCGCACGAACCGCACCTGGTAAACCTCGACATTCTGCTTGCTCAAAGCGCCCGCCAGCGCGATAATCAGTGCAAGTGCGCACGAGAGATCCAGGGGCTTGCTTCGCGCCAACAGGGAGGCTCGTCATGTCGCGGATTAGCGGATTCCTCTTCCTGTCACTGCTGGTCCTGGCGCCGACAACCGCGCAAGCAGGACATGGGCATCACTGCTGGGGCGGATGGAGCGGAGTCTCCTTCGCGGTTGGTTATCGACCTGGGTTTGGCTACTGTGGTTCGCCGTTTGGCGGCTATCGTTACTACGGCGGTTATTACCCGTATGGCCCGGCCTACTACGACGTCTATAGCCCCTACGGAATTTACTACGCCCCTGCCTACGGTTATTCCGAGTATTACCTGCCACCTGTGTTCGCGCCGGCCGAACTCCTGTACGGCCCGCGAGCGGTGAAGCGGTTCCTGGGGATCGAGGACCGGCCGCTGGTTCTGGCGCGCGACGATCGCGATGCCGGCGAAGGGGCAAAAGTTCGCGTTTCCAGTCCCACCTACCGTCGCAAGGCGGAGCAGCTCATCGCTCAAGGGGATTACTTGTTTCGCGAGCAGAAGTACACGCAGTCCATCGACCGCTACAAACAGGCGGGGAACCTGGCCCCCGATCTGCCCGAGGTCCACTGGCGCAAAGGACACGCCTATGTCGCTATGCACCGCTACGAGCTGGGGGCGGCCGCCTTCAAGCGCGGTCTGGCGCTGGCGCGTGACATTGATCGCGGCGGTTTCAACCTGACGACGCTGTACGGTCCGGGAGCGCTGGTCAAAACCTCGCACCTGGAAGCGCTGGCGGGCGAAACGCTGGTTCACAACGACTCGCCCGAGCTCTACTTCCTGCTGGGGATTTTTCTGCGATATGACGGCCAGAGCGAGCGGGCCGAAAAATTCTTCCTCCGCGCCCGCGAGCTGGCAGGGCCGACCGCGGATTATTTGACTGCCTTCCTGCCGCTGGAACCGGGCGCTGTGCCGGTCGCCGCCAAAGAACTGGAGACCTGAGCCCCGGATACGGCGACACGTGCATTTCCGCGATCAGGCCGCTTTGTGCTGACGGGCCATCTGCTGCGCCAGTAGATCGAGTTGTCCCTTGAGATCCGCCAGCAGGATTTGCGGGCTGGCTCCCTCAGTCAGATGCGCGTAGAACGAATGGGCCGGACCACTGTGCGACGAGCTGACGAGCGCAGTGACGCCACGTAACTGGTCGAGCTGGCTGTCCAATTCGGTAAGCGTCGCTTCCGTGCGACGGCTGCTTTGCGACACACCGTCGAGCTGAAGCAGCAAGCCGAGCACCAGGCCCACCTGGCCGGCCAGCGTCAGCGGCAATCCCAGCGACCAGAGGTCAGCCCGATCGGCGGCAAACGACCAGATCACAAGAACGCCGCCGCAGACGAAAGCCATCAGGCCGAGTGTCAGGCAGGCCCAGACACCCAGGCCAGCTCTCTCGGCGGATGGCGAGTTGGCAGGCTGTTTGAGTGCAGAGGGACGAGTGCAGAACGCAGAGTTAGCGTTTTGGTCACTCTGCATCCTGCACTCTGCGCTTGGCATTTCTCCTGCGTCTCGCTCGTGAGACTGACGTAGCACGGCAATCAGCCGTTCCACGCGGCGCAGCTCGGACTCCGCCTCCCACTCATCGACCGGCGGCGGCGCGATAAATAGATGCGGCCGCGCCTCCACCGTCACTGCATCCCTGTCCTCCGACTCCTCGGTCGTGGTGCCCGGCTCGGGGCTGCTGATTGCGAACTCTTGACCCTTGACTCCTGACTCCGGACCCCTGACTTCTGACCCCTGACCCCTGACCCCCGACTCCTCGCTCCGGCCCCCCGGCTCCTGCCGCCCGCTCAGTACACAGCGGCAGAAGGCGCAGCGCATGACCCCTGGCTCTTCGGGAACCGCCAGAGCGGGAACATCAAGCTGGCACTCCGCACACCACATCGAGCGGTTTCCGGAAGAAGAAACGGGAGCACGGGCGCAGCGCGGCCCGCTTCACTTCCATCGGTTAACAGTACGTCAATCTGTACCGATTCTGCCGGTTTTGCGGGCGTCCTGGGGCGAAGTGCTAGCGACCGCTACTTATCTGCCGCCGCTGTAGTCGCCGGCGCTACGGCGTCGAGTTCCTCGCCCCGCAGCCAGCGGGCCACCAGGTCAATTTCCTCGGCGGTCAGGAGCGCCTGCTTGGCCCCCGGCGGATCGACGCCGAAGCTCGGCATGCGATCGTTACTTTCGCCGTAGAATGATTCGTGCGACGGATCGGTGATCATCTTCACGATCCAATCCTTGGTGCCATACCCCGTGAGCACGGGAGCGTCTGACGCGTCTTCTTCATCGCGGAACTTGTGGCAATCGATGCACGAGGCCGTATCCCAGGTCTCGGCCATTGCTGACTTTCCCTTCGCTAGCGTGCCGTCCTCTTGTGCTTTCTTGTCGGCCTCGGCCTGCGCTGGCAACGCCGCCTCTGCGGAGAGCGCTGCTATGATTGCATCGCGCTTGGTTTTCTTCTCGTCATCCATTGTCTTAAGGTTGCTGCTAACGAAATCGGCCATTTCCCCTTCGAAATGCGATGTCTTGCCGAAATACCTGTCGCTCGCAAACTGATTGGCATCGAGTAGTCCCGTCAGCCATGTGCGCGACGCGAACCCGTGCAGATTTGGCGCCGTCGGATTCTCGGCGGCAATGCCGCGGCCTTGCGCATCCACGTGGCTGTGGCAGGCGGAGCAGTTGTGAGCGAAGGTGTCCTCGGCACGTTGGCGATTGGTGGGCTTTGGGCCGCCGACGAGCGCCAACCGCGGCTCGGCCACGGTGCGCGCCGTCCGCGCCGCCAGCTTCGCCTGCTCTTCGCTGTGCGAGAGCACCGGTTGCTTGTCGCCCGCGCGATAGTATTCCCCGCGCAGCCAATCGACGATCAGCGATAGCTCCCGCAGGCTCACAGCATGCCTGGCCGGCTGATCGAGATTGGCCGCAAACGACGGCATGCGGTCGTTTTCGCGGCGATAGAATCGCTTATGCGTTGGGTCGCTCACCAGACCCATCATCCACTCATACGAGCCGTATCCGGTCAGGTCCGGCGCCAGGCCAAGCTGACCTGAATCGCCGAAACGGTGGCATCCATTGGTGCAGTTCTTCTGCACCAGCGCAACCCCGCGCTCGACGAGCTTCTCATCCCGGTCGAGCTCCGCCTGCGAGCGCAGCCGCGCCTGGGCCGACAGGGCGGCGGCAATCGCATCGACATCGTCGTCAGCCTTCTGCGGATCGTCCTTGAGCAATTCCCCGTGGGCCCCGACCCACTTGACCATCCGGCCCTCCTTGTGGGCCGTGTTGCCGAAGTAGGGGGCCACGACGCTTCGTTTATGGTTGTCGGGATGGTCCTTGGCGGCGGCAATCTTCGGATCGCTCGAAGGAGGCAGCGGTTCAATGTTCGCCTCGACGATTTTTGCCGCGTTCAGCAGCCCCTTGATCCATTCCCGCGAGGGGAAGCCAGACAAGTTTGGCGCGCCGGGAGGCGGCGCGTCATACACGACCTCCCCTTTCTCGTCCCGCTTAACCTTGCCTTCGGAATCCGTTTGCGGCCGGTGACTATTGGCGAATCGCAAGCCTCCCTTTTCTCCCTTGACATCGGCTGGATCGCGATAGTCGTGGCAGCTCGCACAGTGCTGGCCGAACAGCCGCGGACCCTGCGTCAGCGGATCGTTGCGGATCAGATCGACCGCTCCCCTCCGCTGCACCATCAGCGCCGGGGATAGCTTTCCATCCTCGCGCACCTCGCGACGATTGACCAGCTCCACAATGCGATGGGAATTCCGTTCCGCCTCTTCCCGAGCTTTCAGAAAATCGCGCGACGAACTGAGCGTCTTGTCAAAGTTGTCTATTTCCTCTCCCTTGTCGTTCGTCGTCGCAAACAGCCACTTGGGATGGTTGGCGTGATCCCACTTCATCCATTGGGCGACATGGACGAAATAATCTTCCGTGAATGCCAGCCCGGTTAGCGCCGCTGCCGCCAGCAGCACCAATACGATGAACGCCCGATTGAACCAGTGCCCGACCGTCAGCCGCCCGACAAGCGGCATCACGGCCAGGATCGTCATTACGACGCCGGGAATCACCAGCGCCCCAATGTATTCCTGCGTGCCGTGGAAATACTTCAGGAGCTGAAACAAGAACAAGTAGTACCATTCGGGCCGAGCGGCCGAATACTGCTCGGCCGGATCGGCCGGCGCGCCCAATTCGGCCCCGGCTTTGGCCA
>DASRJP010000491.1:0-11224 GCA_035649415.1 Pirellulaceae bacterium | reverse complement strand
GAAGCGGTCATGCTCGGGCAACCGCTGTACATGCTGTTGCCGGAAGTGATCGGCTTCGAGCTGACCGGTGAACTTGCGCCCGGCGTGACGGCTACCGACCTGGTCCTCACGGTCACGCAGATCCTGCGCAAAGTGGGCGTGGTGGACAAGTTCGTCGAGTTCTTCGGTCCGGGGGTTAGCCGCATGTCACTGGCCGACCGGGCTACGATCGCCAACATGGCCCCTGAATACGGCGCGACGATGGGCTTTTTCCCCGTGGATGCCGAAACGCTTCGCTACCTGGCCGCTACGGGGCGCACCAAGGACGAGGTGGCCCTCGTCGAGCGGTACTACAAGGAGCAGGGGATGTTCCGCACCGACGCCACGCCGCCACCCGTCTTTACCAAGACCGTGTCGCTCGACCTGTCCACGGTCGAGCCGTCGCTGGCCGGGCCGAAACGGCCGCAGGACCGAGTGGCGCTCTCGGCCATGAAGAAGACCTGGCGGACCGCGCTTAAAGCGCCGGTCACCGAGCGAGGCTTCGGCCTGGACGATGCCGCAGTCGCCAAACGGGCTGCGGTGAAAGACAACGGCAAATCGGCCGAGATCACTCACGGCGCCGTCGTCATTGCCGCCATCACGAGCTGCACCAACACCAGCAACCCGTCGGTGATGCTGGCGGCGGGCTTGCTGGCGAAGAAGGCGGTTGAGCGCGGGCTGAAAGTGCCGCCGTATGTAAAGACCAGCTTGGCGCCTGGCTCGCGCGTCGTTTCCGATTACCTGGACAAGGCTGGCCTGACGCAGCCACTGCGCCAGCTCGGCTTCGAAACGGTCGGCTATGGCTGCACCACCTGCATCGGCAATAGCGGCCCCTTGCCCGATGCGGTCGGGCGCGCCGTCAGCGAGGCGGACCTGGTCGCTGCCGCCGTCCTGTCGGGCAATCGGAATTTCGAAGGCCGAGTCAACCCGCTGGTGAAGGCCAATTACCTGGCCAGTCCGCCGCTGGTCGTGGCCTACGCGATTGCCGGCACCACCGATATCGACCTGACCAGCGAGCCGATCGGCCAGGGAAAAAGCGGTCCGGTGTACCTCAAGGACATCTGGCCGACGCGCGAGGAAGTGCAGCAGGCGGTCAGCTCGGCGGTGTTGCCGCAGATGTTCGCCAGCCGGTACGCGGGAGCGATGGAAAGCAATCCGATGTGGAACCAGATCAAGGTGGCCGAAGGGGATTTGTACCAGTGGGACCCCCAGAGCACCTACATCCAGGAGCCGCCGTTTCTGTCCGAACTGACGGTCGAGATTCCTCCTGTCCGCCCAATCCGCGGCGCACGCTGCCTGGCAGTCGTCGGCGACAGCGTCACCACCGACCACATTTCCCCCGCCGGCAACATCGCCAAGAGCAGCCCCGCCGGCAAATACTTGATGGAACATGGCGTCCAGCCGGCCGATTTCAACAGCTATGGTTCTCGCCGCGGCAATGACCGCGTGATGTTGCGCGGCACGTTCGCCAACATTCGCATCCGCAACTTCCTCGCTCCCGGCACCGAAGGTGGAGTGACGAAGTTTTTGGGCGCGCCTGCTCCTAGCCGGAGCCTAACAGGCTCCGGACCCACGGCAGCTTTGGGCGACGCCACACACGTCGCCACCCAGGGCTCGACGATCTCCAACCACTCCGGCGTGAGTGCCGGCGCGGAAATGGCCGCCGAAGGAGGCGGCAGCGATCCGGCCGCTGCGCTGCCTTCCCAAATCGACGTCGGCGAGGTCGTCCCCATTTACGACGCGGCCATGAACTACAAGGCGTTGCACGTGCCGACCGTCATCCTGGCCGGCGCGGAATACGGCACCGGCTCCTCACGCGATTGGGCCGCCAAAGGAACAATGCTGCTGGGGGTCCGCGCCGTCATTGCCACGAGCTTCGAGCGGATCCACCGGTCGAACCTGGTCAATATGGGCGTATTGCCGCTGCAATTCCCCGAGGGCCAAACCTGGAAAACACTCGGCCTGACAGGCGAAGAGGTTTTCGAAATTGTCGGCCTCGACGATTCACTCAAGCCTCGCAGCACGGTCACGGTCCGCGCTGTTGCCGCCGACGGTTCGAAAATAGAGTTCCCGGCCCACGTGCGGATCGACACGCCCGTGGAACTGGACTACTACAAAAACGGCGGGATCTTGCAGACGGTGGTGAGGAAACTGCTGGCGTCGTAGTTGGCAAATCCGCGACCATGTCAAACCGCAACGAAACGATCAATCCTTACGAGTTGCCGCCGACTTGTTTGTCTAAGCCGGCTATCCCGGATCGACCCAAACGACCTCTGGTTTTATGGTTTGTCTTTTTTCCTACAACTTTGTTTTCGCTATTGTCGTTCCTGTATGTGACCGGATCCGTTGGGCTCGCCTGCTATGTCTCCCTGCATAAAGATCAGTTTCCTGGCGTATATGGCATCGACGACTATTTCGCTTCGAGGCTTCCGGGAGATTGGATGTTCATTCCCTTGTGCATTTTCGCATTCACCATCTCGCTGACCCAATTGGTCGCGACGCCCCGTTCATTTCTTCTGTTCAAGCCGCGCGCTAACACGATTGCAATCATCAGTTGGATGGTGACGAGTGTCGTTTGGGTTGTGCTGATCATCGCCTTTCCAATTCGGACGAATTGGTCAAGGCCCGAACTGCCGGCCGCAATCGCAGTATTCTCGTTAATGGCGCTGCTTCCTATCGGTGTCGTGGCGGCGCACTGGCAGTGGGGACGCATTATGCGCCGTCACGCGGACGCGACACAGGCTGAAATGGGCAGGTAGTGGATTTCGGGCTCCCCCCGGCGCCTCTCGGATTTTGCAACCAGTCCGCGGTCATGTTATTCTCTTGGCCGCCTGATGGCCCATGAACCCGGGAGCATCTGCCATGTCGATTTACGCTCGCTTGTTCTTGTTGGCAGTTGCCGCCGCGGCATTGGCGGCAACCGGCTGCGGCGATACGCATGTGTCGCTGGAGCGCGAGCGAATTGCCCTCAATAAGGAGCTCATGTCGCTGATGAACTCGTCAAAAGACTTCAATGAGATCCTGGACAAGGCCCCGCAAGTCGATTCGATTGCCGCGCGGCTGGAGAATCTGGCCGAGCGGCGGAAAAAGCTCAAGGAGGCAACCGCTGCTGAGAAGGAGCAGATCAACGAGCTGCGCCAGGCTCAGGCCGCGGAAATGCGTTCGCATGCCGAAGCGCAAAAGAGCAAGTTCAATCCGCAGAGCATGCTCAGCAGCGGAATTCCCGACATTGCGAAGATGCAGAAATTCACACAGGCCGGCGCGCGCCTGGCGAAGGCACAAATGGCCTATGCGCCGGAACAGGTTTCGGGCGCTGGTGGTGCGGGATTCCTTCAAGCGATGCCATCCTTCAACGGCGACGGCGCGCCGTCGGGCGGTGGCCTGCCTGGCGCAGGCTTGGTCCCCTTCCCCTCGGGCGCGAAAGGATCCAGCCCATAAACACAGTCTCCCGCGTGATTCGCGCAATTCCCCATGCGCATCGCGGCGCTGGCATCGAGCCATTGGTAGGCTTATACTCCCGGCCATAGTGGCTCGCTTCCGGCCTTCGTTTTCAGGAGTCACGTCATGAGCTGGGTTCGCGTCATCGGCGCTTGCGCCGTGGTTCTCTTCATCTTTGCCGGCCCGCTGGCGGCTCAGGAGCGCGATAAGGCCAAAGCCAAAGCCAAGTCGGTCGATCGCACGGGCTCCAGGAGCCGCAGTTCAAGCGGCCGCGAGAGTTACGAAGGGGCCAAAATCAAGTCCATCGCCCGCGGCCAGATCGAGTTTGAAGCCGATGGCAGGACCATCACGCTGCCGGTCTCGCTGTCGATGAAGGTCTTCGACGCCGACGGCAAGGAGCACGACCCGGTGACGGGCGTCCGTTTTCTTGTGCCCGGAAATATCGTCAATATCAAGACGAAGTCTTCCGCAAGTGGGAGCACGCGCGAGACGACGATCGCCGAGATTCACTTCATTTCCGGCAAGGTGGGCGAATTTCCCATGACGAAAGAGGGGGTCGATCTCAAGCCCGATCCGAAATTCAACGGGATGGTATTCGACTCTAACTTGCGGGAGAAGGACTGGAACGCCTACTACTCCCAAGCGAAAATCGGCGATTTCATCGAGTATCGAAGGAGCGACGAGCCTGGCCGCCGCGAAATTGTCGAGGTCGGCTCCGATTACGTTGTCGAGGCCAAAGTCTTCTATATTCTTGGACATCGCGATGAGATGAGAATCAAGTTCAAGCCATTCGTCGAACATCCGCTGCCGGGCGCCAGCGCGGTTCCCAAAAAAGCCGAGCCGGCCAGTGCACCCAAGAAAACGCCCAAGACCGAGCCCGCGCCGGCCAAAACGAGCAAGTCCAACACATCGTCCAAATCTTCTGCCAAGTCAAGCAAGCTCTCCGAGCGGGCCAAGGCCATGGCCAAGGAAAAGTCCCAGAAGTCCGCCGCACCGCGGGAACCAGAGACCGAGACGATTACGGTCGCCGGCCGCGAGCTGGTCTGCACGATCAGAAAAAACTCGGCCGGGACCAAGGAATGGATTTGCCCCGAAGTCCCCTTCGACGGCATGGTGAAGAATGATTCGCGCGTGCGTTACGAGCTGACGGACTTCGGCCGGGGCAAGTGAGCCAGAACGAATTGACAGCGGCAGGGCGACTCCGGTCCCACAGCATGGTCATGCGTTCACGGTGCGGAAGCGGATTCTATGGCCCCCGGCGCTTTGCGTTTCGCTGCCGAATTGACCACAATAGTCCCACCAAGGCTCGCCGCTCCCCTCTCCCTACCGTTTGGAGTCCACCATGACCTGCCGATCCGCTTCTCGACGTGAGTTTTTGAGGTCCACTGCCGCCGTCGCTGCTGCCGGTGTGGCGCTGCCCTATTTCACCTGCTCGCAAAAGGCCTTCGCCAATCAGGCCAAGAACGACCGCCCGCGGATCGGCTGCATCGGCGTGGGGAGCATGGGTTCCGGCGATGCCTCGCACCACTCTCAATTTGGCGACATTTTGGCCGTCTGCGACGTGGACGCCAATCACGCCGAGCGGGCCCGCAATGCCGAGAACATCGGTAAAGGGAAGGCCGACGCCTACGGCGACTATCGCAAGGTGCTCGAGCGGCAGGACATCGACGTGGTCAGCGTAGTCACGCCCGACCACTGGCACGTGAAGATTGCCATCGAGGCGCTCCAGGCCGGCAAGCACGTCTTCTGCCAGAAGCCGCTCACGCTGACCCTCGAAGAAAATCAGCTCATCCGCAATGCCTGCAAGAAATACGACAAACAGGTATTCTTCGTCGGCACCCAGCAGCGGAGCGACCGTGGCCTGTTCCTGCGGGCGATCAACATCGTCCAGAAGGGGCTGCTGGGAGACATCAAGAAGATCACCGTCGGGATCAACGGCGGCGACGTGGGCGGGCCGTTTGCGAAATCCGATCCGCCCCCGGGGCTCGACTGGAACATGTGGCTCGGCCAGGCGCCGAAGGTGGACTACATCAAGGAGCGCTGCCACTACCAGTTCCGCTGGTGGTACGAATACTCCGGCGGCAAATTTACCGACTGGGGCGCCCACCACGTCGATATCGCCCAATGGGCAATCCAGCAGAACGGGCCGGGGCAAGGGCCCGTCGAGATCGACGGCGCCGACGCCAAGCACCCGGTCCCCTACAAGGACGGCTATCCGACCGTGGACGACAGCTACAACACCAGCCACGACTTCGCCATCAAGTGCAAGTTCGGCGGCGACATCGAGATGACGATCACCAGCCGCGGCGACAATGGCGTGCTGTTCGAAGGGACCAAGGGGCGGATCTTCGTCAACCGCGGCAAGATCACCGGCAAGCCGATCGAGGAGAAGTGGGACGACGGAAAGTATACGGACGACGACGTCGTCAAGCTCTACAAAGGCAAGCCGTACGAAGGACACAAGGAAAACTTCTTCCGCTGCATTCGCGAAGGGGGACTACCGGTGTCGGACGTCTACTCACACGTGCAGGCGATGGCCACCTGCCATCTGGCGGCGATCGCGGCGCGTCTCGGCCGAGCGATCAAGTGGGATCCCAAGAGTGAGAAGATCGTCGGCGACGAGCAGGCGGCGGCACTCTTCGCCCGCAAGCCGCGAGAAGGGTTTGAGATTCCGCGCGTGGCAACGGCGTGAGTTTAGATTCTTGCTCAGTATGGCCCGCCTGCCGAGCGTGACCTGGAAGCAGCCGAAATCGGCGCGGCCAAGGTTTCGTCGGGTGCGCGCTGACTTTCTGCCGGCAGAGTCGGACACGGAAAACACGGTAGCCACGGAGCGGAGACTTAAAGTCGCAGCGGAATTCCGTGTTGTCCGTGTGTTTCGTGTCCATTCTGTAAACCCTCTGGGAAACTTGCCGCCTGGGCTGGGGTTTAAGGGAAGCCGGAATTCACCGGAGTGTTCATTTCCCTTCCTGCCGACGGATATGAAACCCCCACTGCCGACAAAATGGTTCGGATTTGCGTTTCTCCTGCTGATCTTTGGCTCGGTCGCGGCCTTGCCCCAGAATGACAAGTCACTCGCGCCGGCCCCGCAAGGCTTCGATGCCCGCCGCGACGACATCGAGCGCGGCAAGATCGAAAAAGTAGAATACGACTCACAGATCGTCGGAATCAAACGGAAGTTGGTCGTCTACACGCCGCCCGGGTATTCACAGGAGGCGAAGTACCCGGTCCTCTACCTGCTCCACGGCATAGGCGACAACGAGAATGGCTGGACGCGGCACGGATCAGCGGAAGTCATCCTCGACAACCTGCATGAAGACAAGAAGGTCGTGCCGATGATCGTCGTGATGCCCAATGGCCGCGCCAGTGCCGACCCGCCGCCGCGAAATCCATTTCAAGGAGGTAGGGATGCATTCCGGCCCTACGAGGTTTTCGGGGACGAACTCCTCAGAGACATCATCCCCTATGTGGAGCAGAATTACTCGGTCCACGCCGATCGCGAGCACCGGGCGCTGGCAGGGCTGTCGATGGGCGGGGGGCAGTCGCTGAACTTTGGCCTGAAGCATCTCGATACATTTGCCTGGATCGGTGGCTTCTCTTCAGCTCCCAATACGAAACGAGCAAGCGCGATAGTGACCGACCCGGAGGATGCTGCCAAGAAGCTCAAGCTGCTGTGGCTCTCCTGCGGCGATGAGGACCGCCTGATGAACATCAGCAAGGATTTCCACGCCTTCCTGGAAGACAAGGAAGTGCCGCACGTGTGGCACGTCGATGCCGGCGGGCACACCTGGCAAGTGTGGAAGAACGATCTGTATCTGTTTTCGCAGCGGCTTTTTCGAGCCGAGCACTGAAGCCCAGCCGCCGCGAGGCGTCCCGCGCGCTTGCTGCTACTCCACGATCTCGAGCAACTCGACCTCGAACACCAGGACGGCATTGGGCCCAATCCGGCCGTCGGGCGTGCCTCGCTCACCGTATGCCAGATTCGCAGGAATCACGACCTGCCACTTGTCGCCGACCTTCATGCCCAGGAGCGCTTCGGTCCAGCCGGGAATGACGCGATCGACGGGAAACTCCGCCGGCTCCATCCGCTCGATGCTGGAGTCGAACACAGTGCCGTCGATCAGCGTCCCGTGATAATGTACCTTGACGGTATCGGTCTTCTTGGGACTGTTGCCTTCGCCCGACTTGATCACCTTGGATTGCAGGCCGGTCTTGGAGGTAACGACCCCCTTCTGTTTCTTGTTCTCTGCGAGAAACGCTTGGCCCTCTTTTTGGTTCTTCTCGCCCAGCGCCTTGGCTTTCGCCTCCGCTCGACTTTGAGCTTCCTTGGCGAATGCCGCGACGGCCTTTTGCATTTCCGCGTCGGTGTACGCCAGCTTCTTTTTGGCCAGCGCGTCTTTCAAACCCTGGATCAACAGCTCCGTATCGACATCTGCCTCTTCTTCGAGCAGGCTGCGGCCGATGTTCACGCCGATCGCATAGCTGGCTTGCTCGACGACGCTTTTGGGCGACGGCGCGCTTCCCTTGGCCCCCTTGGCGCCTTTGGCCCCCTTCGCGGGCACTTCTTCCTGCCCCGAAAGCGCGGCCAATGGCAGGCAGACGGCGATGATAGACAACAGAACACGAGAGTTCATGCAACATTCCTTGGATTGGGTGTGGCCGCCTGCGCGGCCGAATCTTTAAATTGTGGATGCGAGAGCCAAGTATACCGCGCTAATTGCCGCTGCGGACGGCGGTAAAAGTTGCCCAGTTGGCATAACGCGCGTGCGGGTTGCCGGCTTCCGGTGAAATCGCGCTCGATTTTGGAAAAATCTCTTGCTGCCGAAAGGCAGAATTTGGTAGATCAGATGTCGCTGGATGCATCCACGAAACGGCGCTGAAAAACATCCCTGCATTCAACCATCACAGGAGGGGCGACATGCAAGATCCACCGGGCCACTTTGATTGAGGGCCGGTGCCTGGCGGCCCTCAACGGCGCAAGTCCGGGCCTTTAATCCTCGAACCACACCGCCCGCCATGCGGAACTCCGCTCGGCGGGCGTTGCGTTTTCTTGCTTCGCCTGGGCGATTCGGTTAGGATTGCCGAAGATCAATGACGATTGATGTTTAGCGACTTGGGCCAGGATTTGCGACCTCGCCGTGGACGAAGGACGAGTGCCGTGGCTAATCACCCTCTTACCGAAGGTCTGAGCAGCGCGGGCCGCCGCAGCTTTTTGCAAACCTCGGCCGCGGCAGTCGGCGCGTTCTGGGCCGGTTTATCGCAGGCGGCACTGGCCAAAGCACCCAGCGGCAAAGCCCGCTCGGTGATCATGATCTTCAACTGCGGCGGGCCGAGTCACATCGACCTGTTCGACCCCAAACCCCTTGCCCCCGACCGCGTCCGCAGCATCTTCTCGCCCATCGACACGGCCGTCCCTGGCATTCAGTTCACCGAGCTGATTCCGGAACTGGCCAAACGGGCCGACAAGCTAGCGATCGTTCGCAGCGTGTACCACAAGCACAGCAGCCACAATGGGGGCATGCACTGGTCGATCGTCGGCAAGCCGTACACCAAGGACAGCACACTCATCAATCCGAGCGCGACCGACATTCCGAGTTTTGGCACGCTCGCGGGCTGGCTGGCGCAGCGCGACGGCTATAGCGGCGCGGTGCCGCCGTACGTCATCACGCCGTATCCGCACTGCGACAGTACGGTTTACATCACGCCGGGGCAATACGGCGGGTGCTTGGGCGTGCGATACGATCCGTTCGTTGTCGACGCTGATCCTAACGACAAGGACTTTCGCGTCCGCAACCTGCGGCTGAGCGATGAACTCTCTTCCCAGCGGCTGTCATCGCGTCTCGACCTGCTGTCGCAACTAGGCGGCAAGCAGCCGCCGGTGACAAACGCATCCGCGGCGCAGATCGAGGTGCAGCGCCAGCAAGCTGCCAGCATGGTGATGACCGGCGATGCGGCCAAGGCCTTCGATCTGTCGCCGGAGCCGGACGCGATCCGTGAGAAATACGGCCGGCATCAATGGGGCCAGTCGCATTTGCTCGCCCGGCGGCTGGTCGAGTCGGGCGTGCGGTTTGTTTCGACCGTCAATGGCCGGAGCATCATCTGGGACACGCACCAGGACAATTTCAACCGGCTGAAAGACCGCCTCGTGCCGCCGATGGAACGGGCTTACGTCGCCCTGCTTGACGACCTCGAGGAGCGCGGCCTTCTCGATTCCACGCTCGTCATTTGGATGGGGGATTTCGGCCGCACGCCGATCATCAACAACCAAACCGGCCGCGACCACTGGCCAAACTGCTTCACGATGGTCCTGGCTGGCGGCGGCATTCGCGGCGGGCAGACGATCGGCAGCTCTGACAAGACCGGCGCGTATCCCGCCACGCGACCGGTTACTCCTGCCGATATTCACGCCACCGTCTTTGCCGCCCTCGGCTACGACCCGCACGGCATCACCTATCAGACCGTCGATGGCCGGCCGATGATGCTCTCCGACGGCGAAGTGATCCGCGAACTGCTATAGTCTTCCAGCCGGAGGATAACGTCCTCCGGAACTCGGGCCGAATCCCGGAGGACGTTGTCCTCCGGCTCAGAGCATTTTCTCGAGGAGACTCACCATGTCGCGCCTGCGCCTGCTGTTCATCGCCGCTCTTGTCGTTAGCATTCCCGTCGCTTGGCAAATCGCCGCCAGCCAGCAACCGCAGACTGCGGCAACTCTCCCCGGCGCTCGCCCGGCCATTGAGGCGATCAACTACCTCAGCCTGCAAGCCGCAATCGACGCCCTGCCGCCTACGGGCGGTGTGGTGCGACTGCCGGCGGGCACCTTCGAGATCACTACGCCGCTGAAAATCACCCAGGAAGACGTCTTGCTCGAAGGGGCTGGCACGGCGACGCACATCAAGAACGTGAATGCCGAGGGGCAGCCGGCACTGGTCATTCAGCCGACGTCGGTCGCCACGGATCCCAAGGCGACCATCTGGCGCATCGAGCTGGCCAACCTGCGGATCACCGGCAACGAAAAGAGTGGCCACGGCATCGCCGCCACGCACGTGGACGAGATTTTTCTGCACGGCGTCACGGTCAGCTACCATGGCGGCGACGGCGTCCGCCTCGACAATTGCTATGAAGATCCGCGAATCTGCGACTGCCTGCTGACCTACAACAAGGGGGCCGGCCTGAACCTCATCGGCTGCCACGACATCGTCGTCGTCGGCAATCAGTTCGAGGAAAACCAGGACGCCGTCCGCTGCTCCGACGGCTTCAACCTGTGCTTCACAGGCAACTGCGTGGACGACCACCTGGGCAATGGCGTCGTCATCGAAAACACCTACGGCTCAGTCGTCGCCGGCAACATGATCGAAGAGTGCAATGGCACGGCGATCATCCTGGACCGCGACTGCTACGGCATCACCTTGTCTGCCAACGTCATCGCCCACGAAGTGGCCGGCGGCATCGACCTCCGCGATGCCCACGGCTGCACCGTCAGCGCCAATACCTTCACGATCGTCAAGCAGAACGCCCTGGTGATCGGCGAGAAGAGCGGCCGGATCACCGTCACCGGCAACAATTTTTCGAACAGCTACATCGGCGAAGGAAGCGAGAAGCGCGAGAAAGTCGATAGTGCCGCGACCGGGGTCGTCCTCAAGGGAACCTCCGACATCACCCTCAGCGGCAATCTCTTCTCCGGCCTCACCAGCAAGGCCGTGACGCTTGACAAACCGGCATCCAGCCGCGTGCTGTTTTCGGGCAATGTGCTTACGGAGGTGGAGAGCGATCA
>DASRJP010000490.1:0-8328 GCA_035649415.1 Pirellulaceae bacterium | reverse complement strand
TCGGTATAGGCCAGGTTGAAGCGAGCTTCGAGCAAGGACAGTTCCGCGTCCTTTTGGGATTGCGTGTCCTTGGCAGCAATCGTCGCGTCCGCCCGCCCCTTGAGCCGCTTGAGCGCCGCCTCAAAGTGTCCACGGGCGCTGATGAGCAGCGTTTTTGCATCGGCCAGTGCCCGCTTGGATCGCTCCTCGTCCCCGGGCTGGCGGGCGGCGGTAAGGCTGATTTGCCCGCGCGAAAGCTCCTCATTGGCAGAAATCAGCACGGCCGAGCCGACTGCCGGATGGTGCGGGTTCTCGGACAGAAACTTTTCCAGCAAGCGATCGGCCTCGGCCAATCGGGCCGCCCTTTGCTGCGAGTCGTAAGCCTCGCTGGCGGCAATGCGCAAGCTGCGGCTGCGCTCCAGATCGAGCGTTTGCTTCAGCTCGACCGGCAAATCATTCCGATCGGCGATGGAGTCCAGGTAGTCGAGCGCCGCTTCGCCGTAGCCGCGGCGCTCCAGCCCCCGCAAAAACTCCAGATATGGTTCGCCCGAATATCCCGCTGCGGCGACGGCTAAGGTCATCGTCAGTGCCATGCAACCGAGCAGGGTTCGCCGTTCCGCAACGATCGAACGGCATGCCTCATCGCACTGGCGCATCACTTCACCTTGTTCAAGTCCTCTTCGGTTTGCTTCTTGTCGAGCTGGTAGAGCGGCAGATAGCGGTAATAGACCTCCAGCGTAAGTGCCGAGAGGCTGGTGACCATCAGCCGTCCTCCCTGCCGGCCCCACGGATCGGGTTGCGGCTGAAGCGGATTCCAACTTCCCGCGGCACAGCCGTTTTTGTCCTGGGTCTCGATGAGCAGCCGGCGCATCTGCCGGTTCCATTCGTCCCATTGCTTGCCCGGGACGTTGTGCATCACCTGCGTGGCGTAGTACCAGAAGTAGACATTGCGAGCATCCATCGTCGGTTTGTTGCCCATCAAGTATTCGATGCCGCCGACGATCACCGGATCGTCGCGCCTGGCTCCCAGATACTGCGACGTAAGCAGGCCGACGGACGTCATGGTATTGGTTGGCCCTCCGCCAGGCGCGTAACTGAATTCGTTCCCATAGCGGCCGCTTGAACACTGACGCAAATACAGGCGGCACCCTTCGAAGCTGTCGGGGGTGACCGAGAGCCGCGCCATCTGTCCGCTTTTGAGGGCCATCACCTGCCAACCGAAAACTGACGTATCGGAATCGATCGACTTAAACTGATACCGCCAGCCGCCTTGCCGGTTCTGGCCGGCCTGGATGAAGTTCAGCGCGGCCTGGGCCGCATAGCCGACGCGGGAGTCCTGCGTCATACCGTAGGCCTCGCATAGCGCGATGGCCGCCAGACCGTGGGCATACATCTGGTGACCGCCGCCTGCCGACAGATCGCCGTCTTTTCGCTGGTTGTTGATCAGCCAATTCAGTCCGGCGCCGATGTTCTTTTGATAGGGGCCTTTGCTTTGGTGCGTCTGGCCGGCTGCAAGGAACGGAAGCAGGGCCAGTGCCGTCGCCGCCGGGTCGGAGTCGGCATCGCCAGGACACGAGCACAAGCCGCTCTTGCAGTTCGGAGCATGGTTCAGGCTCCAGCTTCCGTTCTTGTTCTGGTGGCGCGCGATCCAGTTGAGTGCCGCCGCCACGGCCCGTTCCGACTGCTTGGTGCCGCCGCTGCCGAGCATCGCCTCGCGCATGCCGGTGCCGCGGCTGCCAAAACCGCTCCCCGCGCCGCCGGTGCCCGCGTTTTTGCCAAATCCGCCGCCGCCGTCCACGCCGCCTGGGCCCGTGACCACGGGACCTGTGCCAATGGCATCCACGCTGAAACCCCCCAGACCTCCGAAGGAGCTTTCCGCGCCGGCCACGCCGCCGCCGGCCTCCTCAAAAACGGGCGAGTCGTCGTTGAACTGCGCCTCGACCGACGGCGCTTGCATGAGCGTCAACGTTTCCGTCGAAAGTTCGGTCGGATCGAGCGGCGTGTGCCCGACCTCAAAGTGCGTGACTTCCGGAAGGTCCGCCTCGAACTCTTCGACCACTTCGATCTCCCGCACGTTGCTCGTCGTGGCCGCGTGGATCGTCCCCAAGATAAGAGCCATGACAATCATCAGCAGCATATGAAAGGCCATGCTGATGAGCCACGACTGCGCGGCCAGGCTCACAATCCACGCGGCAACTTGCCGGAAGACGTCGGGGTGTTCCTCGCCGCCCCCCTGCTCATCCGCGACATCGGGCTGCCGGGTCGAAGTGGTGGGTTTGCTCATCGCTGCTGATGTTTGCCGTTGGAATTGGATGAGGGTTGATCGGACTGGCCCGAGGCGGCTGCCAGCCAGCCAGCAAGCTCGAGACCTTCCCCGGACGGACTTGTGCTCGTGCGGCTGGCTACAGCGGCCGGTTTCCTTCTCATCCGCCAGATCAATATACGCAGCGACAGCCACACCGCGCCAACCAGCACCAATCCCACGATCCACGGGGACCAGGCGATTTCGGCGGGGGCAGCCGGCGCTGGTGCACCGCGATGCGACAGCCGTCCGATCATGAGCGGCGCAATGAGGGGCTTGTCCTTGGGGCCCGCCCCTCCCGCGTGATATCCCTGCACCTTGAAAAAGTATCCGGCGAAGCTGGCCTGCTCTTGGACGGCGGCGCCGACGGGCATTCCGGGTGGCAGCTGGGCCGTGACGATGACATACGGCCAAGCCCGCGACTCGTTCGTCCACCCCCAGACCTCGTAGACCGTCTTGATGCCCGCCGGATTCTCCGGAGCGTCGTAGGCCAGCACCCGCCGCACATTGAGCTCCAGTGCAAACAGCTTGCCCCGCTGCTGGTCCGGCGATTGCACGAAGTCGTTGAATACGACTTTACTGCGAGCGCCGCGCTGCAATTGCGCCAGCGACTGCTGCTGGACCCAGCCGAACATCCGCCAGTAGGCCGACATTTCTTCGCGCCGCAGCGCGGTGGTGCCGTCGGAAATCGCCAGGTACTCCTCCTCAGCCGTGGCCACCTCCAGCGGGTCGATCTCGAATGGTTCGGCCGCCGCCTCCGGCTTTGTCGGCGGCTGCGTGGTCGCGGACTCCTTCGCCACGGCAACCTGCTCCGTCTCGCTGGCTGCTGGCGCTTCATTGGCGAGGATTTCCAGCCAGCGCCAATTTTTGGGATCGCGGGCCTGCCACATCACGAGCAGGACGATGCCCAGCATGACTATCATCGAGATCAGTCGCGGCGTGACGCTGTGCGGCGCCGGTCGGCTGGCTCGCCATCGCTGGAAGGTGCGCATGGAAATGTCTCCTGAACGTCGGCGGCGGCCTTACTGGGCGGGAAGCTCGACGAAGCTCAACTTGGATAGTTGCTCGCCGCTTGGTAGCTTTTGCCGCGTGCAAACATCGATCACTTCCATCAGCCGTTCGTAACGCAGCCGCGAATCGACCTGGATGACCACCTGATCGAAACCGAAAGTAGGATCGCCGAGCACTTCCGCCAGCTTCCGCGACAGCGCCTCCGGGGTTCCCATCGACGAATCGCCGACCGCCAGTTGCTTGATTTCTCCATCCGGATTCGCGAGCGCGGTAATTACGAGCGTGTTCAAACCTTGCGCGGGGTTGAGGTTGTTTTGGTCGCTGCCGGCCTTTTGTCCCGCCTCCACCTTCGTGATAGGCTGCGCCACGGGCATGCGAAGCGAAAGCTGCCCTTCGACCGGCGACGGCTTGAACGTGAGCACGAAAAAAGCCAGTAGCTGAAACGCCATGTCCAGCATCGCCGTCACGTTCAATTCCACTTCCTCGTGTCCGCGGCTTTTGCGCTTTCGCATGGGCTGCCTCCTTTACTCCTCGGTCTTGTTCATCGCCTTGAGCGCGAAGCGGTGAAAGCCGTGCTTTTGGCAGGTGGAAATGACGCCATTGAGCAGGCTGAAGGGAATGCTGCGATCGGCACGTATGACGACGGTGCTGGGAATTTCGTCGCCGTACTTCAGGCCCGGATTCTTCACCTGGGCGGACAGCAGGCTGGCCTGCGCCTCGGTGGCAATGTATGCCGAGACGTCGTCAACCACCTGGCCGTAGACGCGAACCTTGCCCTCCGCATTGATATTGAGGATCAGCAGATCCGTTTCTCCCTGGGTGTCCACGGGCCGCGCCGAACCGACGACCGGCAGCTTCAGGTCTAGGTCCATGGCGGCCGCCTTGAAATTGACGACCAGCATGAAAAAGGTGATGAGCTGGAACACCATGTCGAGAATGGGCGTCAGATTGGGTTCGGCCGATGCCCCGCCGTGCACGGATGCAGACATGGCAAACTCCTGTCGCTACGTGCGGGCGGCAGTGGGAATCGGAGGGGTGGACGACTTGCTCTTGGCCTGTTGGACCACGCGCCTCACCAGCTCGTCCGATGCGAGCAGCGCTTCCGCGGAGTACACCGCCACGCGATTGCGGAAGAACGAGAAGAAGTAGATCGCCGGAACGCTCAGCGCGACCCCCTCGAAGGTCAGCAGCAAAGCTTCGGAAATTCCGCCGGCCACCTGGCTGGCCCGCAATTGGGTGTCGTACATGGCGATGGCCGCGAAGCTGGTGATCATCCCTTTGAGCGTGCCCACCAGCCCGATCATCGGTCCCAGCGTCCCCAGCACGGCCAGCGGCGCGACCTGCCGCTCCATGTCCACGGTCGCGACTTCGCCGTGCCGATCCATGACCTCGCGAGCTTCGGCCAGATCGCCGCCGTTGAGCGCGGCGATTCCGGCAGTGACCAGGCGGGAATAGAGCGACGGAGATTTGCTCGTGAAATCATAGAGCGCTTGATAATTTCGTTCCGCGACATACTGGTCGCAGATGGCCAGCTCTTCCTTGGGAAGCAGTTCTCCCTTGCGCAGCTCCATAAACAGGCGGATGACCGTGGCCACAAAGTAGATCGAGAGACAGAGAATGAAAAATCCGATCAACCCGGACGATTGAATGAACCAGACGAATGCGCTCTTGCGCTGAGGCGCTTTAGCTCCTTCGACCCCTCCACCCTCGGCGGGCGCGCCAGCGGCCCCCTCGGCGTCGGCACCGGCCGCAGCTTTCTCTTCCTCTTGTCCCCACGTCTGCTGAAGGTTTTGCAGCCCTGCGATCACGACGATCAGGGTCAGAAAGGCCAGCCATCGCAGGTAATGTCGCTTCGCAGACATGCAGTTACTCATCTTCGGTTCAAGGGAACTGTAAAAGGGAGAATTTGGCGGAAGTGATATCCGCAGAACTTCGCCGCCACTACTCCGCGGCTGCCTGGGTGTCCTCCACGGCAAACAGCACGTTTCCCAGATTGGCGTCGGCACAGGCGTCAAACACCATTACGGCGGCTCCATGACTCGCGTCGGCGTTACCCGTGACGAGGACTCCGCTTGCCGTTGGCATGTCCTCGTGCGCCTGTTTCAGGCGAATGCGGAGGTCTGCTTCGTTGAACGTTTGCGTGTCTTCGACCCAGATCGAGTCGTCGTCCTCGATCTTCACCTCGATGTTCTCATTGGCCAGGTCGGCCATCGAGCGGGTCGAGCCCGCCAGCCCCGTTGCCGCCTTGGGCGGCGGCATATCCATCACCGATTCCAATGCCTGCATCGAGGTCACCAGAAAAAAAATGAGCAGGAAAAATACGATATCGACCATCGACGTCATGTCGATCAGGTCTTCCGGCTGCTTCGCCGGCGGAGGGAGCATCAGGCCTTCGTCGTCACCCGCATCGCCGAGGGCAGGAGGCTCTTCCGCCCACCGCTCCACCCGCAATTCCACGTTGCAATTTGGACACAAAGGCATCTCGGCCAGATCCAGCTTGGCCACCTTGTATCGCTTGCCGCACTGGGGACAGCTGAGCAACGTCTTCACTTGCGGTCCCTTTCCATGACGGAGAAGTGCAGCACCCCTCCCTCCCGGCTGGCGGCCAGCGCCAGCCGCCGCATGTCTCTCAGCCGGACGTCCTTGTCGGCCTTCAGCAGCACATGGTTTTTCCCCGATTTTAAAGACGTCGACACCAAGTCGGCAATTTGCTCTTCCTGCTCCTCCGGATCGGAAACAGGCGTCCCCTTCTTTCCGTCGCCCAAATAGATGTCAACCTTTTGAAAGCCGGTCGAGACAATGGTGATGATCGTCGAACTCTCGGGATCGAGCGGAGCGCAGTGGTCGGCGGCCGGCAGATTCCCTTCGCCCATTGCCGCGCCTACGAACGTCACGAGAAAGTAGATGTTCATCAGCGACACGACGTCGATCATGGCCGTCACGTCGAACATGGCATCGTCGTGCTTCGGCGGAGGCGGCATCAGCTCGTCGTCGCTCAGATCGAGTCGCGAGTTATGCGCTGACATGCTCGCGCTCCCGCCGCCCGGCCGGCCGCTTCTTGAAGTGATCGAGCACCCTCACCAGTCCGGCCGTCAAGGAATCCCGCAGCTTGCCGATGCGCGAATTCAAGTTGTTCAGGAGGTAGTTGAACGGGATGGCCGTCGCCAGGCCCATCGCCGTGCAAATCAGCGCGATGCTGATCTCGTCGGCAATCTGCGAGGTTTTCACCTTGTCTCCGGTGCCGATGCGGCCGAACGCCGCCATCATTCCCAGCACCGTGCCAAACAGACCCAGAAGCGGTCCGCTCTTGATGACGGTTGCCACCCAGCCCGTGATGCGATCGAGGTCCCCCAGAATGTCGCGCTGCAGCACTTCCGACACCACTTGTCGCATTGGGTCGTACCCGATGTCCCGGTTGGAAATGGCGACGTTCACCAGTTGCGGCAATGCTCGGGAGTCCTTGGCGCTCTCGTCTTCTGCCTCCTGATACTGACCGGCTCGCAACTGCGCCATCACGGTTCGCATGTACTCATCCTGCTCCTTGTGGGACCGAAAGCTCAGCTTGCGCACGCGCATCCAAGCCAACATCACGCAGTACAATCCCCATAAAAAGTTCAACGCCAGAAAAACGTAGCAGGCGTCTCCCAACCTCTGTGCAAGATCGTTCGCGCTCACTCAGAAAACTCCCATAGAAAACGTGCTCATCACAACGGCTCGATCCCGACTCACCCGAGACGAGCCGAAGTTCACGCCCTTCGAACTTGTGGCGACTTGCGGCGGTTTGGGTCGCGACGATTCCTTTACCCCATGAGCAAGTTTCGCTCGCAAGGGATTCGCCTTCGCGTAGCCCTCTTATTCCCATTGCCGGCGGGTCCCGCCGGCACATCAAAAGCAATGACTGGCACTATAGCGCGGTCTTCATTTCAGCAGAAGCAAAAACGCGCCGCAGGAGTAGCAAGATTTTGAATTTCCTCGAATGGACTCGATCAATGAATAAAAGTAATATAAAGTCTAGGCCTAGATACATCAAGATTTTATAAAGAACTGCGTGGGGGCGGTCGGCAGCGGCTGCGTCCATTTCTAGCCGGCAGCGACTCCGGCCATTTCAGCGGCACCGGCTTGCGACAAGAAGGTAAAGCGTCGAAACGCACGCGACTTGCGCACGCTGAGCGATACCGTTTGGTTTTTTGCCTAATCGTTGGGCAGATTCTTGGCGGGTGCCAAACGAGCATTCAGAATGCGTCCAATTGGAATCCCGCCCTCACGGAGCCAGATGGCGGCAACCAGTTTAGCTGCTTGCGAATCTTCTCAATTTTTGTGCTTGCCGCAGGTGGTCCAATGCCCACCCCACCCCGAGCGCCACCACCACCGTCAACCAGAGCAAGTCGCGGATGGTGAATCGCCTGGGCAAGGGTTCCATTGCGGCCAGCGGCGCGGTTAGTCGTCTTTAGGTGGCGTGAGAATGCGGTACAAAACCGAAGTCTCCCTGGCATATGCATCGTCCCGTTTGAATCGCAACTCGGCATGACGCAGTGCGGCCTTGCTTCTCCGCACGCCAGCGGGAAGCGCCTTTGCACTTTCCAGTTCGGACCTTCACATCTCCATGTTCGCTTTGGCACTTCGGTGTTTTTCCCATTCGGGATTCGTCCAAAGCCACGCAAACAACGGCGCAAGATTGCCAGCACAATCAACAGCGTGCGGAGTCTGAAGCGGATCATGGTCGGCATCTCATGGGGCCAATGTACCTCGCGAGGACGTCTTGGTGCGACGGCGATAGAATGCTCGGGATGGAGCCAAGCCGAAAGACTGCTCGCTGGCAATTACCGCTCTGGTCGCTACTGATCGTGGTGCTGATTGCTCCCCCCGATCATCGCGGGCGTGTATTTCTTGTTGCGGGCTACGTCAGCGCCACTTGGGGCGGTAGTCATTGGCGCGGCGCAGATTGCCGCTTGGCTGACAGTGTTGTTCTTCCTCGTCCGTCGATGGCTGCCTAATCCCTAGCCGGTGGTGATATCGTTTGACCTTCCCGCTTCTTG
>DASRJP010000489.1:0-13775 GCA_035649415.1 Pirellulaceae bacterium | reverse complement strand
CAGCCTTGGCTTTGTTGTCTGGAACGAACCAGGCACCTGCCGCCGAGCCGTCATATCGCGGAGCGCTGGTCGCGGCTGAAATGGTCAGCGACGAGCGGCTGGAAACCCTGCGCCGTGACTATGACTCGATCGTGCTGGCGGTGAGCAAGAGCGATGAAGCGTCGCGGGCTGACGACAAGCGGGCCGCCGCAGCGATTGCCAAATCCGGTCTAAACGTGCACTACTGGATCGAGGTCGGCCGCTGCCAGGAGTTGGCCGATGCGCACCCGCGGTGGATGGCCAGCCTCCAGGGGCATCCTGAGTGGCGTCGTTTCCACAAGGACTTTCCACAGCCCAAAGCGGACGAAGTCGTCAAGTGCTACCCCTGGGTGCCGGTCTTTTATCAGGAGACATTCGACGCCCATCTGGCGCGCATCGAAAAACTGCTGGCCGATTTGCCGCCAGCCAGGTCGCTCTTTCTGAACGATCTCCAGGCCGCTCCCTCCGCCTGCGGCTGCGGCAATCCGGTCTGCCGCTGGACGACCGACTACGGCCCGATCGTGACGGCGACGAAGCTGGGCGACGACGCGGCAGCGAAGTTCGTGGCCGCCGTGCGGAAGGTCGTGCCGGCCAAGACGGCGGTTGTGCCGGTGTGGACCACCGAGTGCGAGGAGCACGACAAGGAGAACGACGCCCTGTGCGCGGGCGTCGGCTGCTACAAGGGGACGTGCTGGAAGGAGTATTCGAAGCAGCTCATGCCCGTGGCCGACGATTCACCAACGCTGGCGGTTCTGCTTGCCTACAAGGAATTCGGCCAGGACGGTCCGCACTACTCGCAGCCGGCCGGCTGGATTCGCCACGCCTTGGTTCACGGCTTTGCCGAGCAGCCGGCCAGGAACAAAGGGCGCAAGATCGAAGCCTCGCGACTGATTGCCGTCCTGCAAGGATGGGACGTGACTGACCGCGAAATTGCCGCCCAGATCGAGCAGGCCAAATCGGCCGGTGCCGCGGGCTACCTCGTGGCTCTGGCGAAGATCGACCAGTCGTGGAAGCCGAAGATGGTGAAGTGGAAGTAGCCCGCTACTTCTTGTCGCCGGCCGTCACCCACTCTTCGTTGAATGCCGCGTGCTTCATGCTTTTGCCGCCGGGGACGAAGTAGCTGTAGACGCAGTGGATTGTGCCGTCCTCGCCTTGCGTGACGGCCGGATAATGAAACGATCCGTCCGGCTGGTTTTCCAAGTGCCGCGTGTGCTGCCAGGTGCGTCCTTCGTCGGTGGAGATCGAGACGGCCAGGCTGTGGCGGCCGCGAGTCGTGTCGTTGTACACCAGAAGCCAATGGCCGTTTGTCAGTCGCAGGCCGTCGAGTCCCGAGCCTGGACTCGGAAGCTCGCTGTTTCCGACGGGTCCCCAGGTGAGGCCGTCGTCCTGCGACTGGCAGATGCGAATCCGCTTCCGCGGTCCGTTTTCGCGCATGAACGCCACGAGCGTGCCGTCGTTTCGGCGCAGGACCGCAGGCTGGATGTTGCCGAAGCCAATCAGCGGTTTGCTTGCCTGCCACGTTTGGCCACCGTCGTCGGTGATCGCCATGATCGAGATGGAGAACGTGTCGCTATAGAGCGGCAAGAGCATCCGGCCGCTGGGGAGAATGGTAGGCTTGCAGCGCGGCTGCCAGCCGAGCCGCTGGTAGAGCTTGTCGCCAAGCTTGGCCCGCATGCCGTCGAGCCCGCGCTTCAGTTCGTCCGTGAGGACCAGCTTGATAAGCCCCAGTTGCTCGTCGAGCAGCTTCTTCGCTTCATCGCCAAAGTCGTCGGGCTTGAGCAGGATGATTCCTTCGCGGTCCCATTTTGGGCAGCCGGGCTCACCGTAGTTCGACGAGACCTTGAAGTTGGTCAGACACGATTCCCAGGTATTGGCCAGAATCGTCGGATAAAACAGCCATAGCCGCTGCTTGCCGTCCACGATCAGGCACGTGTTGCAGTCGGGAAAGCCGGGCGTGTCGGCCAACAAGAACGGCTCGCTCCACTTGCTGTCTCGCTTCTTCAGCCGCGCGCCGTAAACCGCCACGTCGTCAGACCGCCGCTCGCCGGACCCGCGATACCAGGAAGCCAACAGTTCGCCGCCGGGCAGCTCCACGATCCCCGGAGCGTGGTTGTGCTGCTCGTGGAGCGGAAAGATCAGCTCGGCCGAATACTGCGGCTCATTAGCCAATGCCGGTTCGGCGGACAGGAGGACCAGCGAAAGCAAGAACGACATGGCTGATCTTCCGATTGAAAATGTTGACCATCCGCAGCACCGAGCCATTGGCATTGAAACACAGAGGCGATGAGGCACAAAGGCACCGAACCGATTCGACTTCTGCCCCGTGCCTTTGTGCCTCCGTGACTCCGCGCCAAAAACAATCGTTGTCGCCCTGCTCACGACCCCTTCGCCGCCACCAGCTCTTTCACCAGCGGCGCGATGTGGTCTTTGTAGGTAAAACCCTCTTCGCCGAATTCGTCTTTCTTGTTGTTAACAAACAGCTTGGCCATTTTGCCCGTGCGATCGTAGACAATGACAATGGGAACTGGGGTCGCCCCCAGCTTCGCATAGACCTCTTCATCCTTCGTGCTGCTGAGAAAGTTCTTCGCCGCGGCGCCGTTTTCCGCCAGGATCTTGGCGGCCGGCTCGCGCAGCTTCTCGGGGGGCTCGGAGCCGTAGTAGTCCAGGTTCAGCGACACGGTCACCGCGTCGGCCGGAAACTCCTGGCGCAGTTTGGCCAGCCCTGGCAGCTCACGAATGCAGGGGGTGCACGAGCTGGACCACAAATCGAGCACTACCACCTTTCCCTTTTGTTCGGCGACAAACTTTTGCACTTCGTCCAAGCTGGCAATTTCGATCGTGACACTCTCCGCTGCGTCACTTCTGATCTTTTCGCCGGACTTTTCGCCCGACGTGGTGAGCGAGGAGCCACCCGGCTGGCCATTTCCGTCGCAACCGGCCAGCGACAATGCGCCCACCAACAGCAGCCAACTCACCGTTCGATTGATCTTCATCGTTCCACCTTTTTGAGGCCAGCGGCCTGCGCTGCTGGCGCGGGATCTTCGTAGGGCAATGATTTCAGAAACGCCGCCAGATCGCCGATCTTTTCCGCCGACAGGTGGCTAGTCTGGCCGTGGCGGTCATCCTTGTTGCAGCTCGTCAGCAATTCCTCCAGCGTCGCCGCCTTGCCGTGATGCAAGTACGGCGCCGTGCGATACGCGCCCAAGAGCGACGGCGTGTCATAGGCCGGGCCCATCTTCTCCCCCGGATCGTCGCCGCCGGTGCCGACGTCGTGTTTGGGGGACATCGGGCCGGGCTGAGAGTCGCAGTACAGCGGCCCGCCGTGGCACGTGGCGCATTTCGTTTCGGCCGAGAAAAAAACCTCTTTGCCACGCTTCGCCGCGTCGCTCAATCCCCCCTTGGCGTGCGGACTGAGCGAGAACTCGTGTGAATTCGTGTAGGCCGCCAGAGCATCCAATTCGCGCGACCGACCGCTATTGGGATCTCCCAATTCTTTGTGGAGCGTGCCGCGCAGCAGCCCCCGACCCTGCATCAGATTCCCGCGGATCGTGTATTCAAAGTCCTGCACCTCGTCGCGGTCGGCCGACCAGTGAATCGGGTGCGTCCAGGCCATGCCGAAGAGCGCCTGCGTGTTCCGCAGCCCCTCGGGATTGTGCCACGTCTTGCCGTCCGGGTCGCCATCGGGGTGGCAGCTAGAGCAGCTGATCCACCGCCGCGACGCCATTGGCTGGTTGGCGGAATAGAACAGAATCTTCCCCAGCAGGATCTCCTCGCTCTTGGGAAACTGCGTCACTTCAATCGTGAATTGTTTCGAGAGTGAATTCGCGTCATAGGCCACGACTTCGAAATCGAGTGCGTTATAGATGACGAGCAACTGCCCGTCCGGAGAATACCGCACGGCGCGCGGGTTCTTGCCGACCCGCATGTATTGCCGGTTGTTCAACTCGCGGTAGTTGTCGTCGAGCACATTGCACACGAACATGTCGTCAGTGCCGGCAAATACCACCGTCGCCTGCGAGCCATCGGGCGAAACGGCCACTTCCCACGGGTTGGCCGTGACGAGGTTTTCCAGGAACGCGTCCATCGGAATCCGCGTCCGCCTCTTCTCGGCCTGGGCGTCGGTCGAAAGCACCGACACGTACGGAAAAATCGAACCCTCGCCATGGACGGCCGTCACTTTCGAGCGGATGTGGGGCAGATAGGCTTTCGGCCGCGTGGGGTGCAGCACGATTTGCCGGGCCAGGTTGTCGTTAGTCACGCCCGGCCACTGATCGACTGCCTTTCCCGACGCCAAATCGAGCGCAACGACCGCACCTGTGTAATACTCGGTCACCAGCACACGGCTCTCATCGCTGGTCAGCGCAATGCCGCGGATGAATTTGCCGGCGTCGATCGCGCGGAGGATTTTGCCCGCCGCCGGATCGATCTCCAGCACCTGGCCGGGATAGTCGAGCGTGACGTAGATGCGGCCGCCGTCCTTATTGCTAACGACGCCGTAGGGCTCATCGAAAACGTCGATCTGCCGCGTGACTTTCCCGGCGTCGCCGTCCACGATCACCACTCGATCGTCGGCATATACGGCCACGGCCAATTCGTGCGACCCGCCGAGGAACGACACCCCTTCAGGATGCTTTCCCACCGGCACTTCGTGGAGTTTTTCACGCTTACCCAAATCGACGATGGTGACCGTGCCGCTGTCGCGGTTCGAGCAGGCCAGCAGCTTGCCGTCGGCGGAGATGTCCAGGAGGCCATTGCTGGTGGCGGCCAGGGCCATATTCGCGGCGACCACCACAGCGATCAGTGCCAACAACCAGCTTGAACATGGCGACGCAACCAGCTTCATGGCATTCCTCCAAGTCAAATCGTGCACTGAGGGTAGTGTACGCGGAAAGGAATTCGCATGCGACACGGAGGGAATGGAATGAATTCCGTTCTACGCAACAAAAAACCCGCCTTCCAAGCCGGAAAGCGGGTCTAGGCGAGTAGTCGCTCGTGTGCCGCGCAACTGCCGGCCTCACGAAACTGCCTCAATCATTTCGCGAGCTTCTCGGCTTCGGCGACGATCTTCTTGATGGCAGCAGCGTCGAGCTTCCCCTTGGCCAGGGCGACGTTGGTCTTCACTTCGCTCTTGTTCCACATCAGCACGGTGACGTCGGCATCCTTGGAGATCTTGTAATCCTCGGGACCCGCAGCGCCGTCAAACGTGGTCAGCGGCACATTCTTGATCTCGTTCTTCTTGGCCAGCGCTTCGAGCTTGGGCGCGACCTTCTCGGCATCCTCGGACAGCACGACCACGAAGGCCTTCATGTCCTTGGACTTGTTCTTCTCGACCAGGCCGTCGATCTCCTTGATCGTCTTGGCCAGATTGTCGTCCACGTTGCGCGTGAATACCGCGACCACGGGGCGGGCCCCGTACTGGCAGCGATAGCACAGCGACGTGCCCTTGTTCGGGCCGGTCACGTCGTTCACGTTGAACGCGCCGGGCGCTTCGCCGACCGCCAGGCCGGACTTCAGCTCTTCGGCCACTGCCACGGACAGTGCGAATGCCGCCACCAGGGCGGCACAGCCAAATGCAAACCGTTTCATGCTGCATCCTCCAGAAAGTGAGTTGAGATGGGCACCGCGCCCAGATACCGATTGACAATCGTCCCCCAAAATCGGACGGGACGCAATTTCCTGACGATTATTGGAAGCGCACCGGGGGCCTCTACGCGAACGAGACGTATGTGGTTCGAGGCGGCTTGATTGTTGCGTCGTTTGGTGAAACTTTCAAGAATTTGGAGTTGTGCAGGGTTTTTGCGTGAATGGCGGCCGTGTCATCCACATGCCAGCTCAGGGAGACAATCTGTCCCAGGGAATTCGACCTCAACTTTCGTGACCCCGCGTGTCCTGGCGGTTGCGTGCTTCGTTCTCACCGCGAACCGCCCGCCGCCTGCGCGGGAGGCGCCAGCATCGCCGGCCGCTCGAGCACCAGGTAATGCCCGTGGTCGGCCGTCACGATCACCGCGGTGTCGTGCCAGCGGTCGTTTTTCTCGGCCCATTGGACGACCACGTGAAAAGCATCATCCCCCGACAGCGTCGCGCCGATCGAGTTGTCAATGTTGTTGGCGTGGTTGGCCCAATCCACGTCACCCGCTTCGATCATCAGCCAGAAGCCCTCCTGGTCGTGCGACAGAACTTCCAGTGCCGCTCGCGTCATTTCGGCCAGCGTCGGATTCTCTTCAACGTCGGCAGGCGTATAGGTCTCGGCTGACTTCGGGCCGTCGCCGCCGGAGTTGACCGTCGGGTCATAATGCCCGTCGGCAGTCTGAAACGGCAGATGCCCGCCGACCGCGCCGAAGAAACCGAGCAGCCGCTGCTTCTTTTGCACGGCCGCCCGAGCGCCCGCCGCGAGGACATCGCGGCCGCGAGTGCCGCTCGTCCGCTGGGCGACGACGTACTTCCCTCCGCGGGCCGCATCAATCGTTTCCAGGTCGGCTGCCGTGAGATACTTGTTGCCGGCGACGAAATTGTCCCCCTGCCCTTTGTCTTCCTTGGCATTGATTCCAAACCCGCCGCCGAAGAGCACATCCACGCCGGGCAGCGGCTGCGACTTGTGGGCGACCGACGAGAGTCCGAGCAGGTCCCGCGTCAGATCCTGGTAATCGTCGCGATGGACGTTGTTGGCGTAAGCACACGCCGGCGTAGCATGGCTGATCGGGACGCTCGTCACGACGCCGACGGCATAGCCGCGCTTTTGCAAGTGCTGGCCGATCGGCTCCACCTGCTTCCCTGCGAAATCGACGTTGATCGCATCGTTGTAGGTCTTGATGCCGCACGTCAGCGACGCGGCGGCCGAAGCGGAGTCGGTATAGGGGTGAGGCCGCAGGCGGTTCTTGCCCATCAGGTATTGCCCGTCGACGCTCTTGGCCCACGGCGTCTGTCCGCCAAGCCGCCAGTCGTAGCCGCCCGGCGTTTTGCCGCCGGGGTTCTTCACCGTCTGGCCATTGACGTCCACGTCGGTGAGGTCGTTGTGCGGGGCGGTGACGCAAAAGCCGAATTCGGTTTTCACTCCGCGATAATCGAGGAACCACAGACCTGCGCCGCGCCCTTGGTCGTAAGCCTTTCCCGACTTGTAGACGGCAGCCGCTTGCGTCGTCTGCCAGTCCATGCCGTCGAATACGATCAGCACGATGTACTTCTTGCCCGCGTCGGCAGCCATTTTTTGCAGCCGGTAAACGTCGGTCTGGTCGCAGTACTCCGCCTGCTCGTTGAGCGTTCCCTCGGGGACGCGGCCGTACAGCCGCTCGATGGCCGCCGAGGTGCGGTAGACGCTGTTCTTCCCGCGGACGGCGTCTAGCCCAATGCCGAAGGTGTAGACCGGGATCAGCCGGTTGCTGTGCGTCCCCCAGGTGGAGTATTTGTTCGCATCGAGACCCCAGTGCCCCCACTCGGCAGTTTTCGATTGGGCCGCCGCCGTTTGCAACTCGCGGAGGTGATCGCCAGCGGCCAGCGGAGCGGCCAGTGTGAAGAACGCAAGTAGCGACAGACCAGACAGGCGGGACATGGGCGGCTCTGTTTAGGGATTCGTGGTCATTCTTCGGAGAACAAGTTCTCGATAAAGTTTTCGTAGAATTCAACCGTCTCAGCGGGTGCGGCGGCTGCGATTTGTCTGGCGAGCTCTGCCGAGGCCGCTTCGGAGAGCGCCTGCCGTTCTTTGGGATTGCAGCCGCGCAGAGTCGCAGCCAGCATCTCCATTGCTTGTACGGCGTTGTCCGGGTCTACAACGTCATCGCCTGATAGTTCCACGAAAGCAAACGCGTCAACAACCGCCTTGGCCAGATGTTTCATAGCTGCTTACCTACTGGCGCGCTAGCCGTGTGAACCGCCAGCGGCGCACCGATTATGCTGAGCATAATCTACCACGCTCCTCAAACCCACGTAGAACGTGGGAACAAGGAGGAACCATGAAACGCATCGTCTTCGTCTGCGTTGAGAACTCCAACCGCAGCCAGATGGCGGAGGCCTTCGCCCGCATGGTCGGCGCCATCGAGGCCTACAGCGCCGGCTCGCGGCCCTCGGGAAGGGTAAACCCCAAGGCGATCGCGGCCATGCAGGAACTGGGCTACGACCTGACGACACAGCGCTCGAAGTCCCTGGCCGATCTGCCGGAGGTCGAGTTCGACGTCGCCGTGACCATGGGCTGCGGCGACGCCTGTCCGCTGCTGCGGGCCAGACAGCGGATCGACTGGCAAATCCCCGACCCGAAGGAGTTGCCGCCGGAGGACTTTGCGAAAGTCCGCGATTCTATAGGTCGGCAAGTGCGGGAGTTGCTCTCACGGCTCGAGACCCAGCATGATTGAAGCGCCAGCACCTGCGGCCGAATCGAGCCCGCGGCAGCCGCCGCTGGGCATCAGCCATTTGCTGCTGTGGATGCTCGGCACGGCCGTGGTGCTCAGCGTCTATCGCGGGTTTGCCAGCCAGGAAGGGACGACACCCGAGCAGCAAGGCGTAGTGGTTGTGAACCATGTCTGTTTGAGCCTCCTGGCCGGCATCAACATTGCGGCCGTGATCGTTTACGCGCGGCGGCTGGTTGTTCGCGACGCCCCGCTGCTCGTTCAGCCGGGACATTGGCTGCTGGCCATCGCTGGCGCGAGCAACGTGCTAATGTGGCTGCTGATGGCGCCGGCCGCGGCAATCAGCCTGCTGGATGAGCAGCACCGATTTCCCGAGTGGGCTGCGTCTTGCACCTGGCTGGCCTACAGCGTGGGTTGTTTCGCGGCAGCCGCCTTTCACATCGTAGCGATGCTGGTGCAGCGCGAGCCGCGGCGCTGGCCAATCTACTTTCTCGTCTCCGCCGTGTTCTCGGCGCTCCTCGGCCTGGTCTTTGGGACGATGTTCGTGTTCTCTCTCGATGGGCCACAGGGCGCCATGCGACTGTATGACGTCTCGCGCGTGTATATGTGCCTTTACCCTGCCGACCAACTGACCGGGATTGTCATTTTGCTGTTCAACCTGATTGCCGACCGCGCCGACCGGCGGCCGCGCGACTGGCTGCACCGCGTGGGCGTCGTGGTCACCTTGCTCCAATCGGCCGCGGTCGTGGTTTTCCTGTGGCTGCTCAACTGGGTGGCCGCTGGGGGCTGAGCGCCACAGGAACTGAGTCGGTTTTTGAGTCGGTTTGCGCGCCTGCTCGCAGCGTGCATTCTTTGCCACAAGTCGTTAATATATACATATTTACACATCCGAGTCGCCCTGACTCATGCTCGGAGATGAGTCGGTTGTGAGTCGGGTGCTGCGAGGCTGCTTTTGACGAGGCTGGCGGGCGCTGGTCGGGGGCTGCTCGCCATCGCCGGCCCTGGACGCTTCGGCCTGTCGCTGCCGGCGGGCCTGTTCGCGCATCTCCTGCACCAGGTCGCGGTCGATTTGCTCGTCCGCCGCGTCGAACACGCGCTGCCTGCGGGTCCGCTCCTGGTGCTCCTTGCGATCCAGGTACCCCAGCAGCCAGGCGGCAGCCCGCCAGTTTTTCACTGCCTCCCGCA
This sequence comes from Pirellulaceae bacterium, assembly GCA_035649415.1. GTDB lineage: Bacteria > Planctomycetota > Planctomycetia > Pirellulales > Pirellulaceae > DATKDU01. Next base: position 4,236 of record DASRJP010000489.1, on the reverse strand, counting down.
GCAGGCAGTTGAGCGGAAAGAGCGACACCCGCTGGCGGGCTTCGTGCACTTGCTGGGCGAATTCCTCGTCACTTTCCAGCGCCCTGGTGATCGTGTTTCGTCCGACTCCGACAAAGGCCGCCGTTTGGGTCAGGCTGGCCCCGGCCCCCAGCAGGGCCACGATCTTGTGTCGCATTTCCTCGTTGATCACCTTGGGCCGCCCCCGTCGGCGGCGGGCCTCCATTTCGCTACTGGACGGAATGACAATCTGCGGAGCGGCGTGCTCGTCGGACTGCGGCGGAACTTTCTCGGCAGCCTCCCGGGCCAGTCGCTGTGCCCGAAGTTCCAAAAATCGTTGCTCAGCCGCCACCCGCCACGATTCATCATCAGCCTGGTTTGCGCATCGATCTCCTTGGGCGACTACACCTTGCGCCCCATGGTCGGCGTCCGTTGCGGATTGGTTTTGAGGCGATTGGAGACCGATTTTTGGACCGTTTGGCGCGTTTTCACAAGTTGACCAAGTATCGGAAGCAACAGCCCCTTCATTCTGGGACGTGCGGTTGCTCGCGGAGGACGGCGCGGAAGCGGATGAAATACGGGACATGGGAAGACTCCTTAGCTGAACCTGGAACATGGCCTGCACACGCTGCGATCGGAGGCGGCCACTGGCGCCGGCCCGCGGCGCGCAAAGCGACCTCCTGAGGATTAGACGCGCGTCCAGTGACACCTTTGGTCACTGCCAGAGCGGGCAGACTCCAGAAAACCGCCGCAAGTCCGTATGTGGACGGACGTTCAGAAAATGGAGAATTTTTGGCGGCGGAGGGAATCGAAGGCGAGATCCTTCCGGCGCCACTGGCGGCCGCCGCCAATTCTGCCACGCGGCGACACTTTCCATCCAACCGATGCCGCGAGCGCTAAGGACTGGCGTCCAGCTCGATCTTCCGCCCCAGCTCCTTTTCCATCGCCTTCACGGTGGCCGCCAGCGCCTTCCGCTCGTCGGCATCGAGCGATTTTTCGGCCAGCACGACCCTGATCACGTCTCCCTGTGCCTTCACCTCCACCGGCTCGACGCCCACGCGGCGGCTCAGGTAAGTGCGGACGTACGTGGCGACCTCCCCGACTGCCAGCGGCTCCGCCGTCTCAGCCTGGTTGGGGACGGCATTGACTGTCAAGTCATCGATGACGTAATCAACTTTGGGCACCGTGCCGGCGACATTCACGGCCAGCACGCGCTGCTGGTTCGATTGCACGCTGCCCCGCAGCCAGATCACGTCGCCATCGGCCTGCACTACGATGGCCGCATCGGCGATGCGTTTCTCCTTGCGGAGCGCATCGGCCACCTTTTCCGCCAGCGGCCGGTCAGCCGGTGGCGTGTCTTCATCGACGGTGATCGCGCTGTCGCTGGTCGTTTCCACTCGCGTCTTCCCCACCTTGGCGGGGCGCTCGCCAGTCGCGGTCGCCGGCTTTTGATGCACGCGCACGTTGTTGAGAATTGCCAGCCCTTTGTAATTCTCCCGCACCAGCTTGCTGATCGCCAATTTCTGATCGTAGGTGTCCAGCGCGCCTTCCAGGACGATCGTGGGCATCGGATCGACGCGAAATACCAGGTGAATGCGTTCAGCCGCTTCGGGCAGGTTCTTTTTGATCAGGGCGCGGAGACGCTCGACCTGCGCCTTGTCGAGTGCCGTGGGCTTGGCGCTTTCCACAGGGTCGGCCACCGTCTTTTCCTTCGCCTTCGCCAGGTCCTCCTGGACTCGCACGCGAATGGCCACGAGCGCGGAATTCTTGCCGGTCGCCCGGCTGGCGACCTGCGATACGCGATTGCGAGCCGCTTCCGTCGGCACCGTCCCCTCGACCGCCACGACCTTGTCCTCCACCTTCACCTTAATCGGCAAATCGCCTGTCACCCGGTCCGAGACTAGCGCGGACTCGACCTGCAGGGCGAGACTCGGCAGCGGGCTGACCGCAGCGTCAGCCGCGGCGGGCTGTTTCACAGGGTCCTTTTCCGCTTTCGGGGCCGCCTGTCCGGCAAGCAAGATGGCAACGCAAACAGTGGCGGCGGCGGAATACATGGCGGAGTTCCTTATGGCGAATGAGAAGCGAAGCAGGTTGAAAGCAAAGCTAATGCCGAATGGCGCAAGTGGCTGCTGGATTTAAAGATGGCCCGATTTCCGCAAATGGCGCTGAAGAATTGTCGCTCTGCGGGCAGTATGTCGCACGGCCATGCGACAAGGCGGCGTGCCTGGTGCCTCGCTCGCGCAAAGTTACTGTGAGCGAGCACGCATCAAAATCGGCTGGTATGTGCCCCTGGCAATGGTACAATGCGCCGGCACAGCGCAGGGAGATTGCCATGCTCACGATTTCCCGCACCGGCCTGGATGAGTCACAAACGACGCGCCTCTCGCGGCGGACATTCCTCGTCGCCGGCGCCATCGGCGGCGGTCTGTCGCTGGCCTCGCTGCTGCGAGCCGAAGCGGCGGCCGGCATTGGCTCCTCGCGCAAGGCGGTGATCTTCGTCCATCTCGACGGCGGCCCGCCCCACCTGGACACGATCGATCTCAAGCCGGAAGCGCCGAGCGAAATCCGCGGCGAGTTTTCCGGCATTCCCACCACGATTGCTGGCTACCGCATCTGCGAGCACTTGCCGAAGCTGGCTTCGTTGGCCAGCAAGCTGGTGTTTGTGCGGTCGCTCGTTGGCGCGGCCGGGGCGCACGACGCCTTCCAATGCCAGTCGGGGTTCGAAGCGAAAGATCTCGCGTCAGTCGGCGGCAGGCCGGCGCTGGGCTGCGTCGTGCACAAGCTGCAAGGGAAAAAAGACGATCCCGCGCCCAGCTTTGTCGATCTGATGCAAGGGCGAGCGCTCGTTCGCAACAGCGCCCGGCCCGGTTTTCTCGGCCCGTCTTACGCGCCGTTCCGCCCCGACATCTCACACCTCTTTCACCGCGAGCTGGAGCCGGGAATGAAAGGGGAGCTGGCACGCCGCGGCGAGAGCCACACGCAGCGATTGTCGCTGCTGGAGGAGCTCTCCGCCGATCGGCTCACGAGTCGCACGTCGCTGCTGTCGGGGCTGGACAAGCTCCGCCGACGGGCCGATGCCGCCGGCATGATGGACGCCATGGATTCCTTCACGCAGCAAGCCGTCGGCATTCTCACCTCCGGTCAGTTTGCCGACTCGCTGGACCTGTCGAAGGAAGATCCGCGCGTCCTGTCGCGCTACGCGCTGGCGACAAGTGCCAGCGGGCCGGCCAGCACGACCAGCGACGACGCCGGCGCGACGAAGAAGTTTCTGCTGGCTCGGCGGCTGATCGAAGCGGGTGTGCGGTGCGTGAGCATCTCCATCAGCGACTTCGACACGCACTCCAGCAACTTTCCGCGGATGAAGCGCGTATTGCCGATCGTCGATCACGGGCTGGGGACGCTGATCGAGGAGCTGGACGAGCGCGGTATGCTGGGCGACGTTTCGATTGTCGCCTGGGGGGAGTTCGGCCGCACGCCGACGATCGACGCCAAGAGCGGCGGCCGGCACCACTGGCCAGCCGTAGGGCCGGCGCTATTGGCAGGCGGCGGCATGCGCGGCGGCCAGGTCATTGGTGAAACCGACCGCTACGGACGGACTGCCGTCAGCCGGCCGGTACATTACAAGGACGTCTTCGCCACGCTGTATCACAACCTGGGTCTGCCCGCGCGGCAGACAACGGTCACCGACCCCAGCGGCCGGCCGCAGTATCTCCTGGATGCGGGCGAAGTGATTCGCGAAGCGGTGTGAGGCATCCGGTGATGGAGTACCACCACCAAGACACAAAGACACGAAGTTTCACAAAGCGTGAGCTCGTGCGAAGGGATGATCGTTCCCAAAAAGGTAAGTCTTAGTGACTCCTTTGTGTCTTGGTGCCTTCGTGGTTACCCCTCGCACTATTTTTTGGCCTTCGCATCGAGCTCTTCGAGCTTCAGCCGCACGTTGACGATGTACGGCGACTGGCCCGCCGTCCAGTGGCCGTAGGTCGTCGTCACGATCGTGCCATCGGGCAGAATCTCGACGCCCGGATAGGCGCAATCGGCCCCTTTGGTGTTGTCCATTAGCCGCACGCGATACTGCCCTTCGCGACCTTTAGCGATGTCGTCGTACGTGCCGACCCAGGCGACCCAGTCTCCTTTGGTTGGGCTCTCGTGCGTCGTGTCGCGGAAGGAGATGAACAGGCGGCCGTCCGGCGCGTACTTCCCCGTGTGCCGATCGCCGGTCAGCGAACCCGGCAGCTC
>DASRJP010000488.1:0-2367 GCA_035649415.1 Pirellulaceae bacterium | reverse complement strand
TGGCCCTGCTCAATTACGCGCTCATCGGGTGGATGGCCAGCCCCGACTACGTTTCGTACGTGGACGGCGAATGGCCCGCGAGATTTCTCTGGAACATGACCCTGCTGATCTACCTCGAGGCGCCGCTGGTCAGTTCCTTGTCGGTGGCCTACCTGGGACCGGCCGTGTTCCTCGAGCGGAAGACGTTTCGCCAGGTGCTGGCCGATTCGCTGTCGCGCTTGCCGCAGCTCGTCGTCGTCCAGCTTTTGATCCGCGGCGTGCTGTGGGCATGGCTGCTGCTGCTCCTCGTCAACCTTCGCTACCGCTATGAATTCAACATCGGAATCGAAGGGTTGTTGATGCCGCTGCTCGTCCTGTACGCCTCGATATTCCGCATGGTGCGTCCGTATATCAGCGAGATCGTGCTGCTGGAGCGATTGCCGTGGCGTGCCCGCACTGCCGCCGATGTGACGCTGGGCAAGCGGAGCAAGTCGCTGCACAGCCCCTATGCCTCCGACTTGTTCGTGCGATTCATACTGGTGAATATGCTCGGCATGTTCCTGTGCGTGGCGCTCTTTCTTTCCACGTACGTCGTACTCAGCTTCCTGCTCGAGGCGGGGGATTTGACCGTCTCGGATGTGTTTCTTCGCCTCCTCCAAGGGCAATTTGATCTGCGCTGGTATCACGCCCAGTTCGCCTATCCGGCCATCCTGTGGTTGATCGCGGGCTACTTCTCGGTCGTACGCTTTTTGGATTACCTGGACCTGCGCATCCGGCACGAAGGGTGGGAAGTCGAGCTGCTGATGCGGGCTGAGGCGCTGCGGCTGGCAGGCAAGACATGGTAGAAGTGAAAGCATGAGGACGATTGTCACAGGTCAAGCCAGTCGGGCGGCAGTCCCCCGCGTGCTGCTCTTGGCACTGTGCGCGCTGGGGCTGGCGGCGCTCGTCGGCAAGGCTTGGGCGCAGGATCGCGAGACGGACGAAGGGGTGGAACTGGGCCGAGAAGCATTGTCCAAACGCCGCTATCCCTGGTACGAGCCAGGGCAGGATGTTCCGCGACCGCTGCGAGTCGGCAATAAAAGCGACACGCGCGCGGAGAATCAGTCGACTCCGACGAAAAACTCGGCCCCAACTGGCTCCTCCTCCGGCGGCGGAGTCAGCCTGTTTGGCTCGGCCCTGTCGGTCCTCGGTCTGGTCGTGCTCACCTTGGTGCTGAGCGGCGTGGCGGCACTGATCGCCTGGGCCTTCCTGCGCAACGAAACGAGTCAGACGCAGGGGGCCAGCATCGTGGCTGCGTCGCGAGAAGTCGATCGCGTCGAGCAGCTTCCTTTCACCTTGAAACGGGCCAGCGGCGACTTCCTGGCGGACGCGCGGCGGCTGGCCCAGGAAGGAAACTACTCTGAGGCGGTCATCTATCTCTACAGCCATCTGCTCGTCGAGCTCGACAAGCTTCACGTCATCCGCCTGGCCAAAGGGAAGACGAACCGGCAATACCTACGAGAGACGCGCCCGCGGCCGGTGCTGGCGGGCATCCTCGAGACGACGATGGTGGCTTTCGAAGACGTCTTTTTCGGCCACTATCCCCTGCCGCGCGAGCGCTTCGAAGAGTGCATCGGGCAAGTGGGCGACTTTCAGGCGGAACTATCGAAACTGGAGCGTGCCGCCGCATGAGCCGCGATTCCACGTCGGTCTGGTCGGACATTGGCCAGAGGCTTCAGGACCGGCTCCTGCGCCGGGCGCTGATCGTCGCTGCGCTGGCGGCCGTGGTCCTGTTCGGCGCACTGCTCTACTATTGGCAGCACAATACGTCCGCCGGCGAGTCGCTGCCGGCCAGCTATGGCAGGCGCCGCGGCCGCGGTGCGGACAGCGTGAACGGCACGGGTGTGCTGGCCGACATGTTCGAGCTGCGCCGATTTCAGGTCCGCACGGCGGACCGGCTGTCGCCGCGGCTGAACAAGGACGTGGACGTCATCGTCTGGTTCCCCAACGATTTCGAGCCGCCAACGAAGAAACAGCGGGAGTTTTTGGAGCGCTGGCTGTCCGGCGACCTGCGCAGGACGTTGATTTACGTCGGCCGCGATTACAACGCAGCGCCGCACTACTGGAAAGCGGTCCAAAGCGGCGCCTCCCCAGAAGAGGCCAAACGCGTGGGAGAACTCGCGGCCCACGCAGAGGCTGCTCACGAATCCCACCGCGGCACGATGCCCAGGCGGGAATATGCCCGCTGGTTCACGGTTAGTAGCGGCGGCACGGAGCAGACGGTCAAAACGCTCTCCGGCCCGTGGTCGCAGGGGATCGACCCGACCAAGGCCCAGATTTCGATCCGCGGCCGATTGGACATTCCCACGGCCGCGGACGCGACGGGCGAGAACGACCCGCTGCCGCCGG
>DASRJP010000487.1:0-2984 GCA_035649415.1 Pirellulaceae bacterium | reverse complement strand
AGTTGTCGCAAAACCAGTGCGGGAAGGAGGTGTTGATCCGCTTGACCGATTCGGCACGCGTGTCGCTCGTGCGGCTGGGGGCAGTGCCGCCGCAGCCTGCCTGGTGCGGGATGGCCAGGGCAATCCGCTCGTCCATTGCCGCCGCCAAAAGCGACGTCTTGCCGTTTCGCGAATGGCCGACAGCGATGATTCTCTTGCCGTCGAGGCGGTCTTTGCTGCTCAGCAAGTAATCGACCACTCGATGGTAACCCCAGGCCCAGCAGGCGATCGTTCCCGCCGCATCCCCCGCCAGCGGCTTGGACAAGTCGTACAACTCGGCATTGAGGCCATCGGAGAAATCGGCCGTGTCGGGATCGATGTCGCCGCTGTAGAACGTGGCCAGTGCGTAACCCCGATCGACGATGAGATCTGCGTTCCACACGTCCTTTTGACTGCCGCGCCCCTTTTCGGTCGCATGATCGTTTTCCACGCCGGCGCACGACTTGTAGACCCACGACGAGGGGATTTCGATCGACGGGTCGTCGAGCACGGCGTGATTGCCGCAGAAGTTCATGCCGATGAAAACGGGGATGGGTCCCAGGGCCCGCTTCGGCGTGATGAGCAGGACGCGAATCTTGTGATCGAGCTTTGGCTGGTCAAAGGTGAGCGTGATCTGGCGCAGCGTCGCCTTGCCATCCAGGCAGTCTTTTGGTTCCGTCGAGGACATTCCGAACCGCTTCGGCTTCGGCGGCAGCTTGCCGTACATGTAGTGCTGGAAGAGTTTTTGCAGCTCCGGCCGGCGTTCCTTTTCCCACTGCTCCTTCGTTTCCACTTTCCGGCCGTCGAAAAAGACGAGCGGATCGGGGAGACCGCCGTGCGGCTTGAGCTGATCGGGCACTGGAAAGTCCTCAGCCCGAGTTGCTGGCGGCGACACGCACAGCGTGGCGAGGATCATCGCGAGAAGACCGGCGGCGGAAATGCGGAGGTCGGAGAACATCGGCGTGGCTCCTGGAGACGCGGGTTCTTGTGCCGGAGGCTGGTTATAGCGTCTGCGTCCTGCACTACGCAAACATTGAAGGCGGGACGGCTATACTGACGCGACAAAGCTAATGCACCAATGGAATTTCTGGCCATCTTCTTCGCGTACGCCGCCTGTATCTTCGTGCTGATCGTGGTCCACGAGTGCGGCCATTACATCGCCGGCTGGCTCGCCGGCATACCGCTTTCGGAGATGCGGATTCGACTGCTTGCTTTCCCTCAGCACGTAGCTCTGCGACATGAGGATCGCTGGGTTGGTCCGTCCGACTTTGAGCCCTACCTCGCCACGATGTTTCGCCACTTGCCCACGACGCCGCAGCTCTACGTCTATACCGCGGGCGGCTTCCTGGCCGAGACGTTTTTTACGTTCGCCGCGACCTTGGTCCTCGTGCAGTTCGGTTGGTCGGGTCTGGCCTTCGTGATTGCGATTATGTCGCTGGGTATGAACCTTATCGCCGTCTTGGTGCTCGATTTGCCGCTGGCCTGGCGGATTGGCCATCCCGCGGGGGACGTGTCCGGGCTCTGGACACTGGCGAAGCTGCCGACCGTGCTGGTGGTCTTGGCGATGCTTGCCATTCGGATCGGCTTGGTGTGGTATGTGGCGGCGTAGACGTCGGGCTTTTATGCCGCCACATTTGCTATCGGCCCCGCGCTCGGCTATGAATACGTAAATCTCATCTTGCGTCGTTCCAGTGGCACTCCTCCTTTGCCTCTCGGCAAAAGGAGAGTTTGATGGACGTGCGGCGCCATGACGTGCTGATTGTCGGGGGTGGCGGGGCGGGACTGCGGGCGGCCATCGCCGTCGGCCAGGAATTCCCGAGTCTTAGCGTCGGCATCGTCTCCAAGGTCTATCCGATGCGCTCCCACACGGTCTCGGCCGAAGGGGGCGCCGCTGGCGTCATCAAGTCCAACGACAGCTTCGAAGAGCACATTTACGACACGCTGTCGGGCTCGGACTATCTGGCCGATCAGGATGCCGTCGAGTGTTTCGTTCACGAGGCGCCGCAAGAACTGCTCCAGCTCGAGCACTGGGGTTGCCCATGGAGCCGCACGGCCGACGGGTCGGTGGCGGTGCGGCCATTTGGCGGCATGAAGCGCGAGCGCACGTGGTTCGCCGCCGACAAGACCGGCTTCCACTTGCTGCACACGCTGTTTCAGACGGCGCTCAAGCACGCCGACATCACCCGCTACGACGAGTGGTTCGCGCTGGACCTTTTGGTGCATGACGGCCGGTGCCAGGGCGCAGCGGCACTCGAGCTGCGCACCGGCCAGGTGATGGCGATCGCAGCGCCTGCGGTCATCCTGTGCACGGGCGGGGCTGGGCGGATCTATCCCTTCACGACCAACGGCGCCATCAAGACGGGCGACGGCATGGCGCTGGCGTACCGCGCCGGTGTGCCGCTGAAGGACATAGAGTTCGTGCAATTTCATCCCACGGGGCTTCCGGGGACGGGAATCCTGATCACGGAAGCGGCCCGCGGCGAAGGGGGAATCCTCGTCAACAAGGAGGGCTACCGCTACCTGGCCGACTACAACCTTGGCCAGCCGCTCGACATCCGCGACGGGCGGCATCCGCAAAAACGGACGATGGAGCTCGGCCCGCGCGACCGCCTTTCGCACGCCTTCGTCCAGGAGCAGCACAAAGGGCGGACGATCCCCGGTGAGTACGGCGACTACGTGCATCTCGACGTGCGGCACCTGGGCGAAAAACGGATCAACCAGCGGCTGCCGTTCATTCGCGATTTGTGCCGCAACTACGTCGGCATCGATCCGGTCTGCGACCTGATCCCGGTGCGGCCGGTGGTGCACTACATGATGGGGGGCGTGGACACGAACATCGAAGGGGCCACTCGCCTGCCCGGGCTGTATGCGGCGGGCGAGTGCGCCTGCGTGAGCATCAACGGGGCGAATCGACTGGGCTCCAATTCGCTGCCGGAGCTGCTGGTGTTCGGCGCCCGGGCGGCGCG
>DASRJP010000486.1:0-7636 GCA_035649415.1 Pirellulaceae bacterium | reverse complement strand
CTCGGGACCGTGCAGCTCGACTACAACTTGCCCAGTAGCGAAAGGTTTGATCTGCACTACGTCGGGCCGGACAACAAGCTCCACCGGCCGGTGATGATCCACCGCGCGCCTTTGGGATCGATGGAGCGGTTCATTGGCGTTTTGATCGAGCATTTTGCCGGGGCCTTCCCGCTGTGGCTCGCGCCGGAGCAGGCTCGGATCATCACGGTCAGCGAAAAGAGCGAGGAGTACGCCCGGCAGGTCGAGGCGAAGCTGCGTGCCGCGGGACTGCGAGTCAGCGGCGATTACCGGGCCGAGAAGCTCGGCGCGAAAATCCGCGACGGTCAGCTTGAGCTGATCCCCTACATGCTCGTCGTCGGCCCCCGCGATGCCGAGCAAGGAACCGTCTCCGTCCGCGACCGCCTCGAAGGGGACCTGGGCGCCATGCCGCTGGACCAGTGCCTGTCGCGCCTCCAGAAAGAAATCGCCGACAAGACGGTTCGCAAGACCTACAGCGGCAGCGCGGGGATTGAGGGGAAGGCGGAGGGGAATGAGTATTGACAAACGCTCCCCTCTCTTCTTTGCGACTCTGCAGTACTTCGCGGCTTTGCGTTGAATCGGGTGCTGTCGAAGGCCCACGTCATTCCATTCAACGCAAAGACGTCAAGAAACGCCAAGACTGACGAGAACCCGCTAGAACATGCTCGCGCACCTACTATCGATCCAAGTCGCCAAGCCGGCAACCTACGCCCGCGAGGGTGCGGCCGATCCACACGATCGGCCTTGGCGGACGGGGTATTTCAAGAAACCAGTCAGCGGCCCGGTCTTCGCCAGTCAAACTGGTCTTGCCGGCGACGGGCAGGCCGACCTGGAAAACCACGGCGGCATTGACAAGGCCGTGCTGGCGTACAGCGCCGAGCACTATCCCATATGGCGCGAGGAACTAAAGATTGCCGAGATGCCCTACGGCGGCTTTGGCGAGAATCTGACGATTGCGGGCCTCGATGAAACGGGCGTCTGCATCGGCGACGTCTGGCAGTGCGGGCCGGTTGTCTTCGAGGTCAGCCAGCCGCGGCAGCCCTGCTGGAAAACGAGTCGCCGCTGGCGAATCGACGACCTGTCGCGGCGCGTGATCGCCAACGGCCGCAGCGGCTGGTATCTACGGGTCTTGACCGAAGGAGAAATCGAGGCCGGCCTAGAAATCACGCTGGTTCGACGAGTCCATCCGCAGTGGACAGTCGCCCGCGCCAACGAGATTCTCCATCACCGCAAGGACGACCTGGCCGCTGCCGAGGAACTGGCCAATCTGCCGGAGTTGGCCCTAAGCTGGCGAGAGCTCTTCCTGCAGCGGCTGAAGCGTGCCGGATAGTAAGGTGAATTCCCAAGGAACGGATTGAAATCCGTTCTACGGTTTGGCCGCGGGGCGAAACGGCATCTGCCTAAAATCGTCGCCGAAGCTGATCCCCAGTGCGCGGGCGGCTCTCACCGCCGAGCAGTCGGGGCAGACGAGATCCAGCTTGATCGCCTCCTCGATCGGCACGCTTTCCATGTTTGGCGGCCAGTAGGTCACCATCTGTCCGAACTTCTGCTCGATCACCAGCCGCACGGCATGGGCCCCGAACTGCGTGGCCAGGACGCGATCGAACGTCGTGGGCGCGCCGCCTCTCTGCAAGTGGCCGAGCACCACCACTCGCGTTTCCTTGCCCGTCCGCCGTTCAATCTCCCTGGCCACCGTGTTGCCGATGCCGCCGAGCCGGACCTGCTGCCGCGACTCGCTTTTTTCGCAGACCAGCTCGCCGCTAGGAAGCCGCGCCCCTTCCGAAACGACAACCAGCGTGAAGTGCTTTCCCTGCTCCTCGCGCTTCATGATCGCCTGGCAGACGCTCTCGAACGTCCAGGGAATTTCCGGAATGAGGATCACGTCCCCGCCGCCAGCAGTGCCCGCATACAGCCCGATCCACCCCACGTGCCGTCCCATCACCTCCAGCACCATCACCCGCTCGTGGCTGGCGGCTGTCGTGTGCAGCCGATCGAGTGCGTCCGTCGCGCAGAATACGGCACTGAAAAATCCGAACGTGAATGCCGTAGAAGACAGGTCGTTGTCGATCGTCTTGGGGACACCGACGACGGGAATGCCGTTTTCGTGAAACTGCTGAGCGACAGCCAGCGAGCCGTCGCCGCCGACGCAGATCAAGCCGCTGAGGCGGAGCTGCTGGACGGTGGCCTTGACGCCGGCAATCAGTGCCGGGTCGATTGCCAGCGGCTGATCGACGCCGGCAATGGCGGCGAAGCGCCCCCGGTTCGTCGAGCCAAGGATCGTTCCCCCCTGGTTGAGAATGTTGGCCGTGTTCTCGTACGTCAGGTGAATGTAGCGGACGGGTTCAACGAGTCCCTCGTATCCCTTGAAGAAGCCGATGACGTCATAGCCGTGCGTGTTGGCGCTCTTGACGACGCCGCGAATGACGGCATTGAGTCCCGGACAGTCGCCGCCGGCGGTCAGGATGCCGATGCGTTTGTCGAACTGGTCCATGTGCGGTCCGCTCGATCGTGAGACAGGTGTCTGGCCGCGGAGTGTTCACGAGCGCCGCGGCCAGTTGGCTAGTGTAGCCCGCCGCGCGGTGCCGGGGTGCGAGGGTATGAGGGTATGAGGGTATGAGGGTATGGGGAAATCGCCTCTTTGGCCGTCACCCTCATACTCGGCCATCGGCTCGCGCGTCGAGGAACGCCTGCGGAAAGCCGCCGTGGGCAACGATTGCCGCATCCACCTCGACCATCAATTGTCGGGTTTGACTGATGGCGTCCAAGATGACGCCGTACCACGCCAGGTCGGCCTCCGTCAGCGGTCGGCCGCGGCGGTCGGCCAGCCACTTGCGAGCGACCTGATGTGCGCCGACGCAGAATTGCCAGATAGCTTCGTCGGCAGCGGCAATCGAATAGTCGTCGCGAATCCAGATGCGGCCGTCGACGAATTGTGGAAACCGCGGCGCGACGGCAACGAGCAGACGCTGCGACGTGCGACTGGCAAATTCATTCCCCACGGGCCGCTGAGTATGCACCGCGATGAGCTGCCGCCCGATTCTTGCCAGAGCGGCCGCGAGCCCTTCCTCTTTGGGCATCAAGACGCGGGGGAAGTCGCTGCGCAGCACGGCGGCATAGCGCAGCCGATAGGTCGGCGAGTGCCAAAGCGCGTAGGCGTAGCACGCCAGGTGCGAGCTATCCGTAAGCGGTGGCACTAGATTGTCGTTGCGGCACGCTGGGGAGCTTACCCCGCATGGAAACAACGATTCGCTGCCGCGATTATCATTGCGGATGATGCCATCGAGCGTCAGGGCGCTAGTGACCCAGAAGTAGGTGCAGGGTTCGGAGGGAGGAATCTGGCGGCGGGCGATGAGGGCGACCGGGTGCGAGGGTGCGAGGGTATGAGGGTGTGAGAGTATTGACAGGTGCGCCGCACGGTTCCCGCACAGCCGCACACCCTCACACTCTGTCACCTGACTGGCGGCTTGCGTTGGTCCGCTACGGAAATGTTGCGTGACGTCGGCCCGTGGCCAGTCAATCATCGCCGGGTGCCAGAAGATCCATCGCCAGTCGAGCGGCCGATACTGGCACCGTTGGATGTAAGACTCCCAGTTTGGTTCAGCCGCGATGACGCGGCGGGCATCGGCCAGTTTCCAGGAGCGCGTGTCGCCGGAAGTGTAGCGCGGGGAGCGCGTCCGCGCGAAATAGCGGCGGCGAATTTCCTCGTCGGGAATTGACAAGTCTTTGAAGTTTTCGATCCGCTGGCGCAGCTCCTGGCGGCTGAACGCCACCACGAAGTGATCGCGGGCCGTGACGGGGGCCGACGCGTGCAGCGGCAGCAGGTCGGCCAGCGACGGCGCCGCGGAATACTCCGGCGGTGTCCCGCCGACCGACGGCACGAAGCGAAAATCGAGCGCTGCCGGTACGTAGGACAGGTTGAAAACCTGTCCTACGGATAGGCGCTCAAACTTCGTCGTGCGGCTGCCCCATAGCTCGGCGTGCTCGACCCTCGGTGTGGTTTTTGTAAGCGGCCGGCGAAAGAAACCGATCGCAATCCCCTGATCGAGGCCGAACACGTTTTTGTCGTGGCAACCGTCGGGAGGAACTTCGCGGGCCTTGCGATTGCCGTGCAAATCGAGAATTGAAATCCGCGGAAATGCTTTGAGCAATTGTTGCCGCATGATCCGGAACGTGGCGTTGGTCAGGTAGCCGTGGTTGGTAACGAGCGCCGCGATGCCGCAGCCGGTGGTTTCGATCCGCCACTGGGCGTAGCGGACGAATTTCACGTAGTCGTCGTGGAGCCAGGTTTTCTTCTCGCCGAGCTTCTGCCCGTCGGCTTGCAAGTAGCCGCTGTGACCGTCTTCGCCGCGGATCAGGCTGGTGATCCAGTCGCTCTGATTCACGGAGAGGTACGAGAAGGGCGGATTTCCGAGAACGACCGTGAAGGGGAAATCGTAGGCCGCCGCTCCGCGGCGCGCATGGCACGCGACGGAGTCGCGGCCTACGAACAATGGCGGCGACGGTCCAGCCAGCGTGTTGCCCAGATGGATTTCGATCCGCGCCGGCTCGCCAAAGCGATAACCCGTCTGGGCCAACTTGAGCGCCACGTGCAGCCGCGCGAAGAAGCACGGCGCAGGAAGCAGCTCCATCCCCCACAGCCGAGGCAAAAGTTGCCGCGGCACGTACTGGTTCCAGCGGTCGTCAATCGCCGCGTCGTCGATTCCGTCGCGCTTCCAGGTTTCTGTGAGTCTCGCGTGAATGAAGTCGATGGCATCCAGCAAAAACGCCCCCGTGCCGACGGCCGGGTCGAAGAGCCGCACGAACGGATCGGCGTCGTCAGCGCCGCGAGGCACGTCTAGCGACGGATTGCGGTGCCGCATCTGGCCCCACGAAGTGCCGTCCGCCAACCCCAGCGGCAGTCCGAATTCCTCGCGCAACTGCGTGTCGATCTGCCGCAACATGTAGCGCACGATCGGCTGCGGCGTGTAGAACACGCCGGCCCGCTTGCGGCGATCGGGCTGGTCGTGGCGGAGGAGTTGCTCGTAGAGGTGAATGAGCGAGTGCCAGGAGGCACCATCGGCGTCGACGGCCGCTGGCGAGGAAGCGGCGGATGCCTCTTCGAGCAGAAACTGCTCCCACGGCGCGGCCTGCTCGAGGAACCATTCGCGGCATGCGGCCAGTGCAGTCTCTGAGCTTCGCAGCAGCACACCCGCGCAGACGATCGCCTGGGCAATACTGTCCGCGGCCTCGGCCGGCGGGACTTCGCGGTCCAAACTCGCCGACAATGAGCGCCAGCCTTTGCTCAATGCGGAGGTACTGTCAACATTCAGCTCGGAAAGAAGTTCGCCGCGGAGGGACGACAGTTCGCCGGCGAGGCGTCGCACGAGGCCTCGGGATAGCGATCGCTGAGCTGTGGCCGTCTCGTACACGCCAAGGGCCGCCATGCCGCCAAACCGTCAAAGGGGTCGGGAGTCGTTTCGGGCCGACAATCGTCCATTAGCGAAACGGGTTGGCTCGAAACGAATCCCGACACTGTTGGTAGCCGCGTCAAACTTCGGAGCCTCTATCGTACCGACTCCGCGGCGGCACGTCACTCGCCAATCGAGAGCGGCTCGCGTAGCGGGCCCACGTGCTCCGTGAGGACTGCCCCAAATAGCGTGTGCGGGGCGACATCGTAGATTGCCACATCAATCAGCTCGCCGACCAACCGCAGATTGCCGTCGAAGACGACGATCCGGTCGCAGGGGGTGCGGCCTGTGAGCTGCACCAGATCGCCGCTCGTTTCACCGTGCCGCCGGGCCATGTCGCTGGGGCCCTCGACCAGCACTTCCACCCGCTGGCCCAAGAGCCGCTGGTTGTCCTGCTCGCTGATCCGGTTTTGCAATTCAAGCAGCTCGTTATTCCGGCGATTCTTCACTTCGTACGGCACGTCGTCGGCCAAAAGCTCCGCCCCCTTCGTTCCCGGTCGCTCGCTGTACTTGAAGATGAAGCTATTTTTGAAACGGCACTCGGCGACCAGTTCCACCGTCTTCTGAAAATCCTCTTCCGTTTCGCCGCAGAAGCCGACGATGAAATCGCTGGTTACCGCTGCGTCGGGGAGCTTCGCGCGGAGCCGCCCCATCATCTCGCGGTAATCCTCCACGGTGTATCCGCGCTTCATCCGCGCGAGCACGTCGTTCGAACCACTCTGGGCCGGGACGTGGAGGTAGGGCGAACATTTTGGCAAGTCGCGGACCGCGTCGAGCAGATCGTCCGTCATGTCCTTTGGATAATTGGTGACGAACTTCAGCCGCTCGAGCCCCTCGATGTCATGTAGCGCGCAGAGCAGGTCGGAAAGCCGCGTCGTTTTCCCGACATCGCGAAATCGATAACTGTTGACCGTCTGCCCCAGGAGCGTGATCTCCTTGCAGCCCTGGTCGGCGAGAATCTTCGCCTCGTCGATGATCTGCTGCGGCGGCCGCCCTTGCTCCGGTCCGCGCGTCATCGGGACGACGCAGTAGGTGCAGAATTTGTCGCAGCCGATCTGGATCCGCAGGTAAGCCTGGAATGGCGTCGGCCGCATCGACGGGTCCCGCAGCGGATCGAACGTTTCGTGGCTGCGGCGAATTTCTTCGACCGGCCCGTCCTTGCGCCCCAGGCCGACCGCCATCTGCGGTCCTTTGCCGGCCGCCACGTTCTCCAGGAGTCTGGGAATCTGGCTGAGCTGCCCGGGGCCGACGACCAGGTCCACGTACGGCGCTCGCTCGAAGACCAGCTTCTGGTCCTTCTGCGCCATGCAGCCCATCACGCCGATAATCTTTTCCGGATGCCTCTTCTTGAAGCTGCGCAGACGGCCCAGGGCGCTGTACGTCTTGTTCTCCGCCTGCTCGCGGACGGAGCAGGTATTGAAGAGCAGCACATCCGCCTCGTCGATGCCGCGGGCCAGGTCGTACCCTTGTTTGCGGAGCGATGCCACGACCATTTCGCTGTCCAGCACGTTCATCTGGCAGCCGACGGTTTCGATATACAGTCGTCTGGTCATTGTCACGTAGGACAGGTTTCCAACCTGTCCAAAATAAGAAATCAACAGGTTTCCAACCTGTCCAAAGTAGTACTGAACAGGTTGGAAACCTGTCCTACGAATTATGCCGCCTTCCGAGCGCCCCTTTTCTTTCGCCGCCTGGCGGCAACCTGCCGCGTCAACTCAGCCAGCAATTCCTGTCGGCGACGGCGAATCAATCTCGCCAAAGTCATGACGGCAATGTAGGCGCCACTCGCCAGCAGGAGCCATTCCCACCACTGCATGTTTCTCATTGCCACCTCCTTGCGGCCGATAGGACAGGCTTCCAAGCTGTCCCAAAACAATCAAACTGGTTGAAAACCTGTCCTGCGTCGTCAGATGGCCCATCTTACCATGCGACGGCAAAATGCAGCGAGAGGGATCGGCGCGATCGAGTTGCCGAAAAATCACACCCAGATATCCGACGTGCAATCGCCGTCGGGAAATCGCATCTCGTGAGCCCGCGCGGGGCCGCCGGGCTCTTTGCCGAAATCGACGAGAAAATCGTCGTTGAGCGTCAGGCCCCCTTTCTCCGTGTCGCACGCGAGCGTGAGCATGTGCGAGCCCTGCTCGGCAATCTGTGGATAAAACTGGTTGTCC